>NZ_JACIYP010000261.1 GCF_014359905.1 Hoeflea sp. | reverse complement strand
CTCCAGGCGATGATCGCCGAGTTGCAGGCTCAGAACGCGAAGCTGACGACGACGCTGCGCGCCCATGATCTGGTTGTCCAGGCGCTTCGTTTACAGATCGCCAAGCTCAAGAAGCAGGCCTTTGGCAAGTCCTCCGAGAAGATCGAGCGCGAGATCGCGCAACTCGAGCTTGCGCTCGAGGACATGCTCGTTTCCGTCGCCCAACAGGGTCTCGTGGCAAGCGACCGGGATGATCCCGACGCGGTTGCTCCCGCCGACGCCAGCTCCAGGTCGCGTCCGTCCCGGCGTCCGCGTGTCTCGGCGGACACGCCGCGCCAACGCCAAGAACTCGATCCCGGCAGCACCTGCCCGGATTGCGGGGGCGACCTGCGCCTCGTGGGTGAAGGCGTGAGCGAGATCATCGAGATGATCACGGCAAAGCTCAAGGTCATCGAGGTCGCTCGCCCGAAGAAGTCCTGCCGCTGCTGCGAGAAGATGGTCCAGGTGCCGGCCCCCAGCCGCCCGATCCCCGGCAGCATGGCCGGCGCAAGCCTCCTCGCCTACGTGCTGGTCTCCAAGTTCGACGACCATTTGCCGTTGTACCGGCAAAACGAGATCCTCGCGCGCATGGGCGCCGATATTCCGCGCAGCACGCTCGCCGACTGGTGCGGCCACTCGATGCGGATCCTGCAGCCCGTAATCGACCGGATCGAGGCATCGGTCCTGGACAGCGATATCCTGCACGCCGACGACACGCCCATCCGCGTGCTGGCCCCGGAACGGCGTGCCAAAGGTATCGGCAAAGGCGTCAAGCAAGGCAGGATCTGGGCATATGTCTGTGATCAGCGCCCCTGGGCCGGTGCCGCGCCGCCCGGGGTCGTCTATCGCTATGCGCCCAACTGGAATGCGCAGCACGTCCAGGACCAACTTTGCAATGCAAGCGGCATTCTCCAGGCCGATGCCTACAAAGGCTATGCGAAGCTCTACGAACCTAGCGCGGATGGGAGCCCGCGTTTCCGGGAAGCAGCCTGCTTTGCCCATTGGCGACGCGATTTCCACGACATCTGGACGTCCCAAAAATCCGAGATCGCACACGAGGCGCTCGAGCGTATCGGGCAGCTATATGACATTGAGCGCGAGATCGCCGGCAAGTCTGCCGATATCCGTCGGGACGTGCGCCAGGAACTGAGCAAGCCCCGGCTCGAGGCCCTGCATGCCTGGGCCGAGACGCAGCTCACCCGGATCCCGGGCAAAAGCGATCTTGCCAAGGCCTTTCGCTATGCCCTCGGCCGCTGGCACGCGTTCAGCCTGTTTCTCGACGATGGCCGCGTCGCCATCGACAACAATGCCGCCGAGCGCGCCGTCAGGCCCATATGTCTCGGCAAGAAAAACTGGCTGTTCGCCGGCTCCGCAACCGGCGCCGAAACCCTTGCCCGCGCCATGACGCTCATCGAAAGCGCCAAAATGAATGGCCTCGATCCCCAAGCCTACATCACCGACCTGCTCAATCGCATCCATGATCACAAGATCAACAGGATCGACGAATTGCTGCCCTGGAATTGGGCACCGCTGACTCTCCCGCGAGCACTGGCCGCCTGATGGCCGCGGTCACGCACGTCCTCACCCTCGACTATGTCGCCAGCATCCTTGACGAGGACGCAGAATTGCTGAAAGCCATCGTCTCAAATGACGATAACCTGACTTACGGAAACATCATCAGCGTCTGCATCGGGCCCGACGAGGCCATCACCGCGCTAACCGATCACGGCATCGAAGAACTTACCGACATGCTCAGCCAGGCCCGCCTCACGACCAAGTCCTGGCACCAGTTCCTCGATGACTTCGTCGACGATCCCGAACTCGCCGCCCGCTTCAAGGCACAAACATCGCGGTAACAATCGGACGGTTACTGATGAGCAGCGCCAGCGGATCCTGGCGGAAGCGTTCCAGTCAGGCGCAAGGGTCTGCGACGTGGCGCGGCGGTATGACGTTGCCCGCAGCCTGATCTACCAGTGGCGGCGGGCGGCGCGACGCCAGGCGGAATCGGTTTTCATGCCGGCGGTGCTGGTGGACGAACCGCCTGAACCAGCATCCGATCCCATCGCCGCGATCGTGATCGATCTGCCAGGCGGTGGCCGGGTGAGCATTGCTGCGTCGACTCCGCCGGGTTTGGCGGCGGCGGCGCTGAAGGGGCTGCGATGATCCCCTCGGGCGCGCGGGTGTGGATCGCCATGGGCCACACCGACATGCGGAAGGGCATGCAGGGGCTGGCGGCGATGGTGCAGCATCATTTTTCGCGCGATCCATTCGCGGGTGACCTTTGGGTCTTCCGTGGGCGCAGCGGATCGCTGGTGAAGATCATCTGGCATGACGGGATGGGCATGTCGCTCTACGCCAAGCGGCTCGAGAAGGGGCGGTTCGTGTGGCCCTCTGCCAAGGACGGCGTGGTGTCGTTGACCCATGCCCAGCTCGCCTGCCTGCTCGAGGGGATCGACTGGAGGAACCCGCAGTACAGCTGGCGCCCGGCGAGTGCGGGCTAGGCTCGGATTTTCTCTCTGGGACGTGCATTTTCGTCTTGCGCCTGCGGGAGGACGGTGATTCATTTTCGCTGTGGAAGCCGCCGTTTCGCCCCTTCCGGATGACGTCGCCGCGCTCAAGGCGCTGGTGCTCTCCATGGGTGCGGAGCTCGCTGCCGCCAAGGCCCGAGCCTCGGCCACCGAGGCGCTGATCGCCCATCTCAAGCTGCAGATCGCCAAGCTCAAGCGCGAGCAGTACGGCCCGAGCGCCGAGCGCAGCCGGCGCCTGCTCGACCAGCTGGAGCTGCAGCTCGAGGAACTGGAAGCGAGCGCCAGCGAGGACGAGCTCGCCGCCGAGAAGGCGGCGGCCAAGACAACCAGTGTCGCGGCGTTTTCTCGCAAGCGGCCGGCGCGCAAGCCATTCCCCGAGCACCTGCCGCGCGAGCGCGTGGTCATCCCGGCGCCGTGCTCGTGCCCGGCTTGCGGCGGCACCCGGCTGTCGAAGCTCGGCGAGGATGTCACCGAGACCCTCGAGGTGATCCCGAGGGCGTGGAAGGTCCCCCAGACCGTGCGCGAGAGGTTCTCCTGCCGCGACTGCGAGAAGATCACGCAGCCGCCGGCGCCGTTCCATGTCGTGCCGCGCGGCTGGGCCGGTCCGAGCTTCCTCGCCATGCTGCTGTTCGAGAAGTATGGCCAGCACCAGCCACTCAATCGCCAGGCCGAGCGCTTCGCCCGCGAGGGCGTGCCGCTCAGCACCTCGACGCTGGCCGACCAGGTCGGCGCGGCGACCTTCGCGCTGATGCCGCTCACCGGCTAACCGAAGCTCACGTCCTCGCCGCCGAGCGCCTGCACGGCGACGACACCACCGTGCCGGTCATGGCCAAGGGCAAGACCGATACTGCCCGATTATGGTCTACGTGCGCGACGACCGGCCGTTCGCCGGCGCCGATCCGCCGGCCGCCTTGTTCCACTACTCGCGCGACCGGCGCGGCGAGCATCCCCGGGCGCACCTCGCCAGCTGGTCCGGCATCCTGCAAGCCGATGCCTATGGCGGCTATGGCGAGCTCTATCGCGAAGGGCGCGATCCCGGACCGGTGCTCGAAGCTGGCTGCTTCGCCCACGCCCGGCGCAAGTTCTTCGAGCTGGCCGACATCGAAGGCGCAGCGCGCAACAAGAGCCGTGGCGAGCGCACCGGCATGATCTATCCGATCGCGCTCGAGGCGGTGCAGCGCATCGACGCGCTGTTCGACGTCGAGCGCGCGATCAACGGCAGGAGCCCGGCCGAGCGCCTCGCCGGCCGTCAGGAACTCAGCGCGCCCCTGATGGCCGAGCTCCACGAATGGCTGAACGCGCAGCTGGCCCGGCTCTCGCGCCACCACGACCTGGCCAAGGCTTGTCACTACATGCTGCGGCGCTGGCCGGCCTTCACCCGCTTCCTCGATGACGGAAGGGTCTGCCTGACCAACAACGCGGCCGAACGGCCCCTGCGCGGCGTGGCTCTGGGAAGAAAATCGTGGCTGTTTTGCGGCTCTGATCGCGGCGGTCAGCGCGCTGCCGTCATGTGCTCCCTGATCGGCACCGCCAAGCTCAACGGCGTCGATCCACAAGCCTGGCTCGCCGACACCCTCGCCCGCATCGCCGAGCATCCGGCCAACCGCCTCGACGAGCTGCTGCCGTGGAACTGGGCCAAGCCAACCACCGCGCTCGCCGCCTGAAATTCACTGCGCCGCGGCCCTCGGCGAACGCTTACGGTTGGCGCGCGCACGGGCGTTTTCCGGGCGGTTACGCCAAGCGTATTAGCCGCTGGCTGAAACCTCGAGGATCCGGCACATTAACCGGATCGGCCAAC
>NZ_JACIYP010000260.1 GCF_014359905.1 Hoeflea sp. | reverse complement strand
AGTAGCAAAAATATCGCGATGAACCGCCGCTCTGACCCGATTGACCGTGCGGTCCAGCGTGCTGAACGCGGGCAGATCAATATGGGCGTTGAACAACGCCTCGATTGCCCGGTTGATGAGGTCGGCGGGATCACTCATTGTCGCAGCAGCGTGGGTCGTCGTAGTTTCGACCAACTCCTGCGCCGCTTTATCATAGAGCGCGCCGCCGATATGTGTGCGAATGGCCGACCTATAGCGATGCAGTCCCAACCGGCTCGTGACGACAAGCGATGGAACCGGAAGCACCAGCTGTTCGGCCACATGTGCCACAATCGTCTCCGACAGCGCGTCGGGATGGACGAAAAGGCCATAGGCTTGGCGGGCCTTCATCAGGATTGCGAAGGCCAACCGATTCACATTGCCCCGCGCCTGAGCAACAACAAACGCATGCTCGCTTTCCGACAACGTGAAATTGGCGGCCAGTTCGGCACGCGACATGCGTTCGTCCAGTCGCGGGTAAGCAGTGCGGTCGGTGGCGGTCATCCTGTGTCCAAAAAAGGGTCTGCCGATAGCTCGAGGAAAAGCGCAGAAAACTGCGGCACACGCAGATCAAAGGCGATGTCCGTAAATGAAGTCTTATCTGGACAAAAGCAATGCGCGTAAATCAGGGATTAACCCGCACCGCACTTTACGTCCGGGTCTCCACGTCCGAACAAAACCCCGCCCTGCAATTTGACAACCTGCACAATTACGCCCGGCGCGCCGAGCTAACTATCATCGGCGAATATTGCGACATCGCTGTATCAGGGCGCAAAGAGGGCCGACCGCAACTCAATGCTTTGATGAAGGCGGCGCGCAATCGGGAATTGGATTGCGTGCTTGTATGGCGATTTGATCGCTTCGCGCGCAGCACCCAGCATCTTCTGAACGCCCTTGAGGAGTTCAAGCATCTCTCCGTGCGCTTTATCAGCGTTCAGGATCAGATCGACACCGACAGTCCAATGGGCAAGGCCATGTTTACTATTATCAGCGCGATGGCTGAGCTTGAATCGGCGCTCATCAGCGAACGAGTCACCGCAGGCATGCGAGCGGCAAAGAATCGTGGAAAATTGCTTGGTCGGCCAAAGGTCAGACCTGCGGTGATCGCAGAGATAGAAACCCTCGCAAGTTCAACCAATCTCAGCGTCCGTCAGATCCACAAAAGCATATCGGAAAGGGCCTCACGGGGCTTCATTGGCGAGCTTACGAAGCGGGTCCGTGCCACCGAACAGCGCTTGTGATAACATTTTACACGTATCCTCAACATACCCCGATCCGGCGATCTGCCAGTTGAAGGCGCTGCACGCGTTGCAGCGCTCCTCAAGCGGCCAGCGATGGTGATGGCAGAAGCACGAGGCGGCCAACGCCCAATGGTGCCGGATATGAGCTGGCCGACGTGCAGCAAAATCTTCCGCGAGGCATCGGTTGCACCATGATAATCTCAGCCGCGAAGCTGATCGCAAGTCGTCTTGGCCGGTTGCGAATGGCGCCCATTCCCAAGCCAGAAAGTCGAGCGGCAGCGCAGGATACCGCTTCGCCAGGCCGTTCGCCGCCAGTTGCGGCGACGCGACGTTGAACATGCGGGCGGCGCCATTGAGCCACCGGGTGGTCGGGCGGATGTCCGGATGGCGCCATTGCCCCCTGCCGTCGGGGACAGCTTTTGGATCGGCCATTGCACGGCTCCGGCGGTAGTGGCTTCGGCGCGCATACCAGGAAGTCAGCAGTTCGTCGGGGAAGGGCGCAAGGTCCGCGCTCATGCCGCCCGGCGGCGCATGGCACGCTGGGTGCCGGCGATGACCTGCATCGAAACCAGCGGCAGTAACAGATCATCTTCATCGAAGCTGTCGGCGTCGATCATCTCGCGACCGCTGCGAATGGCGGCGATGGCAATGGTTTCCATCAGTCGAAAGATACGCCCCGTCACCCCGGCTGTGAGTGAGAGGACGCGCTGCCGCACCGCGCTGGTATCGAGATCGGAGGGGCTCCGCAGGGGAAGAAGACCGGCGAAGCTCGCCAGCAACTGGCGCAAGGCGTGGTCGTTGCGCCAAGGGGTGAGCTCTACAGCCGCAAAACGATCGGCCAGGTTGGGGTCGGTGAGTACGGCGATGCGCGCGTCCTCGGTGCCTGCGCACACAATCGGAATGCGCAGGTCATTGGTCAGGAAGCGAATGGTGTTGAGGAAGATCCGTTGCTGGCGCGGTGAGCCTGCCAGCATCTTGTCGATCTCGTCGAGCACCAGGACCTTGGTCCCGAATTCCGCCAGGGTTCGGCGCGCCAGCGAGCGAAGGGTCCGCAATGGCATCAGGTTGAACTCGGCATAGTTCATCGCCAGCAACAGCTCGGTGTAGAACTCCTCCTCGGTCGGCTGCGGCGGCATTTGCACCACCACGACCGGCATCGTCGTCAGGCCCGCGCGCTTGTCGTATTGGGCCGTGTGAAGCTCACCGAACCGATTGAGGATCTCGCTCTTGCCCATGCCGGTCGAGCCGAACAGCAACAGACAAGGCATCCGCCCGCGTTGGGGATAGGTCAGCAAATCCTCGAGACGACCCAGCGCCGCCTCGGCTTGCGGCAGCGAAATCCAGCGGTCACGCCGCAGCCAGTCGATGCGGGCCTCATCGGAGAATTCAGCCTGCTCGCGGCAAGCCGGAAAGAGATGCTCGCAGAGGTCGGTCATGATCGTTCCTCAATCTGGAAGGGCACAACGGGCTCGGGCTCATCTGGCTCGGCGGCTGCCGGAAAGGTGGGTTGTGCGGGTCCGGCAATCTGGGGTGTGCCGGCTTCCAGGGCGTAGGCAAGGCGCTGCGCTGATTTTCGGGCGGCCTTGGTCTTCTCCACCGCTTCGATGACGATACGCCGCTGCTGGTTGACCATGTCGAACAGTGACTGCTCATCGACGGCCTGGCGGCCGCGCTCGCGCAGCGCCTTCAACGCGAGGTCATGTTCGAACTTGGTAATGGATGGCCGTCGGCGGTCACGCAGCGGCACGGCCAGGTGATCGCCGTCGGGCAACTCGAGATAGACTGTCGAGAGATTGAGGGGGTTGTACTTGATCGCAAGCTTGCGATCGTGGTTGGCGGCGAGGTTTGCCAGCGTGCCGTGCCAATAGAAGGCGTGGAAGAGTTCAATACCCTCGCGTCGGACCATGCGCATTTCGAAGGGCAGGAAATCCAGGAGGAACGCTTCGGTATCGGCAGGCAGACGCAGCGGTAACGGTCGGTTGCCAAGCGCGTCGGTCCATGCCGTCAGTGGGGGAACGCCGAGCTCGCGATGGATGGTGCCGTGATAAACCCCGACCTGGATGGCGAACCAGCGCTCGAAGTCCCGCAGGGTCATGCACGCCTGGCCCTCTGCATCGTAGTCGCCTTTGTCGTGGATGTTGGAAAAGGTCGTTCCCGGAAGAAGGTGGACTTCGCCAATCGTCGTGCCGATCAAGCGCTCGATGTGCCCGCCGTAATGCGGTGTTCGCTTTGGACGGTATTGAAGCTCGATCCCGTGCTGCTGGCAGCCGCGTTGGAGCGCGCGAGAGTGGAACTCCCGGGCATTGTCGAGATGCAGCACGTCCGGGATACCGCAGACAGGATAATCGATCGTGACTTCCCGCTCTTGCAGCCAGTTGGTCTTCGGCAGGACCGCGTGCCGGATGGCCATGCCCACCGAGGTGGCGGATGGGTGCTCAAGCGAGATGTAAAAGCCGGGTATGGTCCTTGTCGCCACATCGACCTGCAGCGTCAGCATCGGGCGGCATAGAGGTTTTCGGAAATGTTCATCGACGATGATGACGTCGGCGGGCGTGTGATCCATCTGGACCACCTGCAACGGGAAATCCGCAGTGTATGACTGGACCACTGGGCGGTATCGGTCAGCTGCGGCCTTGGGCCCGTCGCGAGCTTTGACCAGGCGGTTTCGCTCGATTGTGGCGATGCGCGCTTTAATCGTGTTGCGCGCCGGCAACGGCAGGCCCTGTTCATGGCAGGCATGCCGAATATTGCGGACGAGTTGCGCGACATTCGGCTTCGGACGGGTCAGGTAGAATTGCTCAATCTGATTGGCGATAAGTTGATCGAGTTCGGGTGCAAGACGCCGCCGGCCTTTGGGATACCCGTCTGTTTGATCCAGCAGCGAACTCGTCACCGGGGACTCGCGATAGCGGGCGACCAATTCGAAGATCCGCGATCGGCTCAGGCCCAGCTCAGCGCTGACCTCACTCATGGCTTGTCGCGTGATTTTCGGCAGTTCGGCGAGCATTCGAATAGCGAACTCGCGACTGCAAGCGATGCGCCACGCGCTGGAATCGGATCTTGTGAGGGCGCTGCCCAAGTCCGCCATGACATATCCCCGATTGCATCAGGGACTCGGGTTGCCCGGTCCGGCCGTTTTATAGCAGAA
>NZ_JACIYP010000026.1 GCF_014359905.1 Hoeflea sp. | reverse complement strand
CCACACGCGATCAGGGTCACGCACCGCAACAACGTCGTCGTAGGCCCGCCCGGCGAGTGAATTGACCCAGTAACGTGCGCAGCGCTCGCGGATTAGAGGGGCCAGGATCGCCGTGAAGCCCTGATTCTTGATATCGATCTCGTAGCTGACGGGTGCGACCCCATCATAAGAGGAAATTGCCTCCTCAGGCTCCCTGCGGATATCGGGTTCACGCAGGATCGGCTGAAAGCGCACTGCATCGACCCAAGGCGCCTCGTCACGAACCGCATCAACAGAAGCCTCGGCCTTGAACAACACCTGTTCGCGGCTACCGGCAATCTCGACGGCGGCGAGGACTTTATCGGTCAGCGGCGTCTTGGCATCGATATTGATGAGGATCCGGTCTTTCGCCACCTGCAGCGCCTCCTCAAAGGTGGGAATGCGGTTGGCGGTTAACGGGGTGCCGTTGCCGCGGTCGGCACGGAGACGCAGTTCGCGCAACTGCGCCCAGGTAAGATCGGCAATTTGCCCAGTCCCGTCTGTCATGCGGTCTACCGTCGCATCATGCATGAGCACGAGGACACCATCGCGGGTTGAGCGCACGTCAAGTTCGACCATATCGATTCCGGCAGCGATACATGCCTCGATCGCGGCGACGCTGTTTTCCGAAGTCCCGATCCAGCAAGCCCGGTGGGCGATAACCATGATAGCCCCGTCGGGCCCGGCAAGACGCCGTTCAAGCACCGCCTTGCGGCCTTGCGCGGGCCCGGCGAGAGCGGTTGCCGGAGCCATCGCCGCCAGGCCTGCGAGCATCGCCGTCACGAGACCGTTCGGCCGACGGAACAGGCTCAAGCGGTCTGATAGACCCAGGTCAGAAATTTTCAGCATCGGCGGATCCCCCCGGATCGGACGCCGCGCTCTTCGCTGCCTCCGAATGTAAATCTCGCCGTGCGCCTAGCTTTGGCAGATTACAGATTCGTGGCGCCGTCCTGCCTCTTCGTTTCAACTGAAAGGTCGGCCGAGCGAGCAGAAAAGCTCAGCTACGCCAAATCAATGACTTATATCAAGATTCACGGGACCGTCCAAAGTTGGGGGTGGGGACGTCCTGCGCCGCCCTTCAGCGTCGTCCGAAGATGCGCTGCTGGATGCGAGCTTCGCGAACAGCCGCATAGCCAACACCAGACCAACAAGTCCGAACAGCTTGGTTCTCATGGCTCCCCTCTAACCAGCCTATGACGGGGGCAGCGAAACGTTCCGTGACGTATGCCGTCATGAACACTGTGCTAAACCCGTTGAAGCGCCCAGCCCACACCAGCCCTACGTCTCTCCGCCTTACCCTCCGTTCCCTACGAGTTTGTCCAACAGACCTGACGCTTCGCGCTGATTACACCAGCAGCCCCATCTGCAACCCGGTCGCCGCCCTTCCAACAGCCAGGGCCGAAATCGAAGCAGCGTTTTCCGACCGGGTCGTGCCCAATGCGGCGGCAATCTGGTCAGCACCGAACGAAAGAACCGCAGGGTCAGGAGCGGGCCTCGAGTTTTGTCGCTTACGGTGAGCCGTACGCCAAGGGGAGTGGCATCGCTTGCCAGAACGACGCCTCGCCAAACTAGTGGCACGCAGCTATGGCTGCCGTGCCTGATGCGTGCCCGCGAGAACGCTGCTGCGAGTTGAGGCGGCTCGCTGATTGAGGTTCCTGCTGCAAGTGTTCGACACATCGACGGCGACGCTGATCGAGCGAGTCCGCGCGGGGTTCGGCCGCCGTGCGGTCGGGATCGCCGCGGCGTTGACCCTGGAGGCGCTGATCCTCCTGCTGCTTCTGTCGCTGGGAGCGTCCAATTTCTCCCCCAGGCGCCCCGCCACGACGCTCACCACTTTCGAGGCGAGCTCATCGCCGGATGCACCGGCTGACGAGCCTGAGCCCACCGAGGAACCGGCGCAGCCGAGCGCCGCCGATAGCCCGGCAGTGGATGCTGTGCCAGACAAGGTAGACGAGGCGGTTGTGGCGGTCGAGCCGGTACCGAGCGCGCCTGCCACCATCTCATTGCCGCGCGAGCAGGCAGCCCCTGTCATCGTCGCGCCACCAAGCCGGCCAGAACCGCGCCCGACGCCGGACCGGGATCTGGGCTCGGTGCAGGGGCCGGTGCTAGGACCCTCCGACCGCGCCGCTACGGCGGACACCCAGCTGGTCGGAACTGCGCCGAACGGCGAGCCGCTCTACGCTGCTGCCTGGTATCGGCGACCTTATCCGGATGAACTGGCAGGCTTTCTCTCGACGGCGAGCGGACCTGGCTGGGCCCTGATCGCCTGCCGGACGGTCGAGGAATTCCGGGTGGAGGATTGCGTCGCGCTGGAGGAATCACCCCGAGGTTCGAACATCGCCCGCTCGGTGCTGGCCGCGGCCTACCAGTTCCGAGTGCGCCCGCCGCGTGTCGGCGGCCGTTCCCTCGTTGGGACCTGGGTGAGGATCCGCATCGACTACAATCTCCGCCCCGGCTAGCCAAAACAACGGGACCGTCACAAAGTTGGGGGTAGCTGCGCAAGGTGCTGCTCGCTGTCATGATCCACCTCGCTGGAAAAGGTGGAGCAGGGCGATGGACATTCGGGTTGAGATTGTGGCGGGCGACCGGCGGATGGTGGTCTATGATCTTGGTCCGGTGGAGGCACCGCAATCGCTGAACGATTTCGCCCTGCCGCGGGCGACGGTCCATGCGATGGTTGCGACCGTGCAGCACGCCTGCGCCGGGCTGCGCGAAGAGGCGTTGCGGGCAAAGGCGCTCGACCTGTGCAGGGCCAATCCGCAGATCCGGCTCAAGGACTATCGCCGGCGCAATGTTCCCACGCTGTTCGGCACCCTGGCGGTTCGCGTGCCACGGTTGCTCGACCGGCGGACAGGCACGCGGCGCGACCTGCTTGCCGATGAGACCGGGACCGGTTCCGAAGGCCTGCCCGCCCTGCTGGCGCGCCTGGGAGCATGGATGAGCTATCGCTATGCCGCAGGCTTCCTCGCCGAGCTGTTTCCGCTGGCAGGCAATCTCACCCCGAACGCATCCGGCGCGCGACTTTGGCGGCAGCTGGCACTGCCGCACTGGCCGAAATGGCGAATTCTGCCGGTGCCGCCGAGAGGAGCGAGCGGATCGACCTCAGCCTCGATACCACCTTCCTGCGCAGCCACGACCGCTCCCAGGGACGTCACCATAAAGGGTTCGTCCCGGCAAAGGTACGTTTGGCGACATAGGAATTCCGGGAACTCATTGCAGCATATAGGGAATTCTGACTTTTCGTCCCCCCAAAATTGGATAGATTTTGCAGCCTCAATTTAGGGGAAGGATTCCGTGGCTGTCGGTCAGCTTCGCGTCGGAGAAATCGTATTCGCCGAGCAGGTTGATGTGGGCCCAGGACATGGGCGAGTGAGTCTTGACGGCGAGGAGCAGAACCTTTCGCTGAGCGGGGTCCGCCGATCTGAGGCGCATCTCGAGATAGAGATAGTTCCAGCAGATGATGGCGTTCTTGATGAGCCGGTTGCATGCCTCCGCGACCTGCTGGTCGTCCTGGTGTGCGTAGGCAAACTCCCGCGGGTTGCCGACGGCGACGGCGCGCGTGAACCGATTGGCCAGCTCGACCTGGTTCAGTTGCGCTTCGATCGCCATGCGCAGGGCGACATCGTCGATATACTGCAGGATGAAGAGGGTCTTGATGATCCGGCCGAAGGCTTTGAGCGCGGTGTAGAGGGTGTTCTGCTTGGAGTAGGAATTCAGCCGCCGGAAAATGTCGGAGGCCGTGGCCTGCTTCAATTTGATGGTGACGACCAACCTCAGAATGTCCTCCCAGTGGTCGCGGACGACCGCTTCGTCGATGTATTTTTGCGGTTGGACCGCCCAGGTCTTTCGATCCTGCTGCGGCATCGAGCGAAAGGCGTACAGGGTCTGGCGCTTGAGCGACTTGATCCTCGGCGCATAGGCGATTTCGAGGAAATGGGTCACCCCGAAAACCGCCTCGGAGTAGCCGTGGGTGTCGGTCGAATGGATGTCGGATTTGACGACGTCGTTGTGCATGAGCCCGTCGATGACGTAGGCGCTTTCGCGCTCGGCGGCGCTGAAGACCGTGGAATACCAGAGGAAACTGCGGCTATCGACGAAGGTGTAGGCGCTGACGCCCTGGCCTTTGCCGAAATATTTGTATGATCGATTGGCCTCCAGTGAGTCCGCCGTCACCTCGAATTTCTGGCCGTCGCTGGCGGTGTGGGTCTGGCCGCTCCGTCGGCGATAGACCTCGGGGAGGTCCAGGCCGTCCATGACGGCGACGATCCGGTCGTTGGCGGCCACGATGTTCTCGTGGGAGAAGTGCCAGTCCGCCGCGTGCTCCAGGGCGTCCTCTTTGATCTCGCCGGAGATCCGGCCCATTTTGCGCAGGCCGATTCCGCAGCCCATGCCGATGACGCCGGCGAAGAGCACCGCGCGCTGAACCGGCCGGGCGTATTGGCGCCGAAGATGGGTCAGACTCTCGGAAAAGCCCGTCGCGCCGTCGATCGTTCCGAGGATTTCGGTGAGCGGCACGAAGTGTCGCTGGGGGAAATACCGCGACAAGGTCTCGGAATCGGCGTCGTCCTTCTTGGGCGTTTTGAGCGAGAGGTGGCCGGACGGCATGCGTTTGACGTGCGCGTTGGCGCCGGCCTCGATATTGCAGTTCGTCTTGGCGAATTGGTCGGCCAAGGCGGCCTCCAACGTCTTGAGAACCTCCGTGGGGCTGGAGAACGCGGTCATGCCGGCTTGAGCCAACAGCTCGTCCCGCTCCTGCCGCCAGCGATCGGCGCCGATCATGTAGCCGTCCAACGGCCGGAATTTGATGGAGTGCGACAGGTTGATGCTGCCCGATTTGATCGCCTGAGCGACGCGCTGGAACAGCAGCACCTTGTATAGCGACGGTCTGAACGCGTCCCCGGCGCCGACGGCTGCCCGTTCCGCCGGGTCGAGAAACATGACCGGCGCCGTCTTGGTGATGGCGCCGCCGCACTTTTGAAAATGGTCGAGCGCGGCGAACAGCGGATTGACGTGGGTCTCCGCCTGGAACGATAGCGTTTTTAAGACGCCCGCCGCCCGATTTTGCAGGCGCCGCGACTTGCCCTCCAGAAATTTGTAGTACTGCGCGCCGTCGTCGCCAGTGATGTCGGCGTCTTCCTTCATGCCGCGCAGGATCTCGTCGGAGAGCACGGGAGAGGCATCGGCGGGGAACAGCAGCAGTTCCAGGCTCGCGAGCTTTTCGGAGTCGCTGAGGTCCCTCGCGTCGAAGACCTGCTTTAACGTCGCCATGGCGGTTTTGAAGTGTGCTTCGAAGGCCGCGATCCGCGCCTTCAGTTTGGCGGCTTGGGATTTGCGCTCGGCGTAACACCAATCCTTGTGCTCGCGCGCCGCGGTGTTTTCCGCCGCCTTGACCGAACTGAGGAGCGTCGCGACCAGGTTGTCCTGCAGGGTGTAATATTGGTGGGCGACGAACGCGATCAAATGCAGATGCCGATCCGCGGCGCTGCGGCGCCGCAGATCCCGAACGTCGGATTTTATGACGGCCTGGGCGTAGACCCGCACGCTCTTTTGATTCCACCCCAAAGCGCCGACCAAGGGATCAAGCCGCGCGTATAGCTGCGACAGCTTGTCGTGGTTGGCCAATCTGGCCTTGACCTCCTGAGGGCGGACCGATTGGGAGTGGCGCTTCAGCGCAGTGAGGCGATACCGTCGATCTCCGCCTTCGTCGTCCGTCTCTTCGAGCAGAGCGCCGAGCTCGGCCTGCAGCTCTTTTGAGAGCCGCTTCTCTATCAGTTTCGCCTGCCGTATTCTGAGCCTGGAAATCGCGGAGAGGATCGCCTCTTGCAACCGATGGTAGGGCGGCAGCACGACTTTTTCGGACGTCAGCTTTTCGACGGCGGCGTGGAAGATCGCCTTCGGCGTCTCGTGCGCGGCCACGTGCCGGTCGATCGCTTCGACAAGGCGCGCTTCATGGCCGTCGTCCATTGCTCGAAACCCGGACAAATTCTCGATGATTTTGCAGTGACGCTGCCGGCTGCGCGCCGGGTACGCCGCAGGACTGAACAGGGCGGGGACTTGCCCAAGCCGCGTCGCCACGTGGGCAATGTCGCGGGCATGAAAATCTTCCGGCTCAAAGCACCGGCGCCTGTTACGAAAATACCCGGCGTTCAGCCAGAAACCGATTTGATGGATCGGATTGCGCAGTTTTTCGGCTTCCTTCTGGAAGGCGCCAGGCAGATCAAAGATCGCTTTTCGCTGGGCGGCGTTGAAAATGGGCGGCGTGGCGAACACACGTTGTTCGGCGGCAGAGAGGATTTGCATTCGGGGCATTGAAGTGTCTCGTTTTCTGGACCGGCACCCTTTGCTAAACTTTATTTACGATACGGGATATGATACACGCTCAAATGGCGCTTGAGGACGGATACTCGATGTCGCGCATACGTTCGTTTGTGAGACTGACATGAACCTGGGCTATGCCCGCATCTCCAAGGCCGACGGCTCACAGACGCTGGATTTGCAGATCGACGCTCTGGCCGCCGTCGGCGTGGCGCCGGATCACCTCTATCAAGACGAAGCCTCGGGTAAGCGTGACGATCGCCCTGGACTGGAGGCCTGCCTGAAGGCGCTCCGCGAGGGCGACACATTATATATATGGAAGCTCGATCGCCTCGGGCGGGACCTCAAGCACCTGGTCAACACGGTCCGGAGCCTCTCCAATCGCAAGGTTGGGTTGTGCGTATTGACCGGTCAAGGGGCGAACATCGACACCACGACCGCGAGCGGGAAACTGATCTTCGGAATCTTCGCCGCTCTCGCGGAATTCGAAGGAGATCTGATCCGCGAGCGCACCATGGCCGGCCTCGCCGCTGCCCGGGCGCGAGGTCGCCACGGCGGGCGCAAATTCGAGCTGACCAAGAACCAGATCCGTCTCGCGCAGTCCGCCATGGCCAATCGGGACACCCACGTGGCGCAGCTATGCCGAGAGCTCGATATCAGCCGCGCCACCCTATATCGTTATGTCGGTCCAGACGGCGCGCTCCGGAGTCACGCGCTCAAGGCGTTGGAGGCCTGAGATGGCGGAGATCACCGACAAAGAACTGGAAGCGCTCCAGGAAGGATTCGACACGCTGTCGCTCATTCATGCGGTCGATGAACTCGATAAAATGCGTGGCCATCTGAACGATCGGGAGCACCACAATCCCCCGGAAATCCGCAATGACATCCTCAAGCTGCACAATCTGGCGATGGACGTCGTCAACCACGGCATGAAAGGCCGTGCGCCTGCGCTGTTTGACCTGGCAACCGTGATCGAGGACCAACTCTCCGACCTCAGCGAGGCCCTCGAAAACATCCAGGAAGCGATCGACAAACTGACGGATTTACAACCCGAGAGCCTTCGATGGGGCGACTGAAATCCTATGTCGCGTTATGTACCTTTGCCGGGATTGACCCCTTCCTGTCGGCGATCCTGGCGCGGCCGCAGGTCACGCGGCTGCTGTCGACCGACCACTTCTCGGTCGACGGCACCCTGATCGAAGCGTGGTGCAGCATGAAGAGCTTCCGCCCCAAGGACGAGGCTGGTGGGGATGGTCCTCCGCCCGACAGACGGGGTGGCCGTAATGCCGAGGTGGACTTCCGCGGCGAGAAGCGCAGCAACGCCACCCATGCCTCCACCACCGATCCCGACGCGCTGCTTTACCGCAAGAGCCCCGGCGCCGGCGCGAAGCTCTGCTATATGGGGCATGTCTTGATGGAGAACCGGAACGGGCTGGTCGTTGATGGCGAGACGACCCGGGTCTCCGGGTATGCCGAGCGCTTGGCCGCGCTCGAGATGATCGACAGCATGACGGAGGGTATCGGCGCCAGACGGATCACCCTCGGCGCCGATAAGGGCTACGACACCCGCGACTTCGTCGATGAACTGCGCGATCGCGGGGCCACGCCCCACGTCGCCCAGAACCAGAGCGGCCGACGCTCAGCGATCGACGGCCGCACAACACGCCATCCTGGCTACGCCGTCAGCCTCCGAATTCGCAAGCGCATCGAAGAGGTGTTTGGCTGGGCGAAGTCGGCAGCCGGACAAGGCAAGACCCGCTTCCGCGGTCTGCCGCGCGTCCGCTTCGCCTTCACCCTGACGCTCGCCGCCTACAACCTCGTCCGGCTGCCCAAGCTGCTGGAGCCGGCGTGATGGCGGGCATTGCCGACCGGCTCGCCGGCAAGTGGCGGATCGTCGAGACCGCCGCCTGGGACAAGCAGCATCTCGATCTTTGCGGTCCAGCCTTCATCGAGATCGATCGCCAAGGCCAAGGTGAGATGGCCTTCGGTGCGCTGGAAGCAGCCGTCGATTGCGGGTTCACGCCCAAAGGCATCGACTTCGAGTGGAACGGCGCCGACGAAGGCGATCAGGTCTCCGGCAACGGATGGGCCGACCTGCGCGAGGACGGCTGCCTCGAAGGCGAGATCGCCTATAACAACGGTGACGAAACCACCTTCATCGCCGCGCCTTGGGCGCGTTTTTCAGCGCCCTGCTAAGCTAGCGAACTCGGAAGCCAACGCCGGTCGAGTATCTCGTCCCGGTTCAGCGTCACGCCGTAGAAAAAGCGCAACGCGCAAACGGTCTGGTTCAACGACGGCCAGGATATCCCCTGCGACATGAGATAGACCTGGAACGCGCGAACATCCTCCAGTCCCAACCGGTCCGGCGAACGACCGAAATAGCGGCTGAACTTGGTCACTGCGTGAAGAGAAAACCAGCATTTTCCAAAGGCCAAAGGCGGTGCGCGCCGGTGCTACAAGCCAAATCCGCGCCTCACGACGAGTTTCGAAACTGACCTTGCCCCTGCCTGACGGTAACCGTCCGATTGTTACCGCGATGTTTGTACTTCGAAGCGGGCGGCGAGTTCGGGATCGTCGACGAAGTCATCGAGGAACTGGTGCCAGGACTTGGTCGTGAGACGGGCCTGGCTGAGCATGTCGGAAAGTTCTTCGATGCCGTGATCGGTTAGCGCGGGGATGGCCTCGTCGGGCCCGATGCAGACGCTGATGATGTTTCCGTAAGTCAGGTTATCGTCATTTGAGACGATGGCTTTCAGCAATTCCACGTCCTCGTCGAGGATGCTGGCGACATAGTCGAGGGTGAGGACGTGCGTGACCGCGGCCATCAGGCGGCCAGTGCTCGCGGGAGAGTCTGCGGTGCCCAATTCCAAGGTAACAATTCGTCGATCCTGTTGATCTTGTGATCATGGATGCGATTGAGCAGGTCGGTGATATAGGCCTGAGGATCGAGGCTATTCATTTTGGCGCTTTCGATGAGTGTCGCTGGCGCCATCGCCGCGACCGCCGCCTCGAGCGCGAGCGCGCTCGCCCGGTGCGCGTCGACCAGCGGCGCGTGGGCGCCGAGCACCAGTTCGACCGAAGAGGCGAACGGCGCCTCAGCCGACACGGTGATCGTCCCCACCAAAGGGATTGCGGATCGCCATCGCCAGGCTATGCCCGGCTATCCGATGCCCGTCCTGCAGATCCTCGCTCCAAACCGTCGCACAGCCTCCGGCGGCGGCGGCGGCGAGGATTTGGGCGTCATAGATGGTGTAGCCGGTGCGCGCGGCGAGGGCGCGTGCCGCGGCCTGAATTGCGGCGGTCAGCGGCGTGATGACGCACAGCGCGCTGACGACCGCGATGATATCCTCGATCTCCGCCCAGGTGAGCTTCGCCTTGCGGCGTGCGACATGGCAGACCTCGGCCAGCACCTGCACCGAGATCATCGGCTGTAAGGCCAACAGCTGCTCTGCCCGATCGGCCTTGGCAGGATCGGCGCCGAACAGGTAGCAGATGACATTGCTGTCGAGGAACGCCGGCCTATCGGCCATTGGCCTCGATCCGATCGAAGCGGAAGTCGGCGGGCAGACGTCCGCGGTAGCGCTTCAGCCGCTCGAGCAGCTCGGCGGGCGCGGGCTTGCGCGCGATCGACAAATGGCGCTCGCCGGCAACGTCGATCGTCACATCGTCGCCTTCCTTGAGATCGAGGGCGTTGACCACGGCGACGGGGAGGCGAAGGGCGAGGGAGTTTCCCCAGCGGGCGACTTGCATGCGATTGCTCCAGCGTTTGTTCGCCATATACTATGGAAAAACGTATATCCTGGCAAGCCCCGTGTCGGCTGCCAAAGTTGGCGTCATCGAAGCGGTCGAACCGACGTCTGCTCTGCCATAACCGATGGCAACGCACGGCCCGGGCTTCCGCAGCTTGCTGACCAGGATCCCCTCGCCTATCTCCTGACCTCGCGCAACATGCGCGCGGTGGCATTGGACGACGGAGCAAGCTTGCGGCCATAGCGCAGCGCGGTCGACGTTGATGTCCAGCGCAGCGCCTGTGCAATCGGCCCGGCGTCTTCTCCGCTTGCAAACAGATCCTGTGTTAACCCGACCCTCAGCGAATGCGTGCTGAGCGCCGCAATCGCAGCATCAAGCTCCGTCCCGAACAGATTGACCAGATGTTCATCGGCTGCGCGCCGGGCGGTGCGCTTGATAATCAGCCGCACCGCCGCGGGTGTCAACGGGTCCTTGCCGATCACAAAGGTGGTCGATGCCAGCCTGGGCTGCGCGTCGTCCGGCGCGATCGCGGCTGCGGGCCATCGCCACCTCAACCCCGGCGGGGCAGGCAAGGCGGCAGGGGCCTCGGCCGCGCGGGCCTTGGTCCGCACCACGCCGATCCGGCGAAACAGCGGGCCTTCGGCAATCCCTCCGCTTGCCAGCCATGCCGACACGCGCCGCACCGTGTCGGGTGAGAGCCAGGCATAGGCCCCCTGCCCGTCCTGATCGGTCTTCGAGCGCGCAACGGTCAGGACGGCCGAACCATCGCCTTCGACGGTGATCTGGTCGCACGCCACCCGCACCAGTTCGGATACGCGCAACCCGGTGTCGCAGGCGAGGCTGAGCAGCGCCGCATCGCGCAAACCCGGCACTGTTCCGGGGCAGGCCTGCAACAGCGCGCTCAGGGTAAACCCCTTGGCGGGTGCGCTGCCCAGCCCCTCTCCGAACCGCAGCGGCCCGGCCTGACGCTGCGTGACATCGACCCGGCGCCGAAACCCGCGCAGCGCGTCGCGCACGATGCTCGCTCGGGTCGGGCTCGCCACTCCGAGCAGCCCATGCACCACCGCAAGGCTGGCGAGACGACGCCCGACCGTCGCCGGCTTGAGCCCGCGCCGTTCACAATCCTCGAGATAGGCGACGATCCGGGCCTCGTTGGCCGGCAGGCCGATCCCGCCCGCGCGGGCGCAGAAGCTGGCATAGCAGGCGAGATCGTTGGCGAGCGCCTTGACGCTCATCGGCGCCCGCGCCTCGAGGCTCTTGCGGAACGCCAGACGGTCGATCGCCCCGTCCTGGCCAACGAGCGAGACGAGCAATGCGGTCAGCTGCGCGACCCGATCGGTCGCCCGGCCGCCCGGCCGTCGGGGAAGCGGCGCGTCACCCGCGGCGCGGACCACCACCAGCTCGGCCGCTCCGTCCTGGGCAGCACTTGCGGACCGGGCCGAAGGGGATGTCGCCGCCATCTGTCGTTTTCAGTAAACGACCGGACTGGAAAGCGAAAGGATACCAATGACCATGTGTCAATAAACTTCCGGACTGTCGCGCTCAAGGCCTGTTTCTGCTACAAAACGGCCGGACCGGGCAACCCGAGTCCCTGATGCAATCGGGGATATGTCATGGCGGACTTGGGCAGCGCCCTCACAAGATCCGATTCCCGCGCGTGGCGCATCGCTTGCAGTCGCGAGTTCGCTATTCGAATGCTCGCCGAACTGCCGAAAATCACGCGACAAGCCATAAGTGAGGTCAGCGCTGAGCTGGGCCTGAGCCCGCACCAGGTTTGGGCGATCGCGGCTGCCGCCGCTCGCCTTGTCCTCCAGGATCCTTGTCCTCCAGGATCATGGTACAGCCCTCGGCGCGCAGCGCATCGAACTGCGCGGCGGTGTCCTGTTCGTCCGTCGAGACGCGGGCGTAGCCGATCAGGGCCATATGTCACATTCCATATAACGGGGGCAATCGACGGTTGCCCCCGTGTGATACAATTTCTGGGCCGTTCTGGCTAGCGAGGATCGCAGCACACTGCCGACACCGGCGGAGTCTGAGTGGACAAAATGAACCTGCGGGCCGAGCGTTCTCGACTGCTCAGCGAAGGCGATACGCCGGCATGGCCTGCGGGCCGACAATCACGCTGTTCGGGCGGATTGGCACCCCAGACGGAGGCGAGTCCGGTGGTTTGGTGACAGAATCCGGCGGTTTGCTGACAGGCTGAGGGGCCAAGTCGTGGCCAGCGCTGGAGTCCGGTCGTTTGCTGAAACCGACACCAACTCAGTCGTTTTCCGCAGTCGTCAGAATTGCATTTTTCGGTCGCTTGCATTACATTGTCATGCAGAAAGGAATCGACATGGCAGCGAACGCACTTGTGCAGACCCGAATCGACGGAGCCGTGAAGGAGGAAGCCGCAACCGTGCTTGCAGCGATGGGGCTGACCGTCTCCGATGCCGTGCGCCTGATGCTCACCCGCATTGCCCGCGATAAGGCTTTGCCGTTCGAGCCGCTGGTGCCGAACGACACCACGATTGCCGCGATGAAGGAAGCCCGCGAGGGCAAGGTGAAGCGTTCCGCTACGATAGCCGACCTGATGGCCGACCTGAATGCGGATGATTGAGCGCACCGGGCAGTTCAGGCGCGACTACAAGCGGGAGAAGAAGGGGCAGCACGCCAAGACGCTGGACGATGCATTGATCCCCGTTATCGAGGCGCTGGCGAATGATGAGCCCTTGGAGCCGCGCCACCGCGACCATGCCTTGACCGGCGATTGGTGCGATCATCGGGATTGCCACATCAGGCCCGACCTGGTGCTGATCTACCGCAAGCCCGACGATGAAACCTTGCAGCTTGTGCGGCTTGGATCGCACGCGGAATTGGGATGGTGATGCCCCCACATGGCGGAATTCACTTGATTGTCGGCATGAGGCTCGAAACGGCAAACTTTGGTGGCGTCCGAAACGTCCGGTTCGGCCCGCAGAAAACCCGCGAGCGGCCTTTGGGTAAGTCAGCCTCCACGGCGCAAGGCAGCAAGCCGGGTCTATTGGCAGTTGCAGCAAGACCGCCCGCTTGTTATCGATCGGGCGGGGAATCTGAAGCGGCAATGGGGCGGCGGCATGAGCAGCGGAAAACCTCTCGATCTAGGAATTTGGGGCAAGGCGTTGATCCGCACGGCGCTGGCGATGCTTGCCCCTGCGGCGCTCGCGGCCTGTTCGAGCGGGAGCAGCGCGCAGCCCGGCGACGAAAGCGCCGGCACGTCAGCGGACAGGCAGAGCGGCGGCCATAATGCTGGCGTGGCAGCCCTCGGCGCCATCTCCGCACAGGCGGCCGATGTCTCGAATCTTTCACCCGACCAGGCGATTATCACCAGAGCGCAGCAAATCTATGCCGATGCCGGGCTCATGCCCGATGGTGGGGCCTATCCTATCACGCCAGTGCCGCAGGCGGCGCGCTATCTCGTCGATGAATGCCGGAGCATTGCCCGAACCGATCCCAAGCATTGCGAATGCACTGTCGGCGATTCGCTGGCCAATGGCGCGAGCCCCAACGCGCTTTCCGACTTCTTTAAAGGCAATGTCCGCGGTTTCGATGAACGCCGGACCATTGTGCGGCTCCAGAACCAGTGCTTCGTGCGCGCCGCTGCCGACGACAATGTGCAGCGGCTCAATGCCGCGCGGCGCCGGGAAGAAGCACGGATGGTCGCGATGGACGCCAAGCCCGGCGGAGTGCTGGATGCCTGCCACAAAAAGCTCGGGCTGGATGACGCAAAGTGCCAGTGCATCATCAAGAGGGCAGTGGAGAGCCGCCCCGACCGGCTAATTGAACTGTTCAACGGCGATGTCAGCCATGCTACGCCCGGCGTCGTGATCGTTTACAACCAGATTGTGGAAGATTGCGCCGGCTGGTCGCCTAACCTGACCGGTGGCGGGGGGAAGATGTAGCATATCGTGGAGCGCCCGCAAGGCCCCAAGAACGAACGGGAGGTTTCGACGGGCCGTTCTGGACCACCGAGGTCCGCTATAGAGTTGTGCGCAGACCGGCAGCTTTCCCATCTGACGGAAAACCCATCAATTTTGCATGGTTTGCCTGCACATCGTCGCCCGCTTTCTGCCACGTTCTGACTGCGCGACAAATCCTGTGCGACAAATCCTATCGGATTGGCGCACCGCACGTTAACCCCGATCATAGGGTTTTCCGTCATTCTTCGCGGCTTCCGTTTCCGCCTCGAACGCGCGCTTGCCTTTGCGTTGCCATAGCGCAAACGCGTTCGCCCGTTCCTCGCCTTGCAGCTTGCTCGCGACAGAGGTGGCGCGGCAAAATTGGACAGTGCGATGAGTGGATTTTCTGCCTGACGGCGGCCAGTGATGCCGGATGACAGGAGACGATATGAGCAAGAGACCACGCCGCAACCACGGCCCGGCTTTCAAGGCGCGTGTGGCGCTGGAGGCGATCAAGGGCGAGAAGACGCTGGCGGAGTTGGCGCAGCAGTTTGATGTTCACGCCAACCAGATTTCGACGTGGCGTACGCAGTTGCTGGAAGGGGCTGCCGGGGTTTTTGGTGCTGATGGCGGTGGCGGTGATGAGCCGCCGGTCGACATCAAGCGGCTTCATGCCAAGATTGGCGAGCTGACGCTGGAGAACGATTTTTTGGCAGGAGCGCTCGGCAAGGCGGGACTGTTGCCGAGCGCAAAGCGATGATCGACCGTTCGCACGATCTGGCGGTGACGCGGCAGGCCCGAGCACTGGGGATCAGCCGGGGCAGCGTCTATTACCTGCCAAAGCCCGCCAGCATGGTGGAGCTGGAGATCATGCGCCGGATGGACGAGCTGCATCTGGAGTATCCCTTCGCCGGGAGCCGGATGCTGCGCGACCTGCTGCGCCAGGAGGGCTTTGTGATCGGCCGGCTGCGGGTTGCCAGCCTGATGAAGAGGATGGCGATCGATGCGATCTACCGCCGGCCGAACACATCGAAGTCGGCGCCCGGGCACAAGGTTTATCCCTATTTGCTGCGCAAGTTGGCGATCACCCGGCCCAACCAGGTCTGGGCGACCGACATCAGCTACATCCCCATGGCCAGGGGCTTCGTCTATCTCGTGGCCATCGTGGACTGGTTCAGCCGCAAGGTTCTGGCCTGGCGGGTCTCGATCTCGATGGACGTCTCGTTCTGCATCGAGGCCCTGGAAGAGGCACTGGCGCGCTACGGCAAGCCAGAGATGTTGACGACCTACGGTCGTCGTCTGCGACTCCAATACCGATCAGGGCAGTCAGTTCACGAGCATCGCCTTCACCAGCGTGCTGCAGTGCTCGGGAATAGCGATCAGCATGGATGGCCGAGGGGCCTGGCGCGACAATGTCATAGTCGAGCGTCTGTGGCGTTCGGTCAAATACGAGGAGGTCTACCTGCGCGCCTACGGTGCGGTCAGCGAAGCCAGGGCGTCGATTGGTCGGTATTTCGAATTCTACAACGGCAAGAGACCCCATTCGAGCCTGGGTGCCAGAACGCCCGATCAAATGTATTTTGACAATCTGCCCCTCGCGGTGGCAGCATGAATTTGGCAACCGAGATGGGCCGCCTCTCCGGTCGGGCTACGCCCTCCCTGCAAGACGGCCCATCTCGGCAGAGCAACGAAACCGGCAGACGATCCACTTATCTTTTGCCAATCGCTGTTCAAACAAACCGAGCCACCTCTACCGCAAGGCGCGCTCGGCAAGCTCTCTGGCTTCTTCCGGCGAGATCCTGATCTTCTTCGCGGAGATGGCCGCCTGCACCTGTTTCAGCACGGTCTCGTTCATTGATTTCGCCAGCACCGCGTAGGCCGCCCCGAACGGGTTAATGCTGTCGATGAGATCGATGTTGAGATCGCGGACACCCATCGCGAACCTGCGCACACCGTCGATCAGCGCGGTGTTGGATCGCGCTTCGCCGCTGGCGAGGTCTTCGGCTTGGAACTCCGCCCCAGCGGTGGGAGGATGACTTGGCCTTGTTGCTGGCGGTCGCGCAGCGGGGTCAGCATCGCGGCGACCTCGCCGGACCCGCAGTTGGCGATGTGGATGTTGCTGCGCTGGAGCACGCCGCCGGCAAGGTCGGACTGGTTGGTGTTGCCCTTGCGCAGCCGATCGATCGTGGTCTTCCGGTTCCCGAAGGCGGTGAGGAACTGGAACGGGAACTCGGGCCGGTCACGGGGTGACAGGGTCGGGCGTCAGCGGCTTGCCCCTGAACGGCGCGACCTTGATCTCGCCCTCCCGGCGCCTCGCCTGGGCGATGTCATAGCTGTTCTGCATCCGCATCAGCGTATCCATCGACACGCCGAACGCCTTTTCGATGCGCAGCGCCATGTCCGGCGACAGGTGCGCCCGCTCGTTGAGCAGCGTCGACAGCGTGGCCCGCGTGACGCCCAGCGCCTCGGCCGCCGCCGTCACGGTGAGCTCCAGCGGTTCGATGATGTCATGCCTGATGAAGCTGCCCGGATGCGCGGGGTTCTTCATGCGGAAACCGGCAATCGCGTTCATGCCTCGCGTCCTAATGGTAGTCCTCGTAGTCGAGGTCGATGATCTCGATCTCGTCCCCATCGATCCGGAACGTCATCCGCCAGTTCCTGGTGACGGATAGGCTCCACGTGCCCTTCCGGTTGCCGGTCAGCAGGTGCGCTTTCCAGCTCGGCACCGTCCGCAACTCATCCTCGCGCTCCATATCCTGAAGGAACGTGACCATGCGCCTGAGCTTGGGCACGGCAGCAGGCTGCAATCCACTGGCGTCATCATCCTCAATGAAGCGCCGCAATCCCTTGTGGATCACGTTGCGGATTTTCATGCGGCTTGCTACGCCTGATAGGTGTTCGGCGTCAAGCCTCACGGTACGGTCAGTTCACAGGCGCGGTTGTCCTGTGAGGCGGCCGGCCAGGGGTTGGACTTCTTCTCCCGAAGTAACGGAGAATGATCAGTCGTTGCTTCATGGCTGCTCGGGGCCGGTTACAGACTGACCGCTTTCAGGCGGGCGCCCCGGGGCAGCATTTGCAAGGGCGAAAGATTTGTCACACTGTAATAGCAAGGTCCAACCCTGCTCCGGCCCTGCTTCGGCCTTGCCCGCTTTCAGTTGCCCAGAGAGGGCATGGCATCATGGCCGCGAACGCGCTAGGCGCCCCTCAAATCATCGAGAGGAAACAGCTGCTTCATGGCGCGTGAGATTTATGGCCGCCGGCGTGTTCTGGTCACCGGCGGTGCGGGGTTCCTGGGTTCGCACCTGATCGACCGGCTGCTCGCCCGTGGCGACGAGGTGCTGTGCGTCGACAATCTGTTCACCGGCGACAAGCGCAATCTCGATCATGTCCATGGTCATGAACGCTTCGAGTTCATGCGCCACGACATCTCCTTTCCGCTCTATGTCGAGGTGGACGAGATCTACAATCTCGCCTGCCCCGCCTCCCCCGTCCATTACCAGCACGATCCCGTGCAAACGACCAAGACTAGCGTGCTGGGCGCGATCAACATGCTGGGCCTGGCCAAGCGGTTGCAGTGCAAGATCTTCCAGGCTTCGACCAGCGAAGTCTATGGCGACCCCGCCGTCCATCCGCAGCGGGAAGATTACTGGGGCAACGTCAACCCGATCGGCCTTCGCTCCTGCTATGACGAGGGCAAACGGTGCGCGGAGACGCTGTTCTTCGATTATTCGCGCCAGCACCGGCTGTCGATCAAGGTCGCGCGCATCTTCAACACCTACGGCCCGCGCATGCACCCGGCGGATGGACGCGTGGTGTCGAACTTCATTATCCAGGCGCTGAAGGGTGAGCCGATCAGCCTGTATGGCGACGGCTCGCAGACGCGGTCCTTCTGCTATTACGAAGACCTGATCGAGGGCTTCCTCCGGCTGATGGACACGCCCGACGATGTCACCGGCCCGGTCAACCTCGGCAATCCCAACGAATTCACGATCCGCCAGCTGGCCGAGCAGGTGATCGACCTGGTCGGCGCCAAGTCACAGATCATTGAGCGCCCGCTGCCGCAGGATGATCCCATGCAGCGCCAGCCCGATATCACCCTCGCCCGGACGACGCTGGGGTGGGAGCCCACGGTGCAGCTGCGCGAAGGGCTCGCCAAGACCATCGAGTATTTCGACGGCCTGCTGAGCAGCGACGAAGCTCGCCGGGCCGGCGCCTGAGGAGCCGCAGGGGGGTCGTCCCGCCACTCCGCAGCGGCCCGGCAGCCGCCACCATGGGCAGCACGGAGCGCGGGCCAAGCCGTTTGTCCGCCTGAAGCTTCTCGGCTAACGTTGTCGGCAAGGAGGTTCACCCAGGCGCACCCGATGACCGATCCGCATTCCATCGCCTCCCGGATCGGTGATCTCGCGCAATCGGGCGAGCGGATGATCGAGCGGCTGCGCCAGCGCGCCTTCCTCCCCGAGAGGCGCAAGAGCCTCAACGTGCGCTTCGGCATCGCCGAGGCGGCGCAGCTGCTGGGCTGTTCCACCAACCGCATCCGCATGGCCGAGGATGACGGACGCCTGCCCCCTCCCCCCGCCGGCGAGAACGGGCGGCGGATCGGCTATACGGTGGAGGGGCTGCTCCACATGCGCCAAGTGCTGCACGCCTCCCCTGCCCGCGCTCCGCTCGACGTGCCGGCGATGATCGCGGTGCAGAACTTCAAGGGCGGCGTTGGCAAGTCCACCGTCACCACCCACCTGGCGCATTATTTCGCGGTCCAGGGCTACCGCGTGCTGGTGGTCGATTGCGACAGCCAGGCCACCACCACCACGCTGTTCGGCTTCAACCCGCATTTCAACATCACGCGGGAGGAAACGCTCTACCCCTACCTCTCGATCGACCCTACGCAGGCGGACCTCGCCTATGCGGTCAAGCCCACGCCCTGGCCCAATGTCGACCTGATCCCCTCCAACCTCGAGCTGTTCGACGTGGAATACGAGATGGCCGCCGCCGGGGCGGACGGGCAATCGGTGCTCGCCGCGCGCTTCCGCAAGCTGCGGCAGGGGCTGATGGACCTTGCCCGCGACTACGACGTGGTGATCCTCGATCCGCCGCCAGCGCTGGGCACGATCAGCCTCGCCGTGATGCAGGCGGCCAATGCGCTGCTGGTGCCGCTGGCGGCGACCACGCCCGATTTCTGTTCCACCGTGCAGTTCCTCTCGATGATGGACCAGGTGCTGGGCCAGCTGGGCGAGGCGGGGATCGCGGTCGATTACAGCTTCGTGCGGCTGCTCTGCTCGCGCTTCGATGCCGGCGATCCGAGCCAGGACATGGTGCGCGCGATCATGGAGCAGAGCTTCGGCCCTGCCCTGCTCCCGGTGCCGATTCTCGACAGCGCCGAGATCAGCCATGCGGCGCTGCGGATGATGACCGTGTACGAACTGGAGAAGCCGATCGGCACCCCGCGCACGCACAAGCGCTGCAAGGCCAATCTGGATGAGGCGCTGGGGCAGGTCGAGCAGCTGGTGCGCGCCGGTTGGGGCCGGGCGGACCGGGTGGATGAGCCGCTGGTCGCCAACGGCTGACGTCGGTCGCGGCCCACATTTGCACAAACCCACATTTGTGGTAGCCTGCGCGGTCAAGGAGCCTGCATGAGCCGACTGACCATCGACATCTCGCCCGAGCAGCACAAGAGTCTGAAGGCCATGGCCGCGCTGGAGGGCAAGACGATCCGCCAATATGCGCTCGAACGGCTGTTTCCGGGCCGCGACGTCGGTGGGGTGAGCGAGGTCGGCGGCAGCCGCCGCCCGACCGCGCTGGGCGATCTGATCGACAAGGACGAAGCCGCGATGGACACGGCGGAAAAGGCCGCCTGGGCCAGCTTCGGCGCGCTTTTGGACGAGCTCGCCGCCGAGGCGCTGGCGGGCGCGGTGTCGGACCGGTCCTTCGACCAGATCGTCGAGAAGGGCTTGGAGAGCGGGCGGCGGAATGAGACGGCTTGAACCGCCTCCTCTTCCATCCGGCGCAGTGCTTGCGGACCATCGGGGCGCCGCAATGATGCCCCTTTCCTATCGCGACGGCGGCGTTCCAGCGCCGATCCTTCAGGAACGACGGAGGCTCGCCTAGATGGCGAACAAGCAAAAGGATTATCTGGCGGACCTGCTCGCGGCCGATCCCGCGGCGAAGTCGGCCGGCGTCGGTGCTGGTCCCGGTGCCGGTGCCGGTGATGATGGCAGTGCCGGCAATGGTGGCGATGACGGTGGCAAGAGCGGCGCCCTGCCCTCCCCTGCCTCGGCCCGGAAGCCCGCCGGCGCCCGCCCCTATGCCCCGCCGCCCGTGTCCCGGATGGCCCGCGCCGCACCCCCGCCGGCGGCCGAGCCGCAGCGTCAGCGTGCGCGCGGCACCACCCTGCTGGGCCGCGAGAGCGCCCTCGCCCGCGTCGCCAGCGGCGAGGTGCGGCAGGTCACGCAATTGCTGCTCGATCCGGCGCGGGTGCGGGTGTGGCCGGGCAATGCCCGCTCCTACCAGCACCTGACCGAGGCGAGCTGCCGCGAGCTGATCGATTCGATCATCGCCGAAGGGGGCCAGAAGGTGCCGGCAATGGTGCGCCGGATCGACGGCGATCCGGACCACGATTACGAGGTGATCGCCGGCACGCGCCGGCACTGGTCGATCAGCTGGCTGCGCGCCCATTCCTATCCCGACATGCAGTTCGTGGCGCAGGTGGCGCAGCTGGATGACGAGGCCGCGTTCCGCCTCGCCGACCTCGAGAACCGCGCGCGCAAGGACGTCTCGGACCTGGAGCGGGCGCGCAATTACGCCGCCGCGCTCAAGAATCATTACGGCAGCCATCTGACCCGCATGGCCGAGCGGCTGAAGCTGTCGAAGGGCTGGCTGTCCAAGATGCTCAAGGTGGCGAGCCTGCCCGACCCGGTGATCGCCGCCTTCGCCAGCCCGGCCGAGGTGCAGCTGAAGCCCGCCTACCCGCTGGCGCAGGCGCTGGATGATGACACCCGCGCCGAGGCGATCCTGCACGAGGCCGGCGCGATCGCGGGCGAGCAGGCGAAGCGGCGCGAGGCGGGCGAGCCCCCCCTGCCCGCGCCCGACGTGATCGCCAGGCTGCTGGCGGCCGGGCGCGAGGAGGATGGCGGGGCGAAGCTGGTGCTCGACGGCGCCTTCGGCCGCCCGGCCGTGACCGTGCAGAGCGCCAACCGCCAGGGCGTGACGCTGCGCCTGCATGCCGGCCATGGCCTGTCGGAGAAGGAGCTGGTCGAGCGGGTGCGCGAAGCGCTCTCGACCCTCGATAGTGAAGGCCGGGGGTTGCAGCGATGATGTTTCCCCGGGGAAACATTGTGCTTCGCGCCAGCGCGCTGGATGCCGCCGCGCTGCATTGCCGATCCATCGGGAACGCGCGTATTCCTTTGGCCCTGCGCGCGGCCGGTGTTTCCCCGGGGAAACGCACAGCGCAACACCATGCAGCGACCCATCGCCACCGCGTTGGCGGGCCGCGCCCATGACCCGGGCCCGCCGCGAGACCGTGCCGGACCAGTTCAACCTGTTCCTGCCCTATTTGTCCGACATGCCGCTGCGCGACCAGCGCGAGATGATGGAGCGGCCGTTCTTCAGCCTCGCCAAGTCCAAGCGAGTGAAGCCGATCGACTACACCAGCCCCGACGGCAAGCTGTGGGTCCACGTCAGCGCCAATTCCGATTATGGCATGGCTACGATCTGGGATGCCGACATCCTGATCTATTGCGCCAGCCAGCTGGCCGACATGGCCCGGCGCGGCGTCAACGACGTGCCACGCAAGCTGACCATCATGCCCTACGACCTGCTGCGCGCCATCGGCCGGCCGACCACCGGGCGCGCCTACGAGCTTCTGGGGCAGGCGCTCGACCGGCTCGTCTCGACCACCATCAAGACCAATATCCGCGCAGAGAACCGCCGCGAAGCGACCTTCAGCTGGCTCGATGGCTGGACCCAGCTGGTCGACGAGAAAACCGAGCGCAGCCGCGGCATGACGCTGGAGCTGTCGAGCTGGTTCTGGGAAGGGGTGACGATGAAGGGCGGGGTGCTCAGCATCGACCGCGCCTATTTCACCATCACCGGCGGCCGCGAGCGTTGGCTGTACCGCGTCGCGCGCAAGCATGCGGGCGGGGCGGGGGAGGGCGGCTTCGCCATCTCCATGCCGGTGCTGTTCGAAAAATCGGGCGCCGAGGGGCAATATCGCCGCTTCAAGTTCGAGATGCTGAAGCTGGCCGAGAAGAACGCGCTGCCCGGCTATGACCTGTCGGTGGAGCAGGCGAAGGGCGGCGAGCCCAAGCTGCGGATGGTCCGCGTGGACGGCAAGGGCGGGGCGGAGCGAACGCTTGCCGCCGAGCCGGACGGTGCGATGCCGCCGCCGCGAAACCAGACGGCAGAGCATGACCGGCCCGGCCCCGCTCCCTCGTGCGGCGCTTCTCCGGCCGGCGTTTCCCCGGGGAAACATCGCGAGAAACAGGAGAGGATCGCTCCGGCCGATGGCGCAGAGATGGTCAATGCCGCGCGCCTGGTCCGGTCAACCGTCGCCCACCTGTCGGACAAGGCGACGCGCGGCTTCATGACCGAGGATACGATCGCCCACCTGCGCCAGACCTGCCCGGGTTGGGATCTGTATGCCCTCCATGCCGAGTTCGAGCGCTGGGTCGATGCCGACCCCGGGCGCATGCCGGTCAACTGGCAGAAAGCCTTCATTGGGTGGACCAAGCAGCACCATCAGAAGCACCGCCACAGGCTGCCCGGCTAGGCACTGGCGGCGACAATCGTTCCAGGCGTTCCGGATGTGTCGCATGTCGTCCGCCACAATCGGGTGCTGGGACCGCAGGACCGCAGGGTTGAACGTCATCATGCGCGCCCTGCGGCAATCCGCTTCAGCCGGCCATGTTCGCGTGGCCCCTCCGAGTGGCTTTCGACACTCCGGGAACGGCCTTCGACATTCCGAGAACATCCAGTCGGTCTTTCGGGAACGCCGCGTCGATCTTTCGGGAACGATCCATCGGTCTATCGGGAACGCGAGTGGTCAAGCGACTCGCGCTCGGCAGCGGGTCCAGCACCTGCCAATCATCCTCTAACTCCCTTAACCTTGATAACCCCTTCTAACCGCAAGAAGGCTTTTCCTGCGGGAAGGATCAGGGAAGATGAGGATCAACCGCCGTGCCAGCGTCGACCGGCGGCGCTCATGCGAGCGGTCTACGCCGTCAGAAGGCGTTGCGGTGCACTAGGACCCTGAAGGTGGCGACAATGATGCCGAAATCCCGCCAGATCGACCAGCCCGCCATGTATTCCAAGTCGGCCTGGAGGCGATTAGTCAGGTCAACCTCCTTGTGCGTCGCGCCCCGAAAGCCACGGATCTGGGCCAGGCCGGTCATGCCCGGCTTGACCGCGTGGCGGTGCCAGTAGCGGCTGTCGATGTCCCAGAACAGCCGCTCCTCCGCCTTGCATTCCAGCGGGTGGGGGCGGGGGCCGACGATGCTCATGTCACCCGCCAGGACGTTGAGCACCTGGGGGATCTCGTCGATGCTGGTCTTGCGGATGAACCGGCCGACCCGCGTGATGCGCGCATCGTCGCGGCTCGTGGAGGAAGTGCCCATCACATCGGTCTGCGCGACCTTCATGCTGCGGAACTTGTAGATCCGGAACACCCGGTTGCCGAGACCGACGCGAGGCTGGCGGAAGAAAACCGGCCCGTGGCTATCGAGCTTGATGGCGATCGCGCAGACCAGCATGAAGGGCACTAGGAACGGCATTGCCAGCAGGACCAACGTCACATCCAACGCGCGCTTGAACACTTGGTCGGTCACCGACAGAGAGGCGGTCGAGACGGCGAGGGTGGTCGATCCGTTGTAATGACCGATCCCGATGGCCCCCACCGGGTCGAGCTCCCCGGCAAGGATCTCGGCATTCACGTTGCTGCTCTTCAGGGCGCTGGCCCACAGAGCTCGGCGCCCATTGCTGCAGACCACTACCACGCGGTCAGCCGGCTGCAGACAGCGCCCCAGGCGATCGAGCATCGAAGGGCTGTCGAGCCGCAGGGCGATATTGTCGCGCGCGGCATCCAGCACGATGCTGCCCATCCGGACCAGCGCCATCGCCGGGATGTCATCCTGGATGACGACTTCGTTGATCGTCACGTCGCCCAGAAGCCGGTGCGAATAGATCGCCAGCCACACCCGGAACAGCCCGATGGAACCGACCGCAAACACCGTACCGAGACCCACCACGCCGCGCGAGACGCCGACAACAGTCTGCAGGAAGAACGCGACCAGTCCAACGACGAAGATGGCCATCAGCAGCGAGCCACCGGCACGAAGCACACCTAGGCGCGCGCGGGCCACCACGGCCATGGTGAAGGCGTGCTGGCTCGATGCCAGCAGCAGGTACATCGGCAGGATGGCGGCGATCGTGTTGAGCGCCTGGTGGTTGAGCGGGTCGCCGTACATGATCGTCGCGCCCAGCGCGAAGGCGACCGTGATGGCGGCGACGTCGCCCAGCAGGGCAAGCATCTGGATCAGCCTGCGATGCGTGCGCCGGAGCGCGAGGGCGGTGACAACCTCCGGCAGCGCGGCGCCGTTCAGGTCGCGGGCTTCCTCGTTGTTGCGAACGGAGGGCTGACGACGCGGAACCGGGGGACTGGTTTCCGGACGACGCCGGCTAGCGGATGTCGGTCCCAAGAGGTCGCTCCTTAGTTGCAGTGCGGCAAGTACCGGTCATCAGCAGCTCCGGCAAGGTGTTTGCCTTCACCACGCCTCGTCACCGGCAGCTGTCGTCGGGAGCGGTGGCAAGCCAAGGGACTGATTTTCATCGCCGGGAGCCGGTCAGTCGGCATCCTCAAGGATCACCTGGTTGAGAATGATGGTCACCGGGCCGCTTCCGCTGTCGAGCGTACCGTTGATCGCCAGCAGCCCCATGTCGCACTCGTCGGGCAGGGGATCGGTAAGATAGCGGGCCTGGCCTTCGGATGGTTCTACGGCCGGCTCGAACCGGACGGTCTGCGTTCCGCATTGCAGAACCGGCGAAAGCAGGCGTCCCAGCGGGCCATTGTCAGCCTCGCCCCGGAAGGTCAGCGCGTAACGTCCGCCGGGCCTGACAGGCACCGTCTGGGACAGGAAGACAGGCACGCCGCGCTGGTCCCAGTTGATGACGACCCCTTCGGGCGAACTTTGCGCGGCATAGCCCAGATCCTGCCCCAGGCGCCACTCGAAGGGAATGCCCAGATCCGTACCGGCACGATCTGCCAATTGCCTGAAAGCCGGATCGTAGACGAGATTGCCGTCGGCCTGCGCGCCGGTGCGGCGCATCCACAAGGAATGGGCAGCGCGGCCCCTGCCGGTGGCATTGAGGGCGATGAGCGAGGGCGCCATCTCGGGCAAGGTCATGCCCGAGGGGGCGGTCAGCAGCGCGTTCATCGTTCGTATCCGCCCGTCGAGCAGGGCGGGCGAGCTCGCGGGGCCGATCGCCGCGAGATAGCCGCCACGCCAGTCGGGCTGCGCCAGCAGCTTTGCGAGCACTTCACCGTGGACCTGCGGTATTCCCTCCATGACGGAAAGGATGGTGTAGGCCAGATCCGGCCGCCTCTGGCGCCGCAGCAGCCCATCGACCCGGTCGAGGACAGCGTCGAACCGCGCATCGCCCAGCGCGTGCAGCATCAGGTTTTGCTGTGCTGGCGTATAGCGCCACCCCAATTGCGCCAAGAGCGCAGCCAGCTGGGTGATCTCGCCGGCCGGCCGGCCGGTCCGCACGAAGTCGGCGAAGAGGAGATTGAACAACTGCGGATCGAGCGGCTCACGCCACAGGCCTTGGCCGATCGCCTGGCGCTCGGCTGCGGTCAGGGGTCGCTGCGGCGGCGGCGCGGGCGTGCCGGGCGGCAGCAGGCGCTGGATGATCTCTGGCAGGGGAGCGGCCTGCAGCGCGGTCCTGCCGGCCGTGAGGCGGGTGTCCTCGACCTGCAGGGCCAGCGACCAGGCCGCTCCTCCCAGCGAGGCCAGGCTTGCCAGTACAGCGCCTGCCAGACGTGCCCCGCCGAACCGCATTACCGTGCCGTCTTGGCCGACCCGTAGGCATAATTGTAGCTGTACCGGTATTCGTAGCCGTAGCCGGCTTTGCCGGGATCGAAGCGCGACAGGACGACGCCGACGATCGGGGTGCCGCTCTGCTGCAGGCGCTGCACCGCAGCCTGCACGCCGCGCACGCTGTTGCGGGCCGCTTCCACGATATAGACGATGCCTTCGACGCTGCTGGCGACCAGCGGCGCATCGGCCAAGCCCAGCACGGGCGCGCTGTCGACCAGCACGTGATCGTAGCGCGAGGACAGATCGCGGATCAGCGACTGAAGCCGGCCGGCGGCCAACAATTCGGTGGCGTCGGGCGGAATGGGACCGGCGAAGATCGCGTCGATGTTGGGCGCCATGTCGCGCGCCACGTAATCCTCGATCCCGCCTGCGCCCGACAGGATGTTGCTGACGCCGGCGGTGTTCTTCAGGCCGAACAGGCGGTGGACGTTGGGGCGCCGCAGGTCGGCATCGATGATGATCACCGACCGCCCCAGCTTGGCCAGGCCCTGCGCCAGGCCGAAACAGGTCGTGCTCTTGCCTTCTCCGGCCTGGGTGCTGGTCACCGCCAGCGAGCGGGGGATGCCGCCTTGCAACAGCGATAGGCTGGTGCGAATCGAGTTCATCGCTTCCGCCACGTCGGTCTTGGGGTCCGCCAGATCGGCCAGCACATCCTCGGCCACCGGCAGCGCGCCCAGCAGCGGCAGGCGCAGGCGGGATCCGACGTCTTCGGGCGTGCGGACCATGTCGAACAGGTTCTCGCGGCCCAGGATGTAGATGCTCGAGAGCAGGACCGAGACGATCAGCGCCAGCGCCACGTTCAGCAGCACGTTCGGCCAATAGGGGCTGCCCGGCACTTCGGCACGATCGATGATCGACAGGTTGTTGAGCTGGATGCCGGATTCGGCGTTGAGTTCGTTATAGCGGCGCAGCAGCGCGCCCAGCTGTTCGCGGTTGGTGTTCGCCTCGCGCTGGAGGATCGAAAGCTGGATGGAGCGACCCTGCTCATCGAGTGTTTCGGTCCTGAGCTGGTTGATAGTGCTTCGCAGCGCCTGTTCCTGCGCCGCGACCGCCTCGTATTCCTCACGGATGGTGGCGCGCACGTTGCTGGCGATCGAGGAGATCTGCTCGTCCAGCGAGTCCACGCGGGCTTGCAGCTGGCGGGCCGCGGGGTAGTTTTCGGTGCGGGTCTCGAGCAGCTCCTGGATCTGGCTTTCGAGCAGGGCGCGTTGCTGTTGCAGCATCTGGATTGTCGGATTGGAGGCCACTGCGGGGATCGACGCCAGCGAACCGCGGCGGGCCGCGTTCCAGCGCTGCTCGGCCTCGATCCGCTGGGTGGTGGCGTTGGACAGCGCGTCGTTCAGCCCAACCAGACTTGCCGTGGTCAGCGATTGCGGGCTCGAATCGTCGGACCCGGCGGCATTGGCGGTGTCGATCAGGCCCGCCTGGCGAGCATAGCCGATCGCTTCGCGTTCGCTCTGGCCCAAGCGTTCCTGCGCTTCGCGGATCTGCTCGCGCAGGAAATCGAGCGAATAGCTGGAGGCGTCGGAGCGCCGGGCGAGATTGAGGCGGATGTAGTTTTCCGCATAGGAATTGGCGACGCGCTGGGAGAGCACCGGATCGGGGCTGGAGAAGCTGATCTCGGCGATACGAGTCTGGTCGGACAGATTGACGTCCAGATTGTCGAGCAGGGTGTCGGTCACCATCTGGCGCCGCGCTTCGGGCGAAAGCGTCACCTCCTCCACGTCGACGCCCATCGCTGCGAGGAAGGCATCATTGGCATAGAGGCCGAGCGACTGGCCCACGGCGGTGGCGGTCGAGCGGCTGCGGATGATGTCCAGCTGGGTGTCGAGGAACAGGGCGGCATCGGTGGGCGAGGCGGCAGAGGTGGCGTCTGCATCCTCCGTTCCCAGGACCTGCTGCGTCTCGGAACGGATCTCGACCGTGGCCGTGGCTTGGTAGAACGGCTGCATCAGCAAGGTCGCCGCGACGGCAAGGCTGAAGACAACCACGAAAATGGCGATGACCGCGAAGCGCGAGCGATAGACCGGCGCCCACAACTCGCGCAGGTTGATCGATCGCATCAGCGCCGGGCCGCCTTCAGCCGTCGGCGCGGCCTGGTCATTCAATGGAGTTACAGCGCTTTGATACATCGGATGACCGATTAGCCTCTTACTGGATAAGGGCAATGAAGATGCCGACCGCCGCCGGCAACACGGCCAGCGCATCGGAGAACAGCCGCCGCGCCGCCGATTCCCCCACCACCACGATGTCGCCGGGCAGGATCGCCGGATCCTGTGCCTGGCCCGCCTGGATCGCCTCCAGATCGAAGCGCGCAACGTAACGCTGCCCGTCCTGTCGGCGGAACACCAGGGTTTCGTTTTCCTTGGAGAAATCGGACAGGCCCTGGCCCAGCGCGATCGCGTCCATCAGCGTCATCTCGTTGCGCGCGGCGAACATGCCGGGCACCCGCACCGCGCCCTGCACGGTGATGTTGCGCGAATTGAACTCGGTCACGTTGACGGCGACGGCGGGTTCGAGAAGGTAGCCCCGCAAGGCAAGGGCGATCTCGTCCCTCAGCTCGGCCGGCGTACGGCCTTCGGCCACGATCTCGCCTGCCAGCGGCAGGATGATGCGGCCGCCCGGGCTGACGGGCAGGTCCTCGACCGACAATTCGGGTTCGCCGAACACGTCGATGCGCAACTGGTCGAGAGGGCTGATCCGGTAGCTGGATTCAAAGGCTTCGGGCGCCACGGGGCTGACAGCCGGCCCGACCGGCGCCTGGTCAGCCGAGGGGGCGACCGGGACGGTGCTGTAGGCGCCCAGCGGCACGCGGCTTGGGGGCGAAGCGCATCCGACAAGAGCGAGCGCTCCGAGCAGGACCACGACAAAACGCACGATATGCTCTCCAGGGACTAGGCAAGTGCCAAGATGGTCTGATTCAGGCCTTGGCTCTGGTGTGCCCGCAGCAGGTCCGGAGGTCACCCGTCGCGCCTTGCATAAGCTTTAGATGCGCGCAATCGGCTTTTGCGCGCCTCGATCCGTAACAATGCTGCCAGCGCCACCATGGCCGTGGCAGCGACTGCCGGGCGGCGCAGCGGATAGTCGATCGCCGAGTGGACGGCAATGAGGAACAGCGCCGCCGCGCCCATGAGCGCCAGTCGGCCCGCCTGGGTGGCGCGTTCCGCCCAGGCCAGGCGGATGGGTCGCCACAGCGCCACCACCGCCAGCAGCCAGGCGATCGGCGCGGCAAGGCCTGTCTCGATCACCTGCTCGAGATAGTCGTTGTGGACGTGATTGACGTAGCTGGGGAACACCCATTCAAGCTGCTCGTGCGAGGGATAGATGGCCGGGAAGCTGCCGATCCCGCTCCCCACCGGGAAGTAGCGTTCCACCAGGGGCGCGCTCCAGTCCCAGATCGACCAGCGCAGATCGGTCTCGACCCCGCCGAACCGCGCCATGGCGCGCGAGGCGACATCGGTGGAGGAGATAACGGCGAACAGGCCCGCCGCCACGATCGGCGCCGCGATCAGCAGGACGCGCATGCCGCGACCGAGCCGGTTGCCGGCCGACAGCACCACCAGGAAGGCGATGGCGGCAAGGCCGAGCACCAGCCCCGCGCGCGAGAAGGTGGCGACGAGCGCGATCAGCAACACCAGCCCGATCGACATCACCATCGCCAGGTGGCGCCGGTCCCACCCGTGCTTCGCATAAAGCGCGCCGTAGCCGAACAGGAAGGTCAGCGCGATGAACAGGCCGGCATGGTTCTTGTTGGCAAACAGGCCAGTCAGGAAGCGGCCGGCGAAGCCGTCGTGGAAGACCAGCAGCGCGTTGTTCGAGACCACCTGCACCACGCCGATCGCCACGTTCAGGAGGCCCAGGATCAGGAGAAGGCCGAAGATCCGCCGCAACTCGCCCGATGTCAGCTGCAAAGCGGCCAGCAGCAGGGCCGCCAGCCAGACAAGGACCAGCAGGGTGCGGAAGGTGGGGGCGACGGCCAGCGTGAGCGGATGCCATCGATCGGCGACGCCCGCCACGCCAAGCGTGTCGACCGCCAGCTCGCGTCCCGGCAACGCCTGCCACATGGCCGGGGGAAGGGGAATGAGCTGGACCAGCGGGATCAGGCAGAAGACGGCCACCATCGCCCGCGCCGGCCATGACAGCGAGCGCCAGCTGGAACCATCGCCGCGCCACAGCAGGAACAGCAGCAGCGCGCTGCCCGACAGCGCGAGCATCGAGAACAGCAGCAGGCTTTCCGGTGCGGCCCCGCCGAAGATCACCCAGATGCAAAGGACGATGGCCACGGGCAGGAATAGCGGGGAACGCGGTTCTGCTTGCTTATGCCCGCTTGCCTTGCCCCGTAGCGGCATAAATCTTCTCAAGAAGGTTTCCTCCCCGGCGCATCGCCGGACCGGCATGATGCGCGTCCCGCCGGTCGTGTTTTGACCGGGCGTCCTATAGAAAGGGCCGCCGGGACGGACAAGGCGTAGCACGGCCCACGGCCTCCTGCATGCGGGGGCACTCTTGGCTTGTTGCTCCGTAGATGCCACAGAATGGTCGCGATGCATGAGTTTCGAAGTTCAGGCGCGCCCCTGTCGCGTCGCAAAGCTATCGCCCAGATGGGCTGGGGGTCGGCGGCCCTTTTTGCCCTGACCTCTTCCGCCCGCGGCCAGCAACGGGCAATTCCCGCCGTCGACGACGATGCCCTGCTGGCGCGCATCGTTGCGGAGCGCCAGGCCTTCATTCCGCGCCGCGGCCCGCCTTATCGCCTCACCCGCACCGTGCCGATCTCGGGCGGCACCATTGTGCTGATCGAGCCGGGTACGCGCATCGTGTGGGCCGGACCGGCAAGCGACGCGAGCGTGCAGAACGCGGGCGCGCCGACGGCCGTGTTCGAGGCGATGGGAGACGATGTGGTCCTGGCCACGGACGGAGAAGGCGAGGCCTTCGTGGAATGCGAGGAGCCCCGGCCCTTCGTCTATGCCGCGGGGATGCGCGGCCGGCGCGGATTCACCGTGAGGAACATCCAGGCGCGCAATTGCCAGCACGTCCATGTGGACAGCTCTGCCAGGGAATACAGAGCAGTCCGCACGCAGGGGCCGGACAGCAACATCGCCCGCGACGTACGCGTGTCGGGCGGCGGCGCGCGCTTTGCCAGCCCGTCAACCCAAGGGCATGGTTCGTGCCTGCTGGCCTATGTCGCCGGCGCCCATGTCAGCGATGTGCATTACGAGAATGTCGGCAATGGCGTCCAGTGGTGGGGCGGCGATGCGGGGCTGTTGCATTGGCAGAACGGCGCGCGCGAGAACGAGCGCAAATGCACCGGCCTGCTGATCGAGCGCGTATCGGTGAAACGTGCGCAGACCGGCGGGATCTGGGGCTCGATGGGCCGCGATGTCACGGTGCGCGATTGCCGGGTGGAGGAATGCCTCGATGTCGGCTTTGATGCCGAGGGTAGCGATGACGTGATCTTCGAGCGCTGCACCGCGCGCAACGGGCATAATGGCTGTTTTGCCGCCTTCTTCCTCAACGACGGCATCCGCTTCGTCGATTGCCGGGGCGTGGTGGATAACAACGCCTATCCGCTGTTTCGTATCTACAACGTCACGCAGAGCAATGCCCACAACCGCAACATCGCGGTGGAAGGCGGGCGCTTCGAATGCCTCGACCCCACTGGCCCGGGGACGATGGATTGCGCGATGGGGCCGGTGCGCGAACTGGCGATCACCGGCGCGACCTTGAGCAATGTGCGTATCGACACGCTGTTCCTGAACATGCACCACACGCGCATCGCCAATAACGATCTGACTTTCGCGCAGCCGCTGCCCACGGTCCCAGCAATCCGGGCGGGGGGATCGCGGGGCCTTCCTGGTGCGCCTGGAACGGCGATCGTGGCGAACAATCGCATCCGCTACACTGCCTCCTCCTCCTCGGGTGAGCCGATCGCCATCGAGCTGGTGGAGAACGACTACAATGCGAATGCCGACAGCAAGGTGATTGGCAATATCGTCTCGGGGCCGTTCGCAGTGGGCATCGCGCTGGTCAATGCCAGCGGCAATGCGGGGGTGGTTCCGCAATTCGAGGTAGCGGCCAATCGCTTCGAGGGGCTTGCCCCATCCGCCCGGTTCCTGACTGTGGAGCGGACCGGCGGACAGGCGCAGGCCCCCGTGGTGCGATGGGACGCAACGCAGACACGCAACGGCAAGGCCACTGGCCTGGCCCAAGCGCTCGGCCGATCCGCGCCGCGCTAGTCGGAGGCCTTTCAATCCACCGGCGCTTGCGGCAATTGCGCCAGGCTCTCTGCCTGCGCGACTTGGCCGGTATGCAGCGCCATCGCCGCCTCGACGAAGTGCGTGATCTCCTCCCGGAAGCGCGAGACGGCAAACCGCTCGGCATTGGCGCGGCAGGCTTCGGGTGTAATTGTGTGCAGACGCTGCTCGAAATGCTCGACTGCCGCCACGATCGCCTCTGGGGTCTGGCGGTCGAAGAACACGCCGGTCTGGCCTTCTGCGTCGTGCCCGCGGATCGTCTCCAGCGCGCCGCCCTTGCCATAGGCGATCACCGGCGTGCCGCAGGCCTGCGCTTCCACCGGGGCGATGCCGAAATCCTCCTCGGCGGCGAAGAGGAAGGCCTTGGCCCGCTGGAGGTGCGAGACGACCACCGCGTCGGGCTGCCGGCCCATCAGAGTGACGTTGGGGCCGGCCAGGCGCCGGGCCGCTTCGAAGTCAGGCCCTTCGCCGATCACCACCAGGCGCCGGTCGGGCATGTGCCGGAACGCCTCCACGATCAGCGGAATGCGCTTGTAGGGGACCATGCGCGACATGGTGACGTAGAAATCCTCGCGCCGCTCGCTGAAGACGAAGCGCTCGATGTCCACCGGCGGATGGATGATCGTCGCCTCGCGGCCATAGGCCTTGCGGATCCGCCGCGCGACGAAGCCGGAATTGGCGACGAAATGGTCCACGCCATGCGCGGTGCGGCTGTCCCAGATGCGCATGTAGTGCAGGATCACCCGGGCGACCGCGCTCTTCATCCCGCGTTCGAGACCGGCTTCGCGCAGGTACTGGAACTGCAGATCCCAGGCATAGCGGATCGGGCTGTGGGTATAGGCGATGTGCACCTGGTCGGGCCCGGTGATCACGCCCTTGGCGACCGAGGAGGACGAGCTGATGACGAGATCGTATCCCGTGAGGTCGAACTGCTCCACCGCGATCGGCATCAGCGGGAGATAGGAGCGGTAGCGCTTGCGGGCGCCGGGGAGGCGCTGGATGAAGCTGGTGTGGACCTCGCGCCCGTGCAGCCAGGTGCGGTCGTCCTCGGCCAGGAACTCGACCACGCAGAACAGGTCGGCCTGCGGGTAGATGGCGAGCAATTGCTCCACGCACCATTCCCCGCCGCCCTTCAGCGTCATCCAGTCATGGATGATGGCCACTTTCATCGCTGTGTACTCCGTGATGGTCAGGCCGCTGCCGCGCTCTCGAGCACTGTCGTGACGTCGCGCGCGGTCCGCTCCCATCGGAACCGGCCGGCGCAGGCGATGTTGTGCCGCAGCAGGGGATCCAGGTCGGGTTCGCCCCGGTCCACCATCGCGCAGGACTGCTCGATCGCGGCGACCCACCCCTCGCGGTCGGTGCCGTTGACGAACTGCACGAAGCCGCCCTGCGCCACCTCCACCAGCGAGCCCGCAGACGAGCTCACGCACAGCGCACCCGCCAGCATCCCCTCGATCAGCGGCAGGCCGAAGCCTTCGTAGAGCGAGGGCATCAGCAGGATGGCGCTGTCGGCATACAGCGCCGCCAGCTCCGCGTTGGAGATGCCGCGGCGAATCTCGATGCGCGCCGTTCCGTCCGGCCCGTCCTGTCCGGCGAGGGCGGTCAGGTCGATGGAGCTGATTATCTCCTCCTGCGCCGACACCACCGTCAGCGTCCAGTGCCCGGGCGCGCGCGCGCGCCTCCAAGCATCGAACAGAAGGGCGAAGTTTTTGTGCTGCTTGGAGGCCGCGACCACGATCAGCCGCCGCGTCCGGGCGGCGAGGGGGCGGTGCCCGTTCTCCCCGAAGCCGTAATCGAGATGATCCGCCCCGTTTGGCACGACCACGCCCTGGCGCGGCGCCCCGATCAGGCGATGGAACTCGGCCTGCGTGAAGCGGCTGACGAACATCACCGCGCGGGCATCCTGGCGGACCTTGGCGAAGGTTCGGCGGGACAGGGCCCGCTTGAGCGGCGAGGCCGGCAGATAGTGCGGCAGCAGATGCAGCATGTCGTGCACGGTGGCGACGAACGGCCCGCGCCACGCCAGCGGCACCCAGTAATTGGTGAACCAGGTGAGATCGGCGTCTCGCGCATAGGCCTGGAGCCGGGCCTGCTCGCCCAGCGAGAATGGCGCGATGGGGCAGGGGAGGGGGGAAAGGTTCGGCACACCGGCGAAGGCGGCGCCGGCCGCTTCGGCCTTATCGGGCGGCACCAGCGCCTCGATCCGCCAGTCGGGCCGCAGGCGGGCGATCTGCGGCACGGTGTTGGCGATGACCCTGCCGATGCCGTGCCCCCACCCGGTGCGCGCGTCAACGAGCAGCTTCACGAACGCTCCCGACCGGGAAGGCCTGGCGGTGCGCGTACCAGAAGCCCATGCCTGCGATCATCCAGAAGATCATCATCACCGGGATGAAGCTGAAGGCCGCGTCGGCCCAGGCGATGATCGCATAGATCAGCAATCCTTGCAGGCAGGCGCTGGCTCTGGTGGGCGACAGCACTCGCACGCCCTCCGCCATCAGCAAGAACGACGGCCCCAGCAAATGAGCCACGAACAACAGCAGGCCGGGAATGCCGAAGAATAGCAGAACGCCCAGATAGACGATCTCCGGCAGCGGGGCGATCCGCTCCACGGGAAAAATGCGAACGTCATTGAGCACATTGAACAGATACAGCCGGCCGCCCAGATTGCTGTCGAAGATGAAGGACATGTCGCGGCCCAGAAACGACAGCAGCCCGACGATCACTCCGCCGACCAGCAGCAATCCCCCGGTGAGATAGATAAGCGCCAGCGGCCTGATGCCCTGAGAAATCGAGCGTGCGAGGATGATCAGGATCGCCGCGATCCATACTGTGCGCGACAATGTGAGGAACATCGCGGCGTAGAACGCCCATTGCAGATATCTCTTGTTTTCTAGCCTGATGTATAACGGCCCCAAGATCGCCATACACACACCGAAGATATTTCCATTGTTGTATGTCGAAATCAATTTAAATATACCGCCCCTGTTGATATATTTGTCGTCTAGCTTGCCAATATCATCAACATTTACTGTCAAATAGGGTATTTCTATCCAGCTTCCGGTAACCTGCCTATAGAAAAACAGGAAAATTCCGTAGCCTATTATGAACCGGACAGCCCATACGAAGGTCTTTTCGACAAGCGCATGGTGCTCATCGAGGACCAGCGCGGAAAAGAACAGCATCCCGAAAAACGGAAGATACAGAACGGACACGAAATAGGCCATCGTGAAGCCCAGCGATTCAGAGCCGTTGCTGGCCAGCACGAAGGCGCTCCACACGCCCAGCAGCAGGCACGGGGCGAAGGCCAGCAGGCGATCCAGCGGGATCGACAGGCGCTGGGCGCGCAGCAGCGCGAGCCCCACCAGGATTGTCGTAAAGACATAGCCAATGGTGAGCGGAATACCGGCGGCCTTGATCCCGCCCTTCGGGAAAGCCACGGCGTAGAAGAACAGCAAGGCGATCAGGACGGCAGAAATGGTGAGCGTTTGCTGCCGCGTGGAAGAGGCCGCCGCGTTCCGGGGGATCACACTGGCCATCGCAACTTTTTCCGGGTCGATTGTATTTTTACGTGCTGTTGCAAGAAAACCACGGCAGTTCGGGCGCTGCCGTATTCGCGTAGCCTCCTTGCAGATCGGCCGCTCCGGGGCAAGCCGATCGGCCGGCCCCGCGGTGGCGATCCAGTGGGAAGCGCACTGGACTAGCCGGGTCGAACGGCTATCAGACCGGGCGTTTATGGCGCAGATCACGCTCAGCACCGGCCGCTCCTTCGCTGCGGACCCGACGGTCTCGATCCTTGATGCCGCGCGCGCCGGGGGCATCGTGCTCGAATATAGCTGCCGCACCGGCCGCTGCGGGATCTGCAGGGCGCCGGTCCTCTCGGGCGAGACCCAGCTGCTGCGGCCAGAGGAAAGCCTTTCGGCCGAGGACGCCGCACGCGGCCTGGTCCTCACCTGCTGCCGCGCGGCGACAAGCGATCTGGCGCTGGATGTTGAGCCGCTCGACCGGCTCGCGGGGCTGGAGATCAAGACCATGCCGGCGCGGATTGTTTCGATCGAGCGGCTTGCGCCCGCGATCGTGCGCGTCGTGCTCAGGACGCCGCCCGCCTCGCCGATGCGCTTCCTGGCCGGGCAGTATGTCGACGTCATCGCGCAAGGGGTGCGCCGCAGCTATTCGCTGGCCAACGCCCCGCGCGAGGACGGCCTGCTGGAATTGCTGATCAAGCGCTATCCGGGTGGGGTGCTGAGCGAATACTGGTTCGAGCGCGCGCAGCCCAATGACCTCATCCGCATCGAAGGGCCGCTGGGCACGTTCTTCCTGCGCGATGAATTTCCGGAAGGCAGGGCGCCGGCCGATATCGTGTTCCTGGCCACCGGCACCGGCATCGCCCCGGTCAAGGCACTGCTGGAGGAACTGGCCGCAGATCGCGAGCGCGCCGGCCGCCACCGGCTGCGCGTGTTCTGGGGCAATCGCGAGGCGGAGAATTTCTGCTGGGACCCGGTTGCCCTGGGGCTCGATATCGGCTTCCACCACCTCCTGTCGGGGCCGGATACCGGGTGGGGCGGCAGGCGGGGCTATGTGCACAAGGCAGCCATCGAGGACGGGTTCGACCCTGCCGACACGATGGTCTATGCCTGTGGTTCCGACGCCATGATCACATCCGCCCGCGAGGCGTTCACTGAGGGCGGGCTTCCTGCCCGGCGCTTCTTTTCCGACGCATTCGTCGTCTCCAACTAAGGTATAGGTCGCACATGAAGGCAGTCATCCTGGCCGGTGGCCTGGGCACGCGTTTCGCCGAGGAGACAAGCCTCAGGCCCAAGCCGATGATCGAAATCGGCGGGCGGCCGATCCTGTGGCATATCATGAAGATCTATTCCGCGCATGGCGTGAACGATTTCGTGATCTGCTGCGGCTACAAGGGCTATGTCATCAAGGAGTATTTCGCCAATTACTTCCTGCATATGTCGGACGTCACGTTCGACATGCGCGAGAACGAGATGGCGGTGCACCACAAGCGGGCCGAGCCGTGGAAGGTGACGCTGGTGGATACCGGCGACGACAGCATGACCGGCGGGCGCCTCAAGCGCGTGGCCGAGCATGTGCGCGACGAGGAGCTGTTCCACTTCACGTATGGCGACGGCGTGGGCGACGTGGATATCGGCCAGCTGGTCGCCTTCCACCGCGCGCATAACAAGATCGCCACGCTGACCGCCACCTATCCGCCGGGCCGGTTCGGCGCGCTCAACATCGTCGATGATGCCGTCACCGACTTCCTGGAAAAGCCCAAGGGCGATGGCGGCATGATCAATGGCGGCTTTTTCGTCCTCTCGCCGCGCGCGCTCGATTACGTCGAGGGCGATGCCACCGTGTGGGAGCAGGAGCCGCTGAGGAACCTGGCCAGCGATGGGGAGCTGATGGCCTTCGAGCATCACGGCTTCTGGCAACCGATGGACACCCTGCGCGACAAGCTGCATCTCGAAGCGCTGTGGGACAGCCGCAAGGCGCCGTGGCGGGTATGGTGAGCGCCGCAGACAGCCCCATGACGCGCACCATGACGCGGGGCGCCGTCGACCCCGCCTTCTGGGCCGGCAGGCGAGTGTTCCTCACCGGGCATACCGGCTTCAAGGGCAGCTGGCTGTCGCTGTGGTTGCAGCAGATGGGGGCCGAGGTCACCGGCTTCGCGCTGGCGCCGCCGACGGAGCCGTCCCTGTTCGACGTGGCGCGGGTGGCGGACGGCATGACCTCCATCATCGGCGACATTCGGGCCCGCGAGACGCTGACGCGGGCGCTGGTTGAAGCCGATCCCGAGATCGTCATCCACATGGCGGCGCAGCCGCTGGTGCGCGCCTCCTATGACGATCCGGTCGGCACCTATGCCACCAACGTGATGGGCACCGTGCACCTGCTCGAGGCGGTGCGCCAAGCGCCGAACGTGCGCGCAGCCTGCATCGTTACCACCGACAAGTGCTACGAGAACCGCGAATGGCCCTGGGGCTATCGCGAGGACGAGCCGATGGGGGGGTATGATCCCTATTCCAATTCCAAGGGCTGCGCCGAACTCGTGACCTCGGCCTATCGCCGCTCCTTCTTCGGCAGCGGCCACGGGACGGCCGTCGCCTCGGGCCGGGCGGGCAATGTGATCGGCGGCGGCGACTGGGCAACCGACCGGCTGATCCCCGACATCTTGCGCGCCATTGGCGAGGGGCGCGACGTGCTGATCCGCAATCCGCTGGCGATCCGCCCGTGGCAGCACGTGCTCGAGCCCTTGTCGGGCTATCTGGTGCTGTGCCAGGCGCTGTGGGACGATCCTGAAACCGCCGCACAGGCCTGGAACTTCGGTCCCCGCGACGAGGATGCGCGACCCGTGCAATGGATCGTGGAACGCATGTGCGGCCTGTGGGCAGACGGTGCCGGATGGACCCGCGATGAAAGCGTGCAGCCGCACGAGGCGAACTACCTGAAACTCGATATCTCAAAAGCTCGCGCAGAGCTTGGCTGGCGTCCGCGCTGGACACTGGCCGAAGCGCTCGACAACATCGTCGCCTGGCACCGCGCCTGGCTGTCGGGCGCCGACATGCACGCATATTGTTTCGACGAGCTGGCGCGCTTCCAGGGCGCGACGCGGGCTCTTGCCGCATAGGACTGACCAATGAACGCCTCAACCACCACCACCACCGCCGCCGCTTCGGGTGCCACCCCCCCTTCGGCCGACGACCTGCGCCGCGAGATCCGCAAGCTCGTGGGCCAGTATGCCGAGGCCCAGTTCGCGCCCAGGCCCTTCGTGCCGGGCGAAACGACGATTCCCCCCGCCGGCAAGGTGATCGGCGCACCCGAGATCGAGCTGATGGTGGAGGCCTCGCTCGATGGCTGGCTGACCACCGGCCGCTTCAACACCGAGTTCGAGGCCGGCCTCGCCAAGCTGACGGGCGCGCCGTTCGTGCTCACCACCACCTCGGGCTCCTCGGCCAACCTGCTGGCGCTCTCGTGCCTTACCAGCCACAAGCTGGGCGACCGCCGCCTGAAGCCGGGCGACGAGGTGATCACCGTGGCTGCGGGCTTCCCGACCACGGTCAACCCGTCGATCCAGCATGGCCTGATCCCGGTGTTCGTCGATGTCGACGTGCCGACCTACAATATCGACGCCAGCCTGATCGAGGCGGCAATCACCGAGAAGACTGGCGCGATCATGCTGGCTCACACGCTCGGCAACCCGTTCAACCTGGCCGAGGTGCGGCGCATCTGCGACGAGCACGATCTGTGGCTGGTGGAAGATTGCTGCGACGCTCTGGGCGCCACTTACGATGGCAGGAATGTCGGCCTGTGGGGCGATGTCGCCACGCTCAGCTTCTATCCCGCGCATCACCTGACGATGGGCGAGGGCGGGGCGGTGTTGACCCGCTCGGCGGAATTGAAGCCGATCATCGAGAGCATCCGCGACTGGGGCCGCGACTGCTATTGCGCGCCGGGCTGCGACAACACCTGCGGCGTGCGCTTCAGCCAGCAGCATGGCTCGCTGCCGTTCGGCTACGATCACAAATACGTCTATTCGCATCTCGGCTATAACCTGAAGATCACCGACATGCAGGCCGCCTGCGGCCTAGCCCAGCTCGACCGCGCGGAAGGCTTCATCGAAGCGCGGCGGCGCAATTTCCGGCTGTTGACCGAGCGGTTCAAGAGCTTGGAAGAGGTGCTGATCCTGCCCGAGGCGACGCCCAATTCGGACCCGTCCTGGTTCGGCTTCCCGGTCATGCTGCGCGAGGGCGTGGACGCGAAGCGTGTCGACGTGACCCGCTTCCTTGATCAGAACAAGATCGGCACGCGCCTGCTGTTCGCCGGCAACCTCACCCGCCAGCCCTACTTCCAGCATGTCGAGCACCGCGTGGTGGGCGAGCTGACCCGCACGGACCGGGTGATGAACGACACCTTCTGGCTCGGCCTGTTCCCCGCTCTGGGCGAGGAGCACTTCGACTACGTCGGCGAGAAGCTCGAAGAGTTCTTCGGGCTGAATTTCTGAGGCCCCGATCGGGGAGTGAGAGCATGAGGCTGCTGGTCACCGGCGCTTCGGGGTTTCTGGGTGCGCATGTCGCGGCCGGCGTGCAGGCGCGCGGGCTGGATGTGCGCGCTGCGATCCGCGCTTCGAGTGACCGGGCGCGCCTCGAGAGGCTCGCCCCGGGCGTTGCCACTGCGGATCTCGATCTGACGGACCGCGCGGCCGATCTGGCCGGTGCGCTCGCGGGCGTAGATGCGGTGATCCACTGCGCCGCCTATGGCGTGGATTACCGCCAATCGGACTTCGCCACCGCGCTCGAACTCAACGTTGCCGCCTCGATGCGCCTAGCCGAGGCTGCTGCGGCGGCGAATGTGGGCTTCGTGCATGTTGGCACGTCCTACGAATACGGGTCGGAGGACGGTACGCTGGCGGAAGATCGCCGCCTTGCCCCCACCGGCATTTACGGCGTAACCAAGGCGGCCGCCTCGCTGGCGCTGCAGGATCTTGCCCGGCGCGCCGGCGCGCCGGTCGTGGTGGTGCGCCCGTTCAGCATGTACGGACCGTTGGAAGGCGATCACAAATTCGTGCCGATGGTCATGGCGGCGAGCCGCGAGGGCCGGGCGGTGGAGCTGACCCCCGGCCATCAGGAGCGCGATTACCTCTATGTGGGCGATGTGGTGGCCGCCTGCCTCGACCTTGCCACGACCGAGCCATTCCCCGCCGGCGAGATCTTCAACATCTGCTCGGGCCAGGGCATCAGCCTGCGCGCGCTGGCGAGCGCCGCGGTGAAGGCGGCGGGCGGCGACCAGAACGTGCTGCACTGGGGCGAAAAACCCTATCGCCCGGGCGAGAGCATGCGCGTAGTGGGCGATCCGGCGAAGATCGAAGCGGCGACCGGGTGGCGCGCCACCACGCCGCTCGATCAGGGCATGGCGCAAACGGCCGCTGCCGCCACGCTTTAGACGCTGGCGGATCCAGGGAGTTTAAACGATGAAGATCCTGATCACCGGCGGCTGCGGCTTCCTCGGCAGCAACCTGTCGGCCGCTGCGCTCGAACGCGATGCGGAGGTGATGGTGTTCGACAACCTCTCGCGCACCGGATCGACGCAGAACCTGGAATGGCTGCGTGGGCGGGGCAATTTCACCCACGTCCATGGTGACATCCGAAATTTTAACGACGTGACCCGCACAATCCGCGGCTTCCGGCCCGATGCGGTGTTCCACGTCGCCGGCCAGGTGGCGATGACCACGTCCATCGCCAATCCGCGCATGGACTTCGAGGTCAACGCCATGGGCTCGCTCAACGTGCTGGAGGCGGTGCGCGACCATGCGCCTGATGCCGCGCTGCTCTACAGCTCCTCTAACAAGGTCTATGGCGACCTGGAATATATCGACTACCAGGAAACCGAGACCCGCTACGTCGACCCCGCGCACCCGCAGGGGCTGGACGAAAGCACGCCGCTGGAATTCCAGTCCCCCTATGGCTGCTCCAAGGGCTCGGCCGATCAGTACATGCAGGATTTCGCGCGAGTCTACGGGGTCAAGACGCTCGTCTTCCGCCATTCCTCGATGTACGGCTCGCGCCAGTTCGGCAGTTTCGACCAAGGCTGGATCGCCTGGTTCTGCAGCCAGGCGGTGAAGGCCGGCCAAGGACTGCTCGACAAGCCCTTCACCATCGCCGGCAACGGCAAGCAAGTGCGCGACGTGCTGGAAGCGCGCGACATGGCGCGGCTCTATTTCGCCGGGTTAGAACACATCGAGCGCGCCCGGGGCCAAGTGCTCAATGTGGGTGGCGGGATGGATAACAGCCTCTCGCTGCTCGAACTGTTCGCGCTGCTCGAGGAGCTGACCGGCACTCAGCTGCACTACGAAAAGCTGGCGCCGCGCTTCAGCGACCAGCGCATCTTCGTGGCCGACCTGGCGAAAACCAAGGCCCTGCTCGACTGGGAGCCGCAGGTGGCCGCGCGCGAGGGGATCGGCGATGCGGTCGCTTGGGCCCGGCAATCGCTGATGGCGAACCGGTAGCGGCCTTGTCCCATCTGTTGAAGGCCCTCTCTTTGTGATCCAAGGTACGCGGACCAGCGGCGTGACCGGCATTCTTGCCGGCGTACCACGCGTGTGGCTCGTGGCTGGCGGGGGCTGGGTCGGGAGGATCGTCCAAATTCTAGCCCAGCTTATAGCGGTTCGCATCATGACCGACAGCCTGGGCGTTGAAGGCTATAGTGTGTTCGCCGTGCTCGCCAGCCTGGCGGGGTGGTTCGCGTTGGCCGATTTCGGCATCGCCGTCAGCTTGCAGAATCACATATCAGAGCGGCGGGTGGCGCAACAGGAGGTCGACGACCTGATCCTGACAGCCAGCCTGCTGGCACTGGCGGCGGCGGTGACGGTGTCGCTCGCCGCGTTCCTGTTGGGTCCATGGCTGTCTTCCCTGGTGCTTGGCGAGTTCGCCTCGTTTAGCTCGCGCGAGCGCATGCTGGCCTTCTGGGGAATGGCGTTTCCGGCGATCGGCACGGCATTGGGCGGGGTGGCCTACAAGGTTTGGTTCGCCGAACACCGCGGCTACCTGTCCAACCTAACGCCTGCTGCCGGCACCGTGCTGGGAACGCTGGGGGTCTGGCTCGTCGCGCGCGGGGGCACGCCGCCTTTGCTGGCATGGAGCACCTTCGCCTATTACACGCCCTTGGCGCTGCTGCCGTTGGTTACGCTTGGCGCCATGGTTCTGTGCATAAGCCGCCGGCATCGCGTATCGTGGTCTCTCGCGCGGCCGCTGCTTGGGAGAGCGGCGCGGTTCTGGTTGTTCGGGCTGCTCGCCGCCGCAGTGCTGCAGGTCGATTTCATCATCATGGCGCATGTATTGATGCCCGATGACATCGTCATCTACAGTATCGCCAGTCGCGTCTTTGGACTGGTGTTCTTTGCCTACAATGCGCTGCTTTTCGCGCTTTGGCCGGTATGCAGCGAGGCGATCGCGGCGGGCCGATGGGATCAGGTCTTCGTGCTCATGCGGCGTTATCTCATGCTGGGCACGGGCTTGATCGTCGCGGCCGGATTCGGCGTCGCGCTGGTCAGGGACACGGCGGTTGAGCTGCTGGCGCCCACGATCGATGCCACCATCCCCGTCGTCGTCGTCGCCTTGCTCACGTTGTACATTGTCGTGCGTGTTTGGGCGGATACGTTCGCGATGGTCCTGCAGAGCATGAACGATCTGGCGATTTTCTGGATCGCCGTGCCGTTGCAGGCGATCCTGAGCATTGCACTGCAATGGCTGGGCGCGCGCTACTTCGGCCTGCCTGGCGTGATCGTGGGGCTGATTGCCTGCTTTCTGGCCACCGTCGCGTGGATTTTTCCGCTGCGCTGCCGGCATAATGCCCGCATCGCGCGCGAAATATGAAATAGGAACGCCATGCGCCTTTCCATCTGCATTCCCACCTCCAACCGGGCCGATTACCTGCCCACGCTGCTCGACAGCATCCTAGGGCAGGAACCGTTCGCGTGCGAGCTCGAGTGAAGACCTCTGCCGCCCCAGACCAGGAGGCCAAATGAGAATATCCATCTGCATCCCCGCCTATAACCGGGGCGAATACCTACCAGAGCTGCTGGACAGCATCCTGGCGCAGGACACTTATGAGTGCGAGATCGAAGTCGTCATCAGCGACAATGCCTCGACCGACAATACCGGGGAAGTGGTGGACAGCTATCGCAGCAGGTTCGACCGTCTCGTCTACAGCCGGGCGGACGAGAACATGGGCGCCGACCGCAACTTCCTGAAGGTTGTGGAACTGGCCAGCGGCGATTTCTGCTGGCTGATGGGCAGCGATGATATTCTGGAGCCCGGCAGCATCGCGGAGATCGAGAAGAATTGCCGGGCAAACCCGGACATTGCCGGCCTGTCGCTCAACCGCAATGCTTACACCTTCGGTTTGGATGAGCGCATCTACGAGCGCCCGGTCGCCGGCGGCGAGCTGCCGGGCAACACCAAGATTGAGGGACCTGACCGGATATTCTGCCTGCTCGGTGAATATTTCGGCTATCTTTCCGGCCAGGTGGTTTATCGCGAATTATGGAGTCAGGTCGTTTCGGCCGAGAATGTCGAAGAATACTTCAACGCCTATGTTCACATCTACATCATTGGCCGGATGGTGCAGATCAGGCCCGCCTGGTTCTACGTTGCCGCCCCTTGCGTGGGCTGGCGATCGGCCAACGATTCCTTCCTCGCCGAGGGTGGCAATTTCAAGCGCATGGCGATTGACGTGGTGGGCTATGAGAAGATTGCGCGCGGCTTGTTCGGCACCCGGAGCCAAACTTATCACCGCATCAACCGGACTGTGGCAGCGGTTCATGTGCGCTATGCTCTCTTGGGCGCGAAACTCAACGATGTGGAGGCGTCGTTTTTCAGGCGAGCAGTCCCGCTCCTCGTGGGGAATTACTGGCGTTATCCATCGTTCTGGGCGCGTACGGCGCCACTGTTTCTCGTGCCTTCGCGGGTGGTGCGGTTGGCCCGCTGGGGGTATCGCAACACGCTCAAGCGGGCGCGTGTGAAGCGTCTGGCGCGCTGACCACATCGCATCCCGAATGCAGCCAAGGTTCGAGAATACCATGCTCCCTTCGCCGGACATCGCCACCCGCTTCACCGGTCGCCGCATCCTCGTCCTAGGCGACGTGATGCTCGACACCTTCGTCTATGGCCAGTGCGTGCGAATCTCGCCCGAGGCGCCAATCCCGGTGGTGCGGATCGAGCGCGAGGAGGTGATGCTGGGCGGCGCGGGCAATGTGGCTCGCAACATCACCGCTCTGGGCGGCGAGGCGGTGCTGATCGGCATTGTCGGCGAGGACCATGCCGGCGACGCCCTGCGCGCGCGGATTGCCGAGGAACCCGGCATCACCGCCGACCTGGTGAGCGACGGGCGGTCCACCACGCACAAGATCCGCTACATCGCCGCGCAGCAGCAGATGCTGCGGGTGGATGCCGAGCAATCGCGCCCCGCCGAGGCCACACCGCTGGCCGCCGCCTTCCGCCGCCAGCTCGAACGGGCGGATGCGGTGGTTCTGTCCGATTACGCCAAGGGCGTGCTCACGCCCGAGCTGCTACGCGAGGTGATCGCGCTGGCGCGCACGGCCGGCAAGCCGATCGTCGCCGATCCCAAAAGCATGGACGTGGCCCGCTATGACGGAGTCACGCTGATGACCCCCAATGCCGGCGAGGCGGGCGGCGCGGTGGGCATCGCCTGCGATGGCGAGGACGACGAGGCCGGCCGGGCGGCCGAAACGCTGCTGGCGCGGATGCCCAACTCGCCCGCTCTGCTGGTGACGCGCGGGCCCTTGGGCATGACGCTGGCCGAGCGCGGGCAGCCGGTGCGCCACCTTCCGGCCCTGGCGCGCGAGGTGTTCGATGTGTCGGGCGCGGGCGACACCGTGGTGGCGACGCTGGCGCTGGGCTTGGCGGGCGGGCTGCCCATCGGCCAGGCGACCGAACTCGCCAATGTCGCGGCCGGCATGGCGGTGAGCAAGCCGGGCACCGCCGTGGTTACCGCCGAGGAACTGGCGCACGAATTGCGCGCCGAGCGCATCCAGTCGACCGACCGCAAGATCGTCACCTTGGACGAGGCGCTGGAGGTCGTGGATCAGTGGCGTCGGCAAGGGGAGCGCATCGGCTTCACCAATGGCTGTTTCGACCTGATCCATCCCGGCCATGTGCGGCAGCTGGCGCAGGCGCGCGGCACCTGCGATCACCTGATCGTGGGCCTCAACACCGATGCCTCGATCAGCACGCTCAAGGGCCCGTCCCGCCCGGTTCAGCATGAGGATGCGCGCGCTATCGTGCTCGCGTCGCTGGCCTCTGTCGACCTGGTGATCCTGTTCGGCGAGGACACCCCCCTCCGACTGATCGAGACGCTGCGTCCCGATGTGCTGATCAAGGGCAAGGATTATACGGTAGAGCAGGTGGTGGGATCGGACCTGGTGCTGGGCTATGGCGGCGAGGTGTTCCTGGCCGATCTCGTCCCCGGCCACAGCACCACCGACATCATCGCGCGGCTGACACGGGAGGCGGGCTGAACCATGTACCTCGTTACCGGCGGGGCCGGCATGATCGGCTCGAACATCGTCGCCGAGCTCGCCGGCGCCGGGCACGACGTGGTGGTATGCGACTGGCTGCGGCAGGACGAGCGGTGGCGCAACCTCGTCAGGCATGACGTGGCCGACATCATCCTCCCCGAAGCCTTGTTCGACTGGCTGGCAGCCAATGGTGGCCATGCCGTGCGCGGCATCGTCCACATGGGCGCCATCAGCGCCACCACCGAGACCGATGTCGACGCCATCGTGCGCAACAATATCCGCCTCACGCTCGATCTGTGGGACTGGTGCGCCGCCAAGGGCGTGCCGCTGGTCTACGCCTCCTCGGCCGCCACCTATGGCGATGGATCGGCCGGGTTCGACGATGCGTTTTCGCGCGAGGGCCTGGCCCGCCTGATGCCGCTCAACGCCTATGGCTGGAGCAAGCATTTCGTGGATCGCCGCATCGCCCGCATCATCGCCGAAGGCGGGCCCACGCCGCCGCAATGGGTCGGGCTCAAGTTCTTCAACGTCTACGGTCCCAATGAATATCACAAGGGCTCGATGAAGAGCGTGGTGGCGCACAATGCCGCATCTGTGGCCGCGGGCGAGCCCTTGCGCCTGTTCCGCAGCTATCGCCCCGATTACGCCGACGGCGGGCAATTGCGCGACTTCGTCTACGTGAAGGATTGCGCGCGCGTGGTGGCCTGGCTGCTGGCCAACCGCCAGGTCTCGGGCCTGTTCAACCTGGGCACCGGGCAAGCGCGCTCATGGCTGGACCTGGGCCGCAGCCTGTTCGCCGCTCTGGACATGGAAGAAGCGATCGAGTTCATCGACATGCCCGAGCAATTGCGCGGAAAATACCAATATTACACCCAGGCCGAGATGGGCAAGCTGCGCGCTGCCGGTTACGATACCCCCTTCGCCTCCCTCGAGGATGGCGTGACCGATTACGTGCGCAATTACCTCACGCGCGAGAATCCCTATCGCTGACCTGTTCGCTTGTCCGGCGTGGCAGGCGGTCCTTCTCTGGATCGGCGGCGCGCCTGAGGGTGGATCTTGAAACTGGGATTGAGCCGGTGCCGGCCGCGCTGATAGCCGACCCACAGGCCGTGCAGAAGCGGTGCGGGCATGATCATCAAGGGCAGCAGCTTCTTCCAGAAGGCCGGGTAACGCCAGTATTCACGGGCCAGCGTCGCCGCCGCGCGACGCAGGCTGACGCCCGAATGGTAGAACACCTTGGCGATCCGGTAATGCACCAGGATGTGGGTTCCGGCGATCTCGTTCATCACGCCGGCGGTCGTCGGGCTGCCCTTTCCGAACAGATGCTCGGTAATCTGCCGGTAGCCGCGCACATCCACCATCATGCGGTCCACATGATCACCGCTGACGAAGGAATCGTTGCGCCCGCGCCAGCCCACGCAGATTGCATGGATATAGCCCCAGCGGGGCAGATGCTCGAGCATCCGGGCCATCACCAGCACATGAACATAGGCGTTGAGGAATGACAGCGGCTCCCCCGTCGCGCAGACCGCCTGCCACAGATCGCGGCGGACTACATGGCTCGACAGATAGCCCCAATGCCCCACGAAATCGCAGTAGATTCGCTCGCGCCCCTCCACCACAATATCCGCATCATAGCGGACCGGGGGGCGGATTGGTCCGGAATCCTCCAGGTCGAAGCTGCGCCGCTGGTAGTTGACCGAGAAGCCGGCCACGCCCCATTCGCGAGTGGCGCGCAGCACCCGCTCCAGCCCGCCCGGCTCGATGATGTCGTCGCTGCCCATCAGCCAGCAGAACTGGCCATGCGCCGCCTCCACGACGGCCAGGAAATTGCGGTCCGGCCCAATATTCTCCTGCTGGCGGACATAGGTGACCGACAGCCGGTCGGCAAAGGCCGCGACCCGCTCGGCGGTATCGTCGCTCGACCCATTGTCGCTGACCACCACCTCCACACCGCAGCCGCCGAGTTCCGGAGGCAGTGCGGCCAGTTCCCGCTCTATGCTCTCCAGCAGGTGGGGCAGGAATGCACCGCGGTTGTAGCTGGGTGTGCAGACCGACAGTACGGGCTGAAGGCTGTTTCCGGCTTCGGTCTGTCGGTCGGTCATGGCGTCACCTCGTGCCGTTTTGTTTGCCTCGCGGCCGGAGCGTGGGGCAGCAAGGACCGAATGGCGTTCATCGCCTCGTCCGGCTCAACACCGCGGATGCATTCCACGGCCTCGCACCCGGCACGGTAGCAAGGGGCGCATACCACCGGCCGCATCAGCACGCGCGCCTTGTCGCTGTAAGGCCCCCATTGGGCCGCATTGTTGGTGCCGGTGAAGATGCTGACGGTCGGCACGTCAAACAGGGCCGCCACGTGCCCCGTCGCCGTGTCCGGGCAGACCACCAGTGCGGCATGGGCGATGACGCTGACGAATTCCTCCCAGCTCGCATGTCCCGCCAAGTTGATCAGCCCGCCTAGCCGCGTGGCCAGTTCCTCCGTCATCGCCACTTCGGCCGCGCCGGCCCCGGTCAACACGATCCGGTGGCCCGGGTACTCGTTCCCGATCCGGGCGATCAACGCCTCCCAACGGTCGAGACCCCACTCCTTGTAGGTTGCCCCTGCCCCGGGATGGACCACCAGGTAAGGCGAGTGCCCGGCGAGGATGGCGGGCAGGTCCACCAGGGTGGTGCGGTCGCGCCGCGGGCGCAGCGCCTCTGGCGCGAACGGCCGGCCCGGATGCAGTGCGTCGAGCAGCCCGCGGTAATGATCGGCGACCGGTGCGTCTCTGTCGGCCCAAGGCACCGGATGCGTCAGCAGCGGACCGCCCCCGGAGCTTGTGAAGCCCACGCGGGCCATTATTCCCGCCTTGTAGAACAGCACATGCGCCGGTGCGAAGAAGGGGTAGAAATCGATCCCAGCCTCATATCCCACGGCCTTGATCTCGCGCAGCGCGGCATCGCGCGTTTCGCGGAACCGCCGGCGCTTCTGCTTGCCGGAGGTCTTCGCCCGGCTGACCCACCAATGGTCGATGACATGGATGCGGTCGACCAGCCCGGCCTTCTCCACCGCCGGCCTAGCCCAGCTGCTGACGATCATCCCGATCTCGACGCCGGGATGACGCTCGCGCAATGCGGCGATCGCCCCAAAAGTGGTGACTACGTCGCCTAGGTGGCCCCAGTTGGAAAGCAATATCCGCTGCAGACGGGATGGCACTGGACGCTTGCGAACAGGCAACAGTGCCAAGCCCGCATCCAGCGCGGCCAAGGCGCCTGCAACTCGGGGGTTTCTGATCAAATAGCGCCCGCGCATGCTCGGGCGCGGCTCGGCGAAAGGACCGGCCGGGGGTTTGTGGGCTAGGGCGTTGGCCGGGTCATTGGCCGGCGTGTCGCTCTGGCTCAATTCTTTCGCCCTTCCCTATATTCTGAAAGCGCCAAAAACACATGGTAGAAGGTGCTGGCGGGAATGGCCTGCACCATCGGCCGGCCCTCTCCATCCACCCAATCGATCCACCCGCCTTGCATCGGACGGCCGAGGAAGGTTTCGAACAGCGCCGACACAATGGCCTCGGCGCGTGGGGGCAGCGGCTCGCCGCGCGCCTCGGCCAGCGCGATCTCGGCCTTGAGCGCCTCGGTCTGCGGCCAGCATCGGGTGCTCGGCTTCTTCACCGTGCCGTCGGTCCACACTTCATCGCACAGCAGCGCACCGCCGGCCGGCCGGCCGTGGCGCAGCGCGAAATCATGCAGGCGCAAAGCCTCCTCCGGCAGCGGCGCGCCGGTGCGATCGGCATGACGCTTGAGCAGCCACGCCCATTCGCACTGATGGCCCGGCTCGACGATCTGCCCCGCCTCGCCCGCCACCGGCTGCCAGTGCGCATCGTAATATTCGCGCAGCACACCCAGGCGCTGATCGAACATCCGCTCCCGGAACAGGCGGGCCAGCTCGTCCGCATGGTTGAGGAAACGAGCCTGGCCGGTTGCTTCGTGCGCCGCCAGCATCGCCTCGAACAGATGCATATGCGGGTTCTGGTGCAGCGGGCCGCCGCCATCCTGCAAGGCCCGGTCGTCGACCATAAATCCCTCCCCGCCCGGATGGCGCAGGCGCGCGCCGATAAAGTCCGCCAGCGCCTCGATCGCCGCGCGCACATCGTCGCGCCCGGTGGCGCGGTAGAACCAGCTGAAGGCGAACAGCAGGAAGGCATGGTCATAGGTGTCGCGCCGGTCGTCGCGCATCGCGCCGTCCCGCGCCAACAGGTGCACGAAGCCGTGCTCGATCCCTGCGGGACATGCGTGGCGCATGAGGAAATCATAGCCATGCGCGGCGATCCGCTCGCCATCGGGCATCAATCCGACCAGCTTGGCGTGCGAAAAGACATAGATCTGCCGCGCCTGCACCCGCATCCGCTTGTCGGCGGCCACATCGGGCTGGCCGGCAAGCGTCAGGCGCTCGATGAAGCCGCCCTGCTCTTGGTCAAGCCCGGCGGTGGACCACAGAGGCAGCGCCGCTTCGCACAGCCACTGGCGTATCCTCGCAATATCGACGGTCATCAGCCTCGTTCTGAATCCCTGGCGCTGGGAAAACGCGGATCGCCCTCATCGCCCGCCGCCATCCGATCGAGGATCGGGCGGACAAAGGCAAGCAGATCCCCGCCCCGGAACCTGTAGCCGGCAATGCCCGCCGCCTTGGCCGCCTCGATGTCGCTGTCCTTGTCCCCCACCAGGAAGGATCGCGCCATGTCCACCCGCCATTCCCGCGCCAGATCCAGGATCATTCCGGGTTCCGGCTTGCGCCACTCGCAGGCCCGGCGGTATTCGGGCACGGTGCCGTCCACATGATGCGGGCAATAGCGAATATCGTCGATCGCCGCGCCCTGCCGTGCCAGCATTGCGCGCATGTGCTCGTGCAGCCGGGCCAGCGCCGCTTCGTCGAACAGCCCGCGCGCAATGCCCGACTGGTTGGTCACCACGAAGACGCGCAGGCCGGCAGCGCGACACGCGGCGATCGCGGCGGCGGCACCCTCCACCAGCTCGTACTGCTCAGGCGCATCGATATAGCCGTGATCGATATTGATGACGCCGTCGCGATCGAAGAAGGCCGCCGTATTGGTCATGGGCCGGCCCGATTACACGTCAGGCGAGGACATGCCAGCCCGATGTGGCGACTGCTGCTTGCCAGCTTCCCCACCCCCGATCGATCGGAAATCCGCAGCCCCTCACAAGCCGCTCCCGGTGAACAGGTGTGATTTGCAAGAAACCATGATGATTATATGATAATGTCCTTTATCATACGCTGATGAGCGGGCATCATCGGCCGCATGCATTCGCTTGCTCTCGTTGCGCCGACCCGCCCCGTGCTGCCGGCGATCGTTGCCACAGCCGACGACCGAGCACAGCTGCGCTTCCTCGAGTTCTTCGCCGCCGAGATCCGCAACCCGCACACCCGGCGCGCCTATGCCCGAGCGGCCGCAGACTTCCTCGGTTGGGCCGCTGAGCGCGGCGTGAGCAGCCTTTTCTCCATCGCGCCGATGCATGTCGCTGCGTGGGTCGAGGAGCTCGGACGCGAGCTCGCCCCACCCACGGTCAAGCAGCGGCTCGCGGCGATCCGCCACCTGTTCGACTGGCTGGTGGTCGGGCAGGTGGTGCCGCACAACCCGGCCGCCTCGGTGCGCGGACCGGCGCATGTCGTGCGGCGCGGGCGTACTCCGGTGCTCGAGGCCCACGAGGCCAAGGCACTGCTCGAGAGCATCGATGTGTCGACCGAGGCGGGCTTGCGCGACCGGGCGCTAATCGGGCTGATGGTCTACAGCTTCGCGCGGATCGGCGCAGCGCTGTCGATGCGGGTAGAGGACGTGTTCGTGCAGAACCGCCGCCTCTGGGTCAGACTCCACGAGAAGGGCGGAAAGCGGCACGAGATGCCGTGCCACCACCGGCTGGAGGAGAACCTGCACGCTTATATCCACGGCTGCGGCCTTAAGAACCCGCGTGCGCCGCTGTTCCGCACCATTGCGCGCGACACCAAGCGGCTGAGCGACACCCTTCTGCCTCAGCCCAACGCCTGGGCAATGGTGCGGCGCCGGGCGAAGGCGGCGGGGATCGCCACCGCAATCGGCAACCACACGTTTCGGGCGACCGGGATCACCACCTACCTCAAGAACGGCGGCACGCTGGAGAACGCCGCCGCGATGGCCAACCACAGCTCGACCCGCACTACCCAGCTGTACGACCGCCGCCGCGACGCAATCACCCTGGCGGAGGTCGAGCGGGTGCGGTTGGACTGATTGCAGACGGCCCGGTGTGGGTGCGTTTTGAGCCCGGCGTGGAGCCGCTTTTCTCCCCCAAACAACAGCACCGATCCATGCCGCTCGCCCCCGTTCGAAGTCGAAACGCCCCATGGCGCATGATGGCGACCTTGCTTGCTGGCATTGCCCAATTCGAACGCGATTTGCTCAGTGAACGCGTTAAATCCGGGCTTGCGGCTGCGCGCGTAGGTGGTCGGAAGCTGGGGCGTCAACTCGGTGAACGGCCGAAATCCGACAAACTGATGCCCAAGGTGATGGCCGCACTCGGGGAGGGTCGGAGTTATCGCTGGATCGCCCGAGACCTTGGCATCAGCAAAAACACCGTCACAGAGATGTCCGCCGCCATCGTGAAGATGCCATATTGTAACTTATACTTGACACGTCCAACCCATTCTGTGTATTAAACTTGGCATGATAGAAGTCCGCCGCACCGCAGAGTTCATCGAATGGCTTACGGGGTTGCGGGACGTTCCGGCGCGGGCGCGGATCGCCAAGCGGATTGACCGTATCGCGCAGGGCAACTTCGGCGACGTCAAATCTGTCGGTGACGGGGTGAGCGAACTGCGCTTCACCTTCGGGCCGGGATACCGGGTTTATTATACCCGGTGCGGCGATGTCGTGGTGATCCTGCTTTGTGGTGGCGACAAAGCCTCGCAAGGCCGGGACATCGAGAGAGCGAAGGCCATGGCGCAGGAAATTGAGGCACAGGAGATCGAATGATGGCGATTGAAACCAAGGTTTGGGATGCGGCCGAAGTGCTGAATACCCCGGCAGATATCGCCGCCTACCTTGACGCTTATCTCGAGGACGGCAGCCCCGAGGAGTTGCTGCACGCGCTCAACACGATTGCGCGTTCACATGGGATGTCGGCGCTGGCCCGCGAAACCGGCATCAGCCGCGAAGCTCTCTACCGGGCGTTCAGCGACAATGGCAATCCAACGCTCGACACGCTGCTGCGCGTGATGAAGGCATTTGGCGTGCGACTCGCGATTGCGGCCTGATTCGCCCAACCAGGCTTAGGCTCAGGACCTATTAAATCGCTTGCGGATTGGGTGAATGGTTGATTCAATGGCGGCGCAAGGAGGCGTTGCCATGAGTGATCTGATCTGGTTGTCGGTGGCGCAGATGCGCCGGATTGAGCCGTATTTTCCGTTGTCGCACGGGGTGCCTCGGGTGGATGACCGGCGGATTGTCAGCGGGATTATCTTTGTGATCCGTAATGGCTTGCGCTGGCGCGATGCCCCGCGCGAGTATGGTCCGCACAAGACGATCTACAACCGGTTTGTCCGCTGGAGCCGGATGGGGGTGTTCAACCGTATCTTCGCCGCGCTGGCCGGAGAGGCAGGCGAGCCGGATACGATCATGATCGATGCCACCCATCTCAAGGCGCACCGAACGGCAGCCAGCCTGCTAAAAGGGGGGCTCTTCCCAGACATATCGGTCGCACCAAGGGCGGGTTGAACTCCAAACTCCACGCTGTTTGCGATGGGCTGGGAAGGCCGATCATCCTGCTGCTGAGCGAAGGACAGATGAGCGACCACAAGGGCGCGGCCATGCTGTTTGGCAGTCTGCCGCAGGCCAAGGTGCTGCTGGGCGACAAAGGCTATGACAGCGATTGGCTGCGCGCTGCGCTGACCGAGCGCGGCATCGACGCCTGCATCCCGCCGCTGCGCCACCGCAAGGTCCAGCACGCCTACGACAAGCAACTCTACCGCCAGCGCCACAAAATCGAGAATGTCTTCGCCAGGATCAAGGACTGGCGCCGCATCGCAACCCGCTACGACCGATGCGCGCATACCTTCATGTCCGCAATCTGCATCGCTGCAACCGTATGCTACTGGCTATGATCAATGAGTCCTGAGCCTAGGGTGTCATTTCGCACTCTGCCGGAACTGACCCCCACATGGCCGACCAGCACCGGCCGAAAGTTGTGCGTAGCAAGTGCCGCGCCGGTCGCGCACGCTGGGATAGGCGAGGCCCTAGACTGCCTGCAGCAAGGAGTTCGCCGGCAAGCCGTTGGCTTTCGACATAGCTGTCGGGTGCCAGCACGTGGCCCCATGCGATCCGGTCCGTGGCATCGTGGAGCAGCCCGGCGATTTCATCGACTGCGGTTGTCTCTGCTAGGTTCAGCGGCATTGACAACGCTGCCGATCAGAACAAGGCGGGCTGCGCGCCGTCGCCTTGCCCCCACTTATTGCGGTCGAGCACGGGCAGGCGGGCGATCTCCTCGCCCTTCTTTTGCTCGGCGATGCGCAGCTCGTAGAGCTTCTGGAGATTGAGCCAGAATTCGGCGCTCGTCTCGAAAAAGTGCGCCAGGCGCAGAGCGGTGTCGCCCGTGATTGCGCGCTGCCCGTTCATGATCTCGGTCACGCGGTTGACGGGCACCTCAAGCTGGCGCGCCAGCTCGGCCGCGCTCATACCAAGCGCTTGGAGGTCCTCGCGCAGCGTCTCGCCGGGGTGGATGGGTGTACGTGCCATGTCGAACCTCCTTCGGCTCATGCTCTAATGATAGTCCACAATCTCGACGTTGACAGGGCCAGGAGAGCCTTTCGGCCACTCGAAGCACAACCGCCATTGATCGTTGATGCGGATGCTCCACTGGCCCTTCCGGTCGCCGTGCAGCGCTTCCAATCGGTTCCCGGGGCGTGCCAGGTCGCGCATGTCGGTTGCGGCGTCGAGCTGGTCCAGTTTTCGTTCGGCGGCCCTCTCAAACCCTGCGAAAGCCGCTACCCTCTCGCCGCGATGAAATGCCTCTGTCCGTTTATCCCGGAAGCCAACGATCATCCTTTCGTGCTATCGGGCTTTATGCGCGACGTCAAGCATAATGGCTTCACCCATTGACAAGACTTCACCGGGCTCATTTGGGAGTTTCTTCAGCCGTGTACGCTTAGGAAACACGAAGTTCGTGGGATTACCCTGTTGATTTCCGCTGAGAGTTGACCCGGGATTTCCATCGAGAATTGACCCGGTTGGATAATATGTCCCGCGATGCGGGCGGTGGGTCAAGCGGGTGATTTTTCCTTTCTGGTTTTGGGT
>NZ_JACIYP010000259.1 GCF_014359905.1 Hoeflea sp. | reverse complement strand
GTGCGGGCCCGGCCGCCATGGTTTTCTCTGCGGACAGGAACAGGAAAGGGAGAGCGCCGATGTTGGAGATCACCCCGGCCACCGTCGTTCAGATCATCCTTCTGGCCCGCGAAGGATCCGTCGCGGAAACCCAGCTTCACGAGTTCATCGCCGGCCTCAACGCCGACGACAAGGCGCAGCTGACGGCGATCGCCTGGATCGGGCGCGGCTCGTTCGAGGCCGAGGAATTCGACCAGGCGGTCGAGACCGCGGTGACCGAGGCCACCACGCCGACCGAGGACTACCTGATGGGCATGCCGCATCTGGCCGAGAACCTCGAGGCCGGGCTCGAGGCGCTGGGCGTCGATGTGACCGGCGAGGAGGAAGACCTGCTCTGACCCTTGCGGAAGGCGACGCGGCTTCCGATATATTCCCCGAACGGAATGTGAGGTGATGTCATGGCCGATGCCGTGAAACTGATCTGTGCGACCTGCGGGCAGGCGAACCGGGTGCCGGCGACGCGTCTGGCCGAGGGGCCGAAATGCGGGTCTTGCGGCGATCCCTTGGTGAGCGGCAAGGTCGCCGAGCTTGATCTGGCCACCCATGACAAGCTGACGCGCGGCGACGAGTTGCCGCTGATCGTCGACTACTGGGCGCCCTGGTGCGGGCCGTGCCGGATGATGGCGCCCGAATTCGCGAAAGCCGCGCAGGCGCTGAAGGGCCGGGCGCGCTTCGCCAAGATCGACACGCAGGATCATCCGGCGGTGTCGCAGCGGCTCGGCATCCGGGGCATTCCGCTGCTGATCCTCTGGCACAAGGGCCGCGAGGTGGCACGGCTGCCCGGCGCGCGGCCGGCGGCCGAGATCGAGGCTTTCGTCCGCTCGAAGGCCGGCGCCGCAGCCTGAAGAATCTGTCTCTCTCCCGCCGCCGCGCGCTTGACAACGCCGCGTCGCTGGGCCACATGAGCACCCGGTGCGGGGCAGTAGCTCAGTTGGGAGAGCGCGTCGTTCGCAATGACGAGGTCAGGGGTTCGATCCCCCTCTGCTCCACCACTTGTCCTTGATTTTATTTGCAAATTTCCGGCTAAAGCGCTTCCGGCCCATGTCGAGGCGGCAAGTATCAGAATTCGAACGAAGGAGGTTCGAATTCTGATTCAACACGAACCCGAAACGCTTTAGTCGCTCAGAACGATGAAATCTGTGGCATTCGCGCTGAGTACAACCGCCGCGCCGCGTTCCGGCGGTGGCGCACTGGGGCGGTTGAACGTGTCCAGCGAGATCTGGCCGCCGGCGAAATTTACCGTGATGCGGATTACGGAGCCCATGAAATGAACGTCGCGGATGTTGCCGGGCAGCACGACATCACGGCCCGCGGCCCGGCCCAGGTGAATTGCCTCGGGCCGTAGCGCGAGGCCGATCTTGGCGCCTTCCCGTGCATTGATCGTGCGGGCGAGCGCGACTTTGGTGCCGGCGATTTCGACGCTTCCGTTGGTCGGGTCGATCAGGGTGGCATCAAACTGGTTTAGTGTGCCGACGAAGCCCGCGACAAAACGCGTCGTTGGGCGATTGTAGATATCGAAGGGGGTTCCGACCTGATCGGCGATGCCTTTGTGCATGACCACGATCCGGTCCGACATCGACAGCGCTTCTTCCTGGTCATGGGTCACGAAGATCGTCGTGATGCCAAGTTCTTTCTGGATCTCGCGGATCTCGGTGCGCAGGCTGACGCGGATCTTGGCGTCGAGCGCCGAGAGCGGCTCGTCCAGAAGCAAAACCTGCGGGCTGGGGGCGAGGGCGCGCGCGAGTGCCACGCGCTGCTGTTGGCCGCCCGACAGTTGGAACGGATAGCGGTTGCCGAGGTCGGGCAGGCCGATGAGCGTCAGCATCTCGTGCACGCGGGCCGACGCCGCATCGTGCGCGACGCCTTTGACGCGCAGGCCGAAGCCAACGTTCTGTGCGACCGTCAGGTTGGGGAACAGGGCATAGGCCTGAAAAACCATGCCGATGTTGCGCTGGTTCGGGCGCTGGCCGACGACGTCCTGACCATCGATACTGATGCCGCCGGACGTGACGCTTTCAAAGCCCGCGACCATCCGCAGCACCGTGGTCTTGCCGCACCCCGATGGGCCCAGAAGCGACACGAACTCGCCCTTGGCGACGTCGAGGTTGAAATCCTTCACTACCCGGTTCGGGCCGAAGGACTTTTCGAGATGCGAGAGCTTCAGGAAGGACATCAGTTTCTCGCTCTATCGTGTTTGGAGAGGCGGGTGACCAGCTGGATCAGGCCCATGCAGGCCCACGTTATGGCGAAGGCGATCACCGCCAGGGCCGCAGGCTCATAAGCGCGGTTGGCGCCGAGAAGCTGCATGTAGGGGCCAAAGGCCGGGCGGTTCAGCAGGGCGGCCATGGTGAACTCGCCGATGACGATCGCGAAAGTCAGGAAGGCGCCCGACAGCACCGCGACCAGCACGTTCGGCAGAATGATTCGCGCCAGGATCGTGATCCAGCCGGCACCGAGGCTTTGCGCGGCCTCGGTCATCGTGGCGACATCAATCGTGCGCAGCCCGGTATCGACGGCGCGGTACATGTAAGGCAGCGCGAGGGTTGTGTAGCCGAACATCAGCAAGATGTTCGTTCCCATCGCGGTGCCGGTGAGAGGCAGCCAGCTGGACGTGTTGTAAAGCCGGATATAACCGAAGACTACGACGATGGCGGGGATCACCAGCGGCAGGAGGGTGACGAACTCGATATAGGGCCGTGCGCCAGGAAGCTTCAGCCGCACCCAATAGGCAGTGGGCACGACCAGAAGCACGCCGAAGAGGATGGTGAAGATCGCCATCACCACCGAATAGCCAAATGTCTCCTGAAACTTCGGATCGCCAAGAACGCGAGCGTAGGCATCGAGCGAATAGACACCGCGCCGCATCTTCAGCGAAAACTCGGCCATGCCAACCAGTGGCATCAGGAAATACAGCATTCCCAGTGCAATGGCGCCCCAGGCGGCGATGCGGGTCATTTCTGCCACCTTTCGGAGCGCGCCCGCAAGACGATGTAGATCGTGTTGGCGATACCGGTGACGATGATCATCCCGAAGGCCAGCGCGTAGCCGAGATAGGGATTGCCCAGCACGTCGCCGCGGATCTGCGCGAAAAGCAGGATCGGAACGATGTTCAGCGACGACCCGGTCAGCGCAATCGCGGTGGCGACGGCGCCGAACGAATTGGCGAACAGCAGAGCCATCGTGCCGAGAATTGAAGGGAACAGGATCGGGAAGGCCACCATCCGCCAGTATTGCGGGCCCGTGGCACCCAGAATGGCGGCGGCTTCGCGCCACTCGCGCTTCAACCCGTCAAGGGCAGGGGTGATGATCAGGATCATCAGCGGAATCTGGAAGAAAAGGTAGGTGATCGTCAGGCCCCAGAAGCTGAGGATGTTGAAACCCATCGCCCGCAGATCAATGCCAAGATTGGTGCGCAGAAACACCGTCACCAGTCCGATAGGACCCAGAGTGGCCAGAAACGCGAAGGCCAGCGGCACGCCGGCGAAGTTAGAGGCCACGCCGGAAAAGGTCAGCAGCGGGCCGCGCACGAATTTTGGCAACTCGCCCAGTGTCATCGCGGCCGCCATGCAGAAGCCCACAAGGCATCCGAGCGAGGCAGAGGCCAGCGAAATCTTGATCGACACCCAATAGGCCGAGCGGATCGAGGCGGTGTTCAACCCGGTGATATTATCAAGTGTGAAGCCACCGCCCTGCGCGCGAAATGCGCCGACAACGATGTAGAGCGTTGGCAGGATCAGGAACAGCGTCACGAAAGTCAGGAACGGCACCAGTCCTAGCCAGTGCAACGGCAGCCTTTCGCGTAGTGGCACGCGCCTCGGGCCGACAGGTGATGGGGACGGTCTGGACATCGAGCCTCGGCGTGGGGACCTGGAAACAAGGCCCGCCCCACGCATCGCCCGGGGCGGGCCGTTCGATCCGTCAAGTTACTGGACGTTGGCGCCGACGACGGCGTCCCATCCACCAACAACGGCTTCCTTGTTGGCGTTCACCTCATCCAGCGTGGGGAAGTAGGCCTTGGCATAGCCATCCGCCGGCGGCAGCTTGTCGAGCAGGTCCTGCGGCACCACACCACGTGCAACCATGTCGTTGAAGCGGATCGGGTGGCAATATCCAGCCAGCCAGCCAAGCTGACCTTCATCCGAATAGAGATATTCCATCCAGAGTTTTGCCGCGTTCGGGTGCGGTGCATAGGCGCTGATGGCCTGCACATAAACGCCCGCGAGCGTGCCCGACGCCGGGATGATCACCTCGACCGGCGGGTTGCCGGCAAGCGTGTCTTTCGCGGCCAGCGCGTTGTAGTCCCACATCGCGACGATCGGGGTTGCGCCCTGGGCCACGGTGCCGGCCTTGCCGATAACCGGTACGAAATTGCC
>NZ_JACIYP010000258.1 GCF_014359905.1 Hoeflea sp. | reverse complement strand
ATTCGACCAGTTGTCCCGTCCGCCTTGTGGAAACGACAATCGAACCACTCACATTGCGCTGCAGCGCGGACCGCATGGTCAGATCAGGGTCTATAATCCCGCCCGCTCGGCGTTCCGATGAAAAATAGCCATAAGTGAACTGAAGACTGCGACCACAATCCAACACAAAGTTTGCCCGCTGCCCTTCCAAGCTGTCCGCGGTCTGGACGACATTGGTCAACGAATGCCTTGCTTGTAGAAGCGGGGCGACATGACTCTCGCTACCCGCAACACCCCAGCTTCGAATCCGCCCTCTGCCCCTCTCGCGTTCAAACCATCTGAGAAACTCGTCGGCTTGCAGCAAGCGAGAGTCAGGCTCGTGCAGAAACACAAAATCGATATAGTCGGTCCGCAGCCGTTCAAGACTTTCACGCAGACTTTCTTCCGCTCTAGATACCGACCAGTCAATGATGGGGCGCGAGAGCGCAGGATACAACTTGCCGATTAATTTGCGGGCCCAAACCTTTGCAGTTCCACCGGAATCATTGCCACGAGGATAGAGCCCAACCTTCGTGGCTACGGTGAAAGTCGACCGCGCACCACTCAACAAAGCTCCGAGCTCAAGCTCGGCCAGACCGAAGCCATAGTATGGCGATGTATCAAAATGGGTAATTCCCATTGATGACGCAACTCTTAGAATTTTCTGACGCTTCGACGAGCTTGCGATGTGATGCAGCGACCCTGTGCCAAACGAAATACGAGATACTCGAACATCTGTTTTATCTATGACCGTATACTTCATCGGTCTTTGCGCATTGCAATAATATGGCTGGCATCAGCCCAGGTAACCACAAAACCATTTTCATTGAGCAGGCGCTCAATCCACCGAGGCGCTTGAGACGATCCACGCTCTTCCAGAATCCCGAAGTGAACTTCTATGCCGATCGACTTCACACTCGGGCTGCTCAGATGAGTGGAAAGCCCCTCGATGACTTCATATTCGAATCCTTCAACATCAATCTTTATGACGTTTGGGAGCGGCACTTCACCGGAATCAAGCAAACTCTTTCCGGAACGGATTTCAACGAGACCATCCAGCACAGCTTCCTCGGGACAGATTCGACTTGTGGCCCCCAGCTCGTCCGCACCTTGTTGAAATGCAAGCCGCCCGTCCTCTCGCCCCAAACCGAATTGAAACAGCTTGATGTTTTGAATTTTTGAACAAGCTTCTTCAAGTCGCGCATAGTTCGCTGGACTTGGTTCAAACGCATATACACATCCGTCACGACCAACACGCTCGGAAAACATCTTTGTGTAATATCCGACATTTGCACCTATGTCCCAGACGCAATACCCGGGCCGGACCGTCGCCGATAGCCTGGCGTCGTAGTTTGCTTCATAGCCACCCTTGCCCAAGAGAAACCGCGACAGCAACTTGTTAAAACCGAGTTTGCGGCCAATGTTGCGCGCAACAATGGCAACAGCATTTGTCCTCCAGCTCATTTTCCTGCCCCCGTCAATTCAACCGAACCCATGCAGGCACGGGCAGCGTTCTGTCACGCAACCAACGATAAGTTTCGCTCATGCACAACCCTATACCTTCCCACGAAAAATCCCTCTGCATCCAAGCTCTTCCGCGATCTCCCATAGATGCAAGAAGCTCCCGGGGCTGGCTCATAACACTCATCAGGCACGCAGTCAGTGGCTCCGGACCTAGATCAACCCACCAGCCTGCATCGTTCGTCTCAAGACCGCTCCAAGGCGCCCCCTTGGAAACCAGTGCCGGCGTACCCATCGACAACGCTTCTGCAACCGTCATCGCGAAGTTCTCCGAATGCGACGGCAGTACATAAATGTCAGCGTTGCGATACGCTTGCAGCTTTTCTCCTCCATGAAGCGGGCCTGGAAATTCGACCCGTTTTAGTTCAAGAAGCAATGCGTCCGCCTTCAGCTTGTCGAGATAACCGCTGCTGCCATAGTAGTCATGATCAGTGCCCGCGATGACCAGTTTCCAATCCGGAAAATGCCCCTGAATCGCGCGCCACGCTGACAGCAATGTGTCGAGTCCCTTTCCTGGGTGAATTCGGCCAAGAAAAAGCAAAGTACGCTGCGGGCCAGAAGTTCGGGCGGGAAGATCATGCAGATCTATCCCGTTTGGAATGATCGCGACCGGCTGCCGGAACCCCAAACGACGGATATCGTCATACTCGGATTCCGCCGTAGCATGAAAGCAGGTCGCATGACGTAGCGCAGGCAGCTGAAACAACGGCCAGAATATTTTCTTTGCACCTGATCCGTGCTGCATTGCCCATTCCGAGAACGCTCCGCGCGGGGAATAGACAAGCTGGGCATTGCCACGTTTTGCAGCCCACGCCGGATAGACCGAGTTCATCTGCCACATGCCATGATTGTGAAGAATGTCCACCGCTCCCGTAGCACAGCGATCTGCTAACCACCGACACATTGACGGCGACCTTCCCAGACGCCTGGGCCCTGCACCTATGGGAAAAGCTTTGATAAACCCGGACAGCTCCGCTGAGCGGTCCCAGGCGAGTGTTGCCAGAATCAGGTCGTGTTGCCGAGCGATCAAAGACTCACACAAACGCCGGACAGAGTAAGTCGGCCCACTCGACTCTTCACCAATGCCTGGAACGACATGTACCACCTTCATCTGGCGCACCCAAACGAAGGCGCAATTGCCGCAATCGAAACATTTGATGTCATATCCCGGCTCCGGCTTCGGCGCCGCTTCAATAATCGGGGCGCTCATGCTCCACTTGCGCGGACTTTGATTTGAATGCGGCACTCAAGGCTTTCACGACATCAGGCCACAAGCAGATCGGCAAAGCCAGCCCTCCGGTATAGCAGCGACGCCCAGCCACGCAGCCCTCTTGACATTGCTGATTGCGGCATCTGGTTGCCCGATTGAAGCCACTCGCGAACAGGTATCGTGAACCCGGTTTTCGGCCGATTGAGAATTGCGGATGGAAGCGGCGTGGTCGGGCTGAGCGCCATGTCGCGCTTTCCGACGGGATACCCGGCAAGCACCAACCGCATCACCGTTTCCCAGAGCACAACATCCACCAATGGCGTTCGAACCTCCAGCGAATGGGCCATGCTGGCCCAGTCGGCATCCCGCAAGAGCTGGTTTCTCATGTACCAGCCGGTCGCCAGCGCACCGACTTTCAGCCGCGCTGGGTCGGCACCCGGCACCGACATTCGCAATGCAGGCAACGCCTGAAGCTCTTCCCATCCGGCGCGCGCCATATCCGGCTGCAGAACCGCGCCCAACTCCCAGGGCATGAAGAGCCCGCGATGGAGAAGATACGCCCCCGCGAAATCGCCGCCATATTCGAGAAGACCCGAATATTTCGGAGAACCGAACCGGCTGAACACCGGCGCCGTAACCTGTCTGAAAGTCTTGCCAAGGCCGGGCAGGCGAGAGGGAATACCCGCAAAACGCACGAGCTTCGGGATGGTCGTGAATTCGCCATACCCGCCGAAAAGCTCATCGCCGCCAATCCCCGAAATCGCAACCTTCAATCCGGCCTCTCGCGTCGCCTTGCAGACGAAATAGGTATTCACGCCGTCGATGCTTGGCTGATCCATTACATCAAGAAGGCGATCGAAGTCGGTGCGAAACGCATCGCCTGAAATCCAACGTGATCTGTGATCGGCATCGATCTGCCTTGCCATTGCTTCCGCAAGCGGTACTTCGTCCTGTTCCGTTCCCCGATATTCCTTGAAACCGAGGCTGAGCGTCGCAAGCTTGCCCGATCCGACCTCGCGCGCAAGCGCCGCCAACGTGCACGAGTCAAGGCCCGAGGAAAGGAACGCACCGACAGGAACATCGGATACAAGATGATGCCGCACCGAATCGCGAAGCGCCTCGGCAAGTATTGCCCTTGCATCCTCCGTCGACCTGACACCCCGCATGGGCTCCAGCGCATCTACCTGCCCGGCAAGATCGAAGTGACGGCTCTCCAGCCGGTTACCGCCCAACTTGATTGTAAGGTTTGCGCCCGCCGGCAACGCCCGGATACCGCGAAAGAGCGTGAACGGATCCGGCACGCTCCCCCATAGAAAAAAGCCTGCGTGACCGGCCGGGTCCGGCCGCTCGTCCACACCACCGCCGGCAAGAAGGGCCTTGACCTGAGAGGCAAAGCGCAGCGTCTTGCCGTTGTCGGCCAGATAGAGCGGCTTGATGCCAAAAGGGTCGCGGGCAAGAAACAAATGGTTTCGCGCGGCATCGTGGATCGCCAGCGCAAACATTCCCCTGAGTTTGCCAAGAAAGGATGGCCCGTAGGCGGAATAGAGCTTGAGCAGGACCTCCGTATCCGAGCTGGAACTGAAGCGGTACCCCGCCCCCTCCAGTTCTTTCCTGAGCGCACGGTGATTGTAGATTTCGCCATTGAATACGATGACATTTCCGG
>NZ_JACIYP010000257.1 GCF_014359905.1 Hoeflea sp. | reverse complement strand
AATAATCAGATCGAACCCCAATCGCTGCAGCCATCGCAAGCCTCCAAGTGCCTGCAACGTCGAATCAGATTTTCACCCTCTTGGGAATCCCTGACGTGAGTCATCCTCAGCGCCCGTTGGTATAATCAGGACCAGCGATGCCGGATCTGTGACGGACCTTGGCCGGCCGACTTGGTGGAGAGGATCAGGACGGTCGGCGAGCCCATTGGCAGGGCGATGACGGCCGATCAGTTCGGGGACTGGTTGGCCGGCCGCATGATGCGCTCGATGCGGTGACGGTAGAAGCCCGACTTCTCGACTTCGGTGACGGCATCGGCGAGACGGAACCCGTAACCGATGTTGGCCTTGATCGGCGAGGTCAGGACATTGACGAATTTCCAGTTAGCACCGTCCGGGGCAGCAGGCAGCTTCTTGCCGTCACGCGTGTCGGTCAGGGCGATCTCGCGACGATCCTTCGAGCTATGGAACAGGTAAAGGCTGTCCCGGCCGGCCTTGCGGTAGCGACTGGCCTTGTAGAACGGCACCGAGTTGAGCCGCACATCGGTGGTGACATGCTCGTAACCACGGCTCTCCATGACCTGCCGCACCATGTGCCCGATCATCTGCTTGGTGCGAGGATCGAGCACTTGCTCATCGAACTGGGCAAGGAGGATGTCCTCGACCGGCTTGAGGGCCGGCTGATCGAGATCGCTGGCAGTCTCCATCTTGGCGACGACTACATCGTTGTTCAGGGTCTTCCATAGCTCGCGACCCAGTTCGGTGTCATAATCGTTGGCGAAGTGCATCGGGATGTAGACTTGCATGGGTGGCTCCGGCGAATCGGATAGGGAGAAATCGCCCTACAGGCCGGGATGTATGGCCCTGCCCACCCAAATGCAATAGGAGAAAATCGCCCTATGGGATTTACCGGTTCGCCCGGTCGATCAGCGCCGCGAGCATGTTGCCCCGGCCAACAATACCTCCGCGTGGATCAGTCGTCACATTGCGGTGCGGATCGTAGTGGCCGAGCAGGTTGAAGCGAGCATCGGTGGCCTTCTGGCGATCATTGATCAGGCCGAAGTCGTCGATGTAGCCGATGATCCGCTGGTTCTGATCCCGGATGGTCTGCTTCGCCATGATGCCTCCTTCGCATGAAGACCATGGAATACCGCGAGATCGAGAAATTATCGAACTAAATGAACTGCTTGACGCCTACCAGAAGTGTGCGAGGACTTCTGGAATGAACAAACGAGCAGCCTTCTATGTCCGCGTCTCGACCACGGCCGGCCAGACCGTCGAGAACCAGCTTCGCGATCTCCATGCCGTCGCCGAACGATCCGGGTGGGATGTGATCCACATCTTCGCCGACGAAGGGGTCAGCGGCAAACATGGCCGGGACAAGCGGCCGGCCTTCGACGCCATGATGAAGGCGATCACCCGGCGAGAGATCGACATCGTGGCATCGTGGTCGGTGTGCAGGATCGGTCGTTCCTTGCAGCACCTCGTCGGCTTCCTTGCCGAGATCAACGCCAGCCATGTCGATCTCTACCTCCATCAGCAGTCCATCGACACATCGACGCCGGCCGGCCGAGCCCTTTTTGGTATGCTGGGAGTGTTCTCGGAACTGGAAAGATCACTGATCGCCGAACGCGTAAAATCTGGCCTTAATCGAGCCCGGGAAGCTGGGAAGCACTGCGGCCGGCCGAAGCTCGAACCAGCGAAGGTCCAGACCGTCGAGAAGCTTCTCACCCAAGGCTTGAGCATCGATGTCATCGCCAAAAAGGCGCGCGTCGGCGTCGGATCGGTCTGCCGGATCAAGGCGCGGATGAAGCAAGCTGCATGACGGACAAGGACCCTTCCAAGACCTTCGCCAGGATCATCAAGGGCACCATCAATCCAAGCTCGAAAGCGAAAGCAACAAGGGATGGTCAGGCCGATGATCGAGCGCTACCCCACAAAAATCCTGTCGGGTGCGCCATTTGTGACCCGGCGCAAGAGCACCCGGCAAGACGCTGAGGCGCTGCGTAGATCGTCCGCGGCCAGTCGGCCTGCCCCCCCCGGATCGCCTCGTCGGGAAACGCAGGAGCGAGATCGGCGCGGCCGCAGGAGCGGTCCACCTCGCCTTCGGACTCTAAACGGGTCTGGACCCCGGAAACTGGTTGGCTAGGGGAGTTCTCTTGCGCTTGCCTCAGTATGGGAAACCCGATGTCACTGGCTCCACTTCGTACGTTCGCGGATACACCGCGTATCGCCGAGTTCATCGACGCCGCCGCGCGCCTCATCGCGCAGCAGGGCTACGACCGGACCTCGGTTCGCGACATTGCCCGGGCGATCAATCTCTCCTCCGGCACGATGTTCTACCATTTCAAGACCAAGGACGACCTCCTGGAGGCGGTGATCAGCAAGGGCATCAATGACGGCGTCGCGCATCTGACAGAAGCGTATCGCAGTGCGAAGGGCGGCGCTCTGCATCGCTTCCTGGCGCTCATCACCGCCCATCTCGGCCTCATCCACGGGGAGCTTCGCCACGTCCACCGGGTGTGGATCCGCGAATGGGACCGGCTGAGCCCGGACGCGCGGTTGCGTCTGCGTCCGCAGGCCGAGCAATATCGCGCATTGCTCGACAATCTGCTTCTCGCCCTGACTGCGGACGGCCACCTCAAGACCGATCCGGCGACGGCGCGGCATCTGCTGCTGCCGGCGCTCAACTGGACCACGGCCTGGGCCGACCTGCCCGACGAAGCCTCCCGCGCCTCGCTGGGCGAGCAGATCTGTGCGGCGATCCTCAACCAGCCGGTCGCGGCGTTTCATGCGCTCCTGCGCGCGGAAGCCGACGGCTCGTGAGCGACAGGCCGGGGGCTTGGTAGGGCTTGACTGATCGCTTGATCAGTCGTATCGACTCCGGAAACCCCCGCCCGAACGCAAGGGAGACGGATATGTCGTTTCAGGACAAGACCACCGGGTCGAGCGAGGCTCGGCCGGATTATGCCGCATTGATCCACGATGATCGTATTCACGGATCGCTTTATACCAGCGAGGCGATCTTCAAGGACGAGATGCAGCGCATCTTCCGCGAAGGCTGGGTCTATGTGGCCCACGAATCGGAAATTCCCAATCGCGGCGATTTCGTTCGCCGCCGCATCGCCGGCGATCCCGTCATCGTGGTTCGCGCCGCGAACGAGCAGATCAACGTGTTCGTCAATCGCTGCGCCCATCGGGGCAATCTGCTGTGCGCCGAGGACCGCGGCTCGGCACGGGCGATCGTCTGCAAGTATCACGGCTGGGCCTATGATCTTCAGGGTGATCTGGTGGATGTCCCTTATCCGGCAGGGCTCACCGCAGACCGCAAGGCGCTCGGCCTCACCAAGCTGCCGCGCATCGATCAGTATCGCGGCTTCTATTTCGCCAGCTTCAACGAAAATGTGATTCCGCTGCTCGATCATCTCGGCAAGGCGACGCAGTTGATCGACCGGGCCTGCGAGATGTCGCCGACCGGCAAGCTCAAGCTCGACGGCGGCTGGGTCCAGCATCGCTTCAAGTCGAACTGGAAGATGCTTCCGGAAAATGACGTTGACGGCTATCATGTCAATTTCGTCCATCCCTCCTTCGCGCAGGCGATCCGCACCCGCTATGACGAAGCCGCTCTCAAGAGCGAGGAGGATCTGGTCTCCGAAGCGCGCTACTGGGGCATGGGCCATACCGAGATCGACTTCAGCAAAGCCTACAAGTCGGTGCTCGGGTGGTTCGGCTGCGACGAGACCCGCTATCCCCAATATGTCGCCAACATGATAAAGGCCTATGGCGAGGAGGGCGGGCGCAAGAGGATGACGATGGGGCCGCCGCACGCCTGCATATTCCCGAACCTGTTTCTCGCCGAAGGCAATATCGGCATGTTCGAGCCGGTCAGCCCGACCGAATGCATCCATTGGCACACGCCGATGCAGCTCGAAGACGTCGAGCAGGGCGTCAATGACCGCCTGAAGCGGCAGTCCGAAGGCGCGATGGGACCAGCGGCGTTCCTGCTCGCCGACGACGCCGTGATCGCCGAGCGCACCCAGCAGGCTTTCGGCCAGTCCGGCGGCTGGCTCGACCTCAGCCGCGGCATCGAACGGGAGCATGAGGAGGACGGCGTGATGGTCGGCCATCTCACCGACGAGCTGACCAATCGCGGGTTCTGGCACCATTATCGCGACGTGATGACTGGCGGTCCGCAGCCCGCCCGCCTCGTCAGGGCCGCCTGAATTGAGACAAGGCCGGGCTGGTCCCGGCCTTTCGTCCCGCGTCGCTGGCTCGGCTGCCAGTTACCACAATATGTTGGGAGGGGTAATGAACGTATCGCTTGAAGAGCGCCTGGAGATCGAGGATTTTCTGGCGCTCGAAGCCCGGCTTGCCGACCAATCCCGCTACAGCGATTGGGAAGCGCTGGTCGATGACGACAT
>NZ_JACIYP010000256.1 GCF_014359905.1 Hoeflea sp. | reverse complement strand
GCCGGGCGCCTCACGCGCCCGGCCTTTTGCGTTGCGGGGTGAGCGTTTCCACCCCATGTATCGCGGCCGCACCAGCCGCCAGCCGATCAGCACGATCACCAGCCCGGCATAGAGCAACTGTTCCGGCCCGATCACCTTGACCGAGAGGCAGACGTGCAGCGCGCCCAGCGCCGCGATCGGGTAGATCAGGCGGTGCAGCCGTATCCAGTTCGGGCCGAGCCTGCGGATCGACCATTTGTTCGAAGTCAGCGCCAGAGGGATCAGCATCACCAGAGCCGCCATGCCGATGGTGATGAACCAGCGCTTGACCACATCCTCGACGATCACGTCGAGCGCCAGCCGCTTGTCGAGGATCATGTAGGCCGTGAAATGCATGAGCACATACCAGAACGCCAGCAGGCCGAGGGCACGGCGGTAGCGCAGCCAGTTTATGCCTGCCAGATCCCTCAGCGGCGAGATCGCCAGCGTCAGAATCAGGAACCGCAGCGCCCATTCCCCCAGCAGGTGCTCGAAGATCTTGACCGGATTGCCGACCAGCTGGCCGGTCGCGCCGAGATAGAAGGTCCATAGGGCCGGCACGAGGCCCAGCGCATAGAGGAGCCAGATCGAGGCGCCGTGATAACGCCGGGGCAGCACGGGCATGCGCATGGTCAGAAATTCGCCTTCAGATCCATGCCGGCGTAGAGGCTTGCCACCTCGTCGCCATAGCCGTTGAACGGCAAGGTCGGCCGGTCATTCGAGCCGAAGAAGCCGCCGCCGCCGATGCGGTTTTCCGTGGCCTGGCTCCAGCGCGGGTGATCGACATCGGGATTGACGTTGGCGTAAAACCCGTACTCGTTCGGCGCCAGTTTGTTCCAGGTCGTGACCGGCTGCTCTTCGGTCAGCGTGATCCGGACGATCGACTTGATGCCCTTGAAGCCGTATTTCCACGGCACCACCAGCCGCACCGGCGCGCCGTTCTGGTTGGGCAGCGTCTTGCCGTACATGCCCAGCGACAGGATGGTGAGCGGGCTGCGCGCCTCGTCGAGCCTGAGGCCTTCGACATAGGGCCAGGGCAGGGGCTGGAACACGCCGCGTTGCCCAGGCATTTCCTCCGGCCGCACGACGGTCTCGAAGGCCACATATCTGGCGCTGCCGAGCGGCTCGACCCGGTCGAGAAGGGCTGCGAGCGGAAAGCCGATCCACGGAATCACCATCGACCAGCCCTCGACACAGCGCATCCGGTAGATCCGTTCCTCGAGTTCGAACGCCATCAGCGCATCGAGATCGAACTCGGTCGGCTTGCCTGCCAGGCCGTCCACCGTGAGGGTCCAGGGCCGCGGCTTGAAATCGCCGGAATGGGCAGCGGGATCGGCCTTGCCGGTGCCGAATTCATAGAAATTGTTGTAGCTGGTCGCATCGGCTTCGGGCGTGATCTGCTCGTCCGGATCATAGCCGCCGGGGCGGGCCGCAAGCTCCGTGGCTGCGGAGGCCAATGACGGCGCAGCCAGCGCGAGCCCGCCGGCCGCGCCAAGCCGCAGCAATTCCCGCCGTCGGAGATAGCCGCTCTCTGGCGTGATTTCGGATCCCGGGATGGAGAGGGGTCGGAAAGGTGGCATGGTTTCGGCTCCTGACGAAGTGACGGACCGTTTGAGGTCCACTGTGTCTCGCGGTCAGGATATACGATTGACCGGCGAGGCAAAGCACTCTGCGACCACGTTTTCGTGTAGACCCGGTGATCAGATCGGGGAGGGTCGCGTGGGATCTCCCCTTGCATTTGACGATTATCCTCAGGCGGCCGCCATTGCCTTGAAGCTGTCAAACTCATGGTGACTTTGCTATTCACGTCTTGCCTGATCCAAATCACCGAGGATTCCCGTCATGATTCCAGATCGCTCGCGGTTTCGCGTCGTCCTATTCAGTCTGCTGGCCCTGTCCGTGCTGAGCGTACCTGTCCTGGCGCCGGCTTTTGCCCAGACATCGACAGAGGACTCGCTGACCGACAGCATCGGGAAGATCTTTCGCGATGTGATCGGCGGCCCGGAAAACGAGGCTCAGCCAAAGGCCCCGCCGGCACCGATAACGGAACTGCGCCGCGAACCGCCGCAGTCGCGCGCCGAGATGATGCAGTCCTTCTCGCCGCTGGTGAAGGCAACCGCGCCCGCCGTCGTCAATGTCTATGCCGACCGGCTGGTCCAGCGCAGCATGTCTCCTTTCGCGGGCGATCCTTTTTTCGAGCAGTTCTTCGGCCAGCGCATGCCCAACCGCACCGAGCGCCAGTCGTCGCTCGGCTCCGGCGTGATCATTGAAAGCCGCGGCATCGTTGTCACCAACAATCATGTCATCAAGGACGCTGACGACATTCGCGTGGCGCTGGCTGATGGCCGCGAATTCGAAAGCCGGATCCTGCTCAAGGATGAACGTTTCGACCTCGCCATCCTGCAGATCGAGGGCGACGGTCCGTTTCCTGCGATCGAATTCGGCAACACCGACGCCATCGAGGTCGGCGATATTGTGCTTGCCATCGGCAATCCGTTCGGCGTCGGCCAGACGGTGACCAGCGGCATCGTTTCGGCGCTCGCCCGCAACCGTGTCGGGGTGTCCGACTTCGGATTCTTCATCCAGACCGACGCCGCCATCAACCCGGGCAATTCCGGCGGTGCGCTGATTGACATGAACGGCCACCTGATCGGCATCAACACGGCAATCTTCAGCCGGTCCGGCGGCTCCAACGGCATCGGCTTCGCCATTCCCGCCAACCTGGTTCGGGCCGTCGCTGAAACCGCCGAATCCGGCGCCGATGTGTTCGAGCGGCCCTATATCGGCGCCAGTTTCGAAAGCGTCACGCCCGACATCGCCGAAGCCCTCGGCCTTGATCGCGCCACCGGCGCGCTGATCTCTGATGTCGCGGAGGACGGGCCGGCGGGCGAAGCGGGCCTGCGCGCCGGCGACATCGTGCTCGCCTACAACGGCCAGCCGATCGAGCATCCCGATGCGCTGGGCTATCGCCTTGCCACCACCGGCGTGGGCAAGACCGCCACGCTGGACGTGCTGAGCCGCTCGGGCCGCAAGACCTATGAGATCACCCTGGCGGCGCCCCCCGCCGATGATCCCCGCGCCCGCCGCCAGCTTGAAGGCCAGAATCCGTTTTCGGGCGCCATTGTCTCCAACATCACGCCAAGGATTGCCGAAGCCTTGGGGCTACCGCCCTCGGTCCGCGGCGTCATCGTCACCGAGGTGCCGGGCGCCTCGCTTGCCGGACGCTACGGTTTCCGCCCCGGCGACCTGATTGCCGAGATCAACGGCGTGGAGATCGCCAGCGTCGACACGATCGAACAGATCCTGGCAGAAGGCGCTAGCTTCTGGCGGTTCGAGATCGTGCGTGGCGGCCGGCGCATTCGTCAGATCATAAGGTGAGCCATGAGTGACCTCTTCGCCACGGCCGGTGCGGCGCAAAGCGGACACCGTCCGCTCGCCGACCGGCTGCGGCCGAAAACGCTCTCCGAAGTCACCGGCCAGCCGCATCTGACCGGTCCCGATGGCGCCATCACCCGCATGATCGCCTCGGGCAGTCTCGGCTCGATGATCTTCTGGGGGCCTCCGGGCACCGGCAAGACCACGGTCGCGCGCCTGCTGGCGGGTGAAACCGATCTCGCCTTCGACCAGATCTCGGCGATCTTCTCGGGCGTGGCCGATCTCAAAAAGGTGTTCGAGACGGCGCGCGCCCGCCGCATGGGCGGCCGCCAGACGCTGCTGTTCGTCGACGAGATCCACCGCTTCAACCGCGCCCAGCAGGACAGCTTCCTGCCGGTGATGGAGGACGGCACCATCGTGCTGGTCGGCGCCACCACCGAAAACCCGTCTTTCGAGCTCAACGCCGCGCTTCTCTCCCGCGCCAGGGTGCTCACCTTCAAGCCCCATGACGAAGCAAGCCTCGAAAGCCTGCTCATGCGCGCTGAGGAAGAGACCGGCAAGCCGTTGCCGCTGGACGAAGGTGCACGCCTGAGCCTGCTCCGTATGGCCGATGGCGACGGAAGGGCGGTGCTGACGCTGGCCGAAGAGGTCTGGCGCGCGGCCCGCGAGGGCGAAGTCTTTGACACCGAAGCGCTGGTCAATGTCGTCCAGCGCCGCGCCCCGGTCTATGACAAGGGCCAGGACGGGCATTACAATCTGATTTCGGCCCTGCACAAGGCGGTGCGCGGCTCCGATCCCGATGCGGCGCTCTATTATCTCTGCCGCATGTTCGACGCCGGCGAGGATCCGCTGTTTCTCAGCCGGCGGCTGGTGCGGATGGCGTCCGAGGATATCGGCCTCGCCGATCCCCAGGCTCTGGTCATCGCCAACGCCGCAAAGGACGCCTATGATTTCCTGGGATCGCCCGAGGGCGAACTGGCGCTGGCGCAGGCTTGCGTCTATCTCGCCACCGCGCCCAAATCCAATGCGGTCTACAAGGCTTACAAATC
>NZ_JACIYP010000255.1 GCF_014359905.1 Hoeflea sp. | reverse complement strand
GCTGTGCCGCGAGACGGCGTTACCGGTGAACGTGATGCTGCTGGATGGCGCGCCGCCGGCACGCACGCTCGGGGATCTCGGCGTCGCCCGCATCAGCCATGGCCCCGGCCCCTACCGCACCGCGATGCGACAGTTCCGCGAACTGGCCGAAACGGCGCTGAGCGGCGGTTGAACCGGCCGCCCAGCACCCCGCGCCAGCCGCCTATCTGAAGCTGGCGGTGCTCTTATCGGTCTTCCGGTTATAGCGAATGGTTATGACCGAAACCGTGCACAGATCGATGTCTCGCCAGAAGGCATTCGAATCGTCATCGGCATAGGTGACCATGAGGTCCCATTTGCAGGCCGTATCAGCCCGGTCGAACTCGATATCGACCGCCGCCTTGTCCTCCAGAACGTCCTGGCCGAGGATATCCTCGCCCCAATTCTCAGAATCGGAGGGCGAGACATAGACATGGCTGATGTCATAGCCGGTCTGGTTTTCCACCGTGAAATCCTGCTTTCCCTGCGCCCAGGCACCGGGCGACAGAAGCAGCAGCGCAGCAACGACCAGCGAACAGAGCCAGGCACGGGATGTCATGGAAATCGTCTCCACAAAGGAAGCATGTTGACGGGAAAGATCGGTCTTCCGCAGACCGGCAACCGCAGGGTTCAACCGGTATCGGGACAGGCCGCACGCAACATGCGCCGTTCCCGTCCGTCCGGCAATGGCCAGCGGAGCAGGCCCCCCGGCCCGGTGGCGCAGTCCCCTTGACCGATCCCCGTTTCCGGCGCAAGACAAAGCCATCCCAACATCACCTTCCGGAGACGAGACATGGCATCCCTGACCAACAGCACCCCGCCGCGCTTCGATGATGTGCTGGCCGCCGCCGGGCGCATCAAGGGCCATGCCGTGCGCACGCCGCTGCTGGAAGCGCCGCTGCTGAATGCCAAGCTGGGCGGCCGGCTGCTGGTGAAGCCGGAAATGCTGCAGAAGACCGGCAGCTTCAAATTCCGCGGCGCCTTCAACCGCATCTCGATGATCCCGGAGGCACAGCGCAAGGCCGGCGTGGTCGCCTATTCCTCGGGCAATCATGCGCAGGGTGTGGCCTGCGCCGCCGCCATGCTCGGCCTGCCGGCGGTCATCGTCATGCCGGCCGACGCGCCCGCCATCAAGATTGCCAACACCAGGGCCTATGGCGCCGAGGTTGTGACCTACGACCGTTTCGGCGAGAACCGGGAGGAGATCGGCGCCCGCATCGCCGCCGAGCGTGGCGCCACCATCGTGCGCCCCTATGACGATGCCGGCGTGATCGCCGGCCAGGGCACCATCGGTCTGGAAATCGCCGAACAAGCCGCCGAGCTGGGTGCCATGCTGGACGCGGTGCTGGTGTGCTGCGGCGGCGGCGGGCTGGTCTCCGGCACCGCGCTGGCGCTGTCGGAAAAGCTGCCGGGCGTGCCGGTCTATGCCGTGGAGCCGACCGGCTTCGACGACACCGCCCGCTCGCTGGCCAGCGGTAGCCGGATCGCCAACGACATGTCGAACCGCTCGATCTGCGATGCGCTGCTGGCGGAAAAGCCGGGCGAGATCACCTTCGAGCTGAACCGCAAGCTGCTGAAGGCCGGCCTCGTGGTCAGCGACGCCGAGGCGCAGATCGGCATGGCGCATGCCTTCCGCTATCTGAAGCTGGTGGCCGAGCCCGGCGGCGCGGTGGCGCTGGCCGCCGCCGTCACCGGCAAGATCGACATGACGGGCAAGACCGTGGCCGTGGTCTGCTCCGGCGGCAATGTCGATCAGGCGACCTTCCTCGAGGCCCTGACGAAAGCGGGCGAGGTCTGACGAAAACGGGCGGGGCCTAAAGAAAACGGGCGGGGTTTGCCCCCCGCCCGCAATCTTCTAAACGCCCTGGCCGGAAAGCAGGGGCGTGTGTCCTATCCTCAGACGCGCAGTTGGCCCGGCCCGGTCTTGTCTTCCGTGCCCAGCCCGTTGGGCGCGGCGCCGTTGGGTGCAGCCCCATTCGTCAGGGCAGGACGGACGGACTCCGAAGTACCGCCAGCTGGACCGCTAAGCGACTTTCCCGGCTGGGGTTGCTCCAGCTTCGGCTGTTCCAGCTTGCGTGGCGCTTCTTGCGCGATGCGCCTTGTATTGCCTTCGAAATAGGCGCCCGGCTCAATCGACAGCGATTCCTGCACGATATCGGCGATGACGCGGGCCGTGCGCTGCAGTGTGACGGTCTTGGCCTTGATCTGCCCGGTAACGCTGCCGGCGATGGCGACCGTATCAGCCTCAATGGCGCCGCGTACCGTGGCGCTGTCGCTGACCGTCAGGCTGGATGAGCGGATATCGCCCTCCACGACACCGTCGATCTGGATGTCGCCTTCGCTTTCCAGATTGCCGGTAATGCGCAGATTGGCGCTGATGATCGACGGCATGACGGGACGATCCGCGCCTTTCGCCGATTTATTGGCTCTTGAGAACATGTTGACCAGCCTTGATGAATTTGAGGGGATCGTAAGGCCGTCCGTTCACCAGGATTTCATAGTGCAGGTGCGGTCCCGTACTACGTCCCGATGATCCGAGCAGCCCGATGACATCGCCGAATTCAACCTTTTCCCCCACCTTGACGGTGACTTTTGCCAGATGCGCGTATCGTGTCGAAAGACCGTTGCCATGGTCCACTTCAACCAGCCGTCCATACTGGCTGCGCCACCCGGCATGTCGCACAATGCCAGGTGCCGTAACCAGGATATCGCTCTTGTAAGGCGCCGTGAAATCAAGCCCTTCATGACGGGCCGGCCGCCGGCTGAACGGGTCGCTGCGCGGGCCGAAACCGCTGCTGAGCGCATATTCCGTCATCGGCGCCGCGAAGGGGATGGCCACCAGGATATTCTGCACATGCTCCCACCGGTCCATCTGCGCCTCGATGGAGGCCTCGAGATGCTCCAGGGACACAGCCCTTAGGCCGGCACGCGACAGGCTTTCCCCGCGCGTAGCGGCGATGCCGCTTTCCTCGCGATAGGGAACGAACGGACCGCCCTGCGGACCTTTCGCCAGTTCGCGCGGCGGCGGCGGCGGCGGCGGCGGCCCGGGCAGCAGATCGAACACCGGCACGCCGGTTTTGGCGATCAGATCCTCGGCGAAGGCGATGCGTTCCAGCGTCCGCTCCGCGAAGCGCCGCAGCGCCTCGTGATGCGCGATCTTCATCTCGGCGATCTGCCGTTCCAGCTGCTCGATGCTGGTGTGCAGCGTCTCTTTCTCGCCGACGATCTCGCCACGGTCACTCATCGCCTTCTGCAGATCCTGGCGCATCGAGGCCATCTCGAAATCCATCCGCTCGGTCCTGGTCTGTTCAAGCGCCAGGCGCTTGCGCAAATCGAGGATCATCGCCGCCTGCTGGCTGCGGGTCTGGTCGAGATTGGCTGCAGCCGCTTCCGCGTCCGACAGCTTGCCCCGCAGCATGGCCATGTGCTTTTCCAGGCCAACATTCTGCGAGTTCATATTCTTGACCTCGTTCTCGAGCGCCATCATCTGGTCGCGCATCGCCATGCGCCCCTCGACGATCTGCTTGCGCTCGGTCTCGGTCTGCTTCAACTGGCTCTCGGCCGTGTTCAGATTCTGCTTCAGCGATTCGTTCTGCTCGAAAAGCTGGCGCAGGAAGGCCTGCTTCTCGCGCAGATCCTTGGTGATGGTAACGATGGATTCGCGGTAGTTGGCGACCTGGTCCAGGAGATTTCGATAGGCAAGCTGCGAGCGTTCGACCGACTCGTCCTTGCTCATCATGATGCGGCTTTTCTCGACATAGCCGACGGTGGCGACGACGACATAGCCGACCAGCCCCATCAACACGGCGACGCTGATCATCTGCGTGCGGCGCGGCAGCAGGAAATAGCGGGTATGCCCTTCGGAACGAAGGATGATCTGCCGGTCAACGAACAGGCGTTCCAGCAAGGCCGATACCGGCCGCAGAATTCTATGGCGTTTTTCAGTCATCACGCTGATCGGACGCCCCCTCCTTACGTCTCAACACGCTTGGCAACCGTCCAGTCGTGCCTGGCGAGAGACCACATCCCCGCGACCCTCGCACCGGTCGCCTTTTTCGCCGGAACCCAAGGCTCCAAACGATCAAGGCGTCAACCGCCGGTCTTGCCACGTCCGCTCCAGCCCGTCACCGACCGCACCACCAGATGGGTACGGCCACAAACGAGTGACTGACGCGGTCGTGCCCCTACATCCCGAATTCAGACGTTCGACAACCAGGCATTCGATGCCGGGTGATCAACGCCAATACCAACTTCACCAAATCGACCGCCAGCCTGAAGTCATGCAGCCATGGCGCGGGCAGGATGCAAATTATGCAGGATAAACTATAGGTCGAATGCCCGGGTCGCAACCCAAAAGCCACCCCTGCCCCGCCCCCCCGCCCCGCCCTGGGCAGGAACGCCGGCTTACTTGTGGTCCTTGGCCGCGGGCGCGGGTGCCGGCGCTGCTGGCCCGGATGCCGGGGTACCTTCGAACA
>NZ_JACIYP010000254.1 GCF_014359905.1 Hoeflea sp. | reverse complement strand
TCCCTTTTCGCCATCGGCCTGGTGCTGATCTACAAGGCGTCCTCGGTGCCCAATCTGGCGCAGGGCGGGCTGACAATGCTCGGCGCCTACGTAGTTCTTGCCCTGGCGCGCGATGTGGGCATGGCGCTCTGGCTGGCCATTCCACTGGCTGCGGTCGTCATGTTCGGCCTGGGTTTTGCCATTGAGCGTGTTGCGCTGCGCCGTCTCGCCGGCCGGCCGGTGGTGATGATCCTGATGCTGACCCTCGGCCTCGACATTTTCCTGCGGGGCACGACGCTTGCGATCTGGGGCGGGACGTCGCGTTCGATGGAGCTGGGGGTCAGCTATGAACCGTTTTTCCTGGGCGACATCTTCATAAGTCGCATCCACCTCGTCGGCGCCGGCGTTGCGCTGGCGCTGTTTGTCGCCTTCATGCTGTTCTTTCGAACCCGGACCGGGATCAAGTTGCGGGCGATCGCGGATGATTACATGGCGTCGTGGTCGGTCGGGATATCGGTCGAACGCGGCGTCGGGCTGTCCTGGGCGCTGGCGTCGGTCGTGGCCGTCGCGGCAGGTGTCATCTGGGGCGAGATTCAGGGTGTCGATCAGGCGCTGTCGCTGCTGCTGCTCAAGGGCCTGGCGGTGGCCGTTCTGGGCGGGCTCGACAGCATTCTCGGCGCGGTTCTCGCAGGGATCATTCTCGGCATCGTGGAAAATGTCGGAGCCGACTTTCTCGACCCGCTCGTCGGCGGCGGCAGCCGTGAGCTCATCGTCGCGGCGGTTCTCATCCTGACCGTCATGATCCGTCCGCACGGATTGTTCGGCCGTCACGACATCGAAAGGGTCTAGGCGATGTTCTATCGACTTTCCGGTGTCCATCACGCCAGTTACGCCTCGGACAGCCGCATGTTCACGGTTCCGGCCGACCGGAACCTGGCGGTGTTCTTCCTTCTGTTCGGACTGGCGGCACCGTTCATCATCCCGTCGCTTTACCTGAACAGTTACATGCTGCCCTGGCTGATCTGGACGGCGGCGGCCCTGGGGCTGAACCTGGTGACGGGATGGGCCGGGCAGCTTCATCTGGGTTATGCCGCGGTCATGGCCGTCGGCGCCTATTCGGCGATTCACGCCGCGCGGTTCGGGGTGCCCTGGGAATTCGCGCTGATCATCGGCGGGCTGGCATCCTCGGTGATCGGCAGCCTGTTCGCCTTTGCCGCCCTGCGGGTGAAAGGCCTCTATCTCGCGCTCACGACGCTGGCGATGCAGTTCGTGATGGACTGGGTGCTGAACCATACGCCGGCGATTTCGGGGGGCTCGCATGCCTCGCTCCAGTCGCCGACGCTGGCGCTGCTGGGGCAGGAGATCACCTCCGATGCCGGCTATTATTACGTCGCCTTCGGATGGTGCGTGCTGGTGACGATCTTCATGCTGAACCTCAAGCGCACGGGGCTGGGGCGCGCCCTGGTCGCCGTGCGGGAAAAGGACTTTGCCGCCGCTATCCTGGGCGTGAACAGTTTCTACTACAAGATCCTGGCCTTCGCGACATCGTCGTTCATCGCGGGCGTCAGCGGCGCCTTGCTCGTTGCGACCTTTTTCTTCCTCGCGGCCCCGGAACAGTTCTCGGTGAACGTGTCGATCCAGGTGCTGGCGATGGTGATCGTCGGCGGATTGTCGAGCATCATCGGATCCTATTTCGGGGTTGCCCTGATCCTGCTCGTGCCGGGGTTGGTGAACACGTTTGTCGTCACGGCAAGCCAGTCGCTCGGGATGCAGATCAATGTCGAAACGCTCGCCCACATCCCGAATGCCGTTTACGGCGCGCTGATCGTCATCGTTCTTCTGATCGAACCACTCGGTCTCGGAAAGCTCTACGGCAACATCAGGGATTATCTGATGGTCTGGCCCTTCGATCAGATGAGAAAGTGAACGGATATGCCCATGCAGGAAAACGTCGAAGCCCCGGCCATTCTGTCGATGAACAGTGTCGAGGTGCTGTATGACAACGTGATGCTGGCGATAAAGGGTGTTTCGGTTCAGGTTCCCGAGGGCGAGATGATCGCGCTTCTGGGTTCGAACGGAGCCGGAAAAAGCACGACCCTGAAAGCGATCAGCGGTCTTTTGAAGGCCGAACGCGGGCGTATCAGTCGGGGGGAAATCCGGTTCGAAGGCACGGATATCACCGAAATGCTTGCACAGAACCGCGTTGCCATGGGGATCTGTCACGTCATCGAAGGGCGGCGTGTCTTCGAACATCTGACTCCGGACGAGAACCTGACCGCAGCCGCACCGATGGGAATGTCCCGATCGGCGCTGAATGTGGAAAAGCAAAAGATCTACACCTATTTCCCCCGCCTCGCCGAGCGGCGCAATTCGCAGGCGGGCTATCTGTCTGGCGGCGAGCAGCAGATGCTTGCCATCGGCCGGGCGCTGGTGACCCAGCCGCGCCTGCTGATGCTGGACGAGCCGAGCCTTGGACTTGCGCCATTCCTGGTGGAGGAAATCTTCGGTATCCTTCAGAAGATCAACCATGAGCAGGGCCTGTCGGTCCTGCTGGTGGAACAGAACGCCCTGGCGGCGCTGGAGATCGTTTCGGAAGGTTATCTGATCGAGAACGGCCGCGTCGTGATGCACGGCACGGCCGAGGCCCTCAAATCGAATTCCGACATCCAGGAATTCTATCTTGGCGGCGGAGAAGGCACCGATTTCCACAACGTCAAGCACTACAGCCGGCGCAAGCGCTGGCTGAGCTGAGGTTCCAAATCGAGAGTGTTCAGGGAGGACGTGATGAAACAGGTTACAAAGGCGTTGGCCGCCATTTCGCTGATGGCCGGATTGATATCCGGAAGCCAGGCTTTCGCCGAGCCATTCAGGGTTGGCGTCTGCTACGACCTCAGCAAGGCCTATACCTTTGCCACGCCGCAGGTTTCGCAGGCGGCGATGGATCTGGCGAAGCTGATCAACATGAGGGGCGGGATCGGCGGCGAACCGGTCGAGGTGATCGTCCGTGACCACGGCAACGAGCCGCAGCGCGGCATCGAATGCTACTCGCGGCTGAGCCGCGAGGGCGTGTTCGTGTTCGATACCCTGTCGACGCCGGTGTCGCTGGCGATCCTGCCGCGCGCGATGGAAGACGAACGCATTCTCATGCAGTCGCTGGTCGGGCGTGGCGATGCGGTGGACGGCACCGTTTTCGAATGGGTCTATCCGGCCGGCCCGACCTATTGGGGGCAGGTCGCGAACGATATCGGCTACATCAAGCAACTGCACGATGGCGATCTTGCGGGCGTCAAGGTCGGCTACATCTATTTCGATTACCCGTTCGGGCAGGAGCCGATCGAGATTCTCGAAACGCTGGCGGAAAAGGAGGGCTTCGAGCTTCTGCTCTACCCCGTGCCGCTGCCCGGCAGCGATCAGGCGGGCGCCTGGTCGAAGATGCGCCGCGACAATCCCGATCACGTGATCTCGTGGATGCTCGGCGGCGCCCATGTCGTCGCGTCAAAAGAGATGCAGCGCAATCGCATCCCGATGGACAAGTACATTTCGGTCAACTGGCTGAACGAAGTGGATATTGCCAATATCGGTGCCGAGGCGGCCACCGGCCTCAAGCGCGGCACGAATGTCGTGGGCGGTCTGGATGTGCCCCTGCGCCTGGAAATCATCCGGGAGCTCTACGACACCGGGCAGGGCTCCGGTCCGCTGGTGAATACGCAGGACGTCTACTACAACACCGGCCTGGCGATGTATTCGATCATCTTCGAGGCCGCGCGCAAGGCCGCGGAACTTCACGGACTGCCGATCACGGCGCAAACCTACAAGGCCGGCCTCGAATCGCTGGAAGACTTCGATGCGAATGGTCTGATGGCACCGATAACGGTGACAGCGGAAGACCACGGCGGTGGCGGCAGGACGCGCATCGAGATGTGGGATGGTGAAACCTGGGTTCCGCAGACCGACTGGATCGCGGAATATACCGACATCGTCTGGGACGTGGTCCGGGAAAGTTCCTCGAAATACGGGCAATGACGGCATGATGCCGGCAGGCGCCGTGCAACGCGGGGCGGCGCGTCCGGAAAACAAGAAATCGCCCCGCACCTGTTCCAAAGGGAGAAAGAGAAATGAAGATCAGACAGCCCATCAAGGCGGCGGCGCTTGCCGCTGCGTTGGCGACAGGCGCGACGGTCGCCTCCGCCCAGTCCGCGGAGCCGATCCGTTTCGGACTCTGCTTCGACCTCAGCAAGTCGTACACGTTCGTCTCGCCCCAGGTGGCGCAGGCAGCGCAGGATCTTGCGATGTATACCAACGACAACGGGGGCATCGAGGGCCATCCCGTCGAACTCATCGTGCGCGACCACGGCAACGAACCGCAGCGCGGCGTGGAATGCTATGAGCAGCTCAAGCGCGAAGGTGTTTTCAACTTCTACTTCCTGTCCACGCCGGTTACCAACGCGGCTTTGCCGCGCGTCATGAAGGACGGCAATATCCTGTTGCAATCCTTCGTTGGCCGCGGTGACGCGGTGGATGGCGAGGTGTTCGAT
>NZ_JACIYP010000253.1 GCF_014359905.1 Hoeflea sp. | reverse complement strand
CGGGGATCGGTCTGACAGGCCCCCCGCCCCGCCCGGCAAAATCAAGGACCAGGTTACCATGACCAATCTCGCGCACTGGATCGGCGGCACGGCGGTCAGCCCGTCGGGCGGCACCTATTTCGACGATCTCAACCCGATTGACGACAGCGTCTATTCCCGCGTCCCGGCGGGGACCGCCGACGATGTCGACCGCGCGGTGGAGGAAGCGCACCGCGCGTTTCTCGCCCACCGCGATACCCCTGCCGCCATACGCGAGGGCTGGCTGACGAAAGCGGCGGCGATCATGGAACGCGATGTTGCCGCGTTCACCGACGTGCTGGTCGATGAGATCGGCTCGCCGATCGCCAAAGCCGGGTTCGAGACGCGCTTCGCCATAGGCTTCCTGCGCGCGGCCGCAGGTGTGCCGCGCAGGGTGCGCGGTGAGACCATCCCGTCGGATACGCCGGGCCGCTTCAGCATGAGCCTGCGCCAGCCGGTCGGGGTGGTTGCCGGAATCACGCCGTTCAACGTGCCCTTGATCAAGGGGATCAAGCAATCGGCGATGGCCCTGGCCACGGGCAACGCCTTCGTCTTGCTGCCGTCCGAAGCCGCGCCGATGGTCGCGCACCTCTTGGCCGATCTGTGGAAAAACGCGGGCGTTCCGGACGGCCTGTTCAACGTCGTCTACGGCAATGGCGCAGAGATCGGCGATGCGCTGACCGGCCATCCGAAGGTCTCCGCGATCACCTTCACCGGCTCCTCGCGGGTAGGAAAACATATCGCGCAAATCGCGGCGCGCGATCTCAAGAAGTACACGCTGGAGCTGGGCGGGAAGAGCCCGCTCGTCGTGTGTGCGGACGCCGACCTGGACAAAGCGGTCGGTGCCGCTTTGTTCAGTATTTTCATGTATCTGGGGCTGGTCTGCTTGGGTGCCTCGCGCATCTATGTCGAACGGCCGATCTTCGACAAGTTCGCCGAAGCATTCGCCGCCGCACCGGCGAACGCCCGGGCCGGGAACCTGCGTGAGCCGACGACGATGCTGGGGCCGATCATCTCCGAACGGCAGCGCGAGCGTGTGCGCCGCCATATCGATGACGCCCGCACCAAGGGTGCCGAAGTGCTGGCGGGCGGAGAGTGGAACGGAAACTTCTGTTCAGCCACGGTGCTGCGCGGAGTCACGCCGGACATGACTGTCTTTGCCGAAGAGACCTTTGGCCCGGTGACCTCGCTCTATCCGTTCGACACGATCGAAGAAGCGCTCGAACTCGCCAACGACACCGAATACGGCCTGAGCGCTTCGATCTTCACCCGCGACATCGACAAGGCGCTGCGCTTTGCGCAGCAGGCCGAAGCGGGGATGGTGCACATCAACGCACCCACGCTGTACGACGAGCCCCACGTCCCGTTCGGCGGCATCAAGTCGTCCGGCTTCGGACGCGAAGGGACCGAGGCCGATCTCGACATCATGACCGAATGGAAGTGGGTGACCATCCAGTCCCCGGTCGATGGCGCCGGCGGGCACTGAGCAGCAAGGGGCAGCTATGACCGATCTTTCGAACAGGGCGCAGTCGATCTCCTCGCTGCGCGATTTTCTCGAACTGCTCGAGGATGCGGGCCAGGCCATCACCTGGAGCGATCGGGTCATGCCCGAGCCCGGGATTCGCAACATTGCCGTCGCAGCCTCGCGCGATGCCAATGGCGCGCCGGCGATCGTGTTTGACAACATCGCCGGTTATCCCGGCAAGCGCCTCGCGGTCGGGGTGCACGGTTCGTGGGACAACATCGCGCTGCTGCTCGGTCGCCCCAAGGGAACGACGATCCGCGAACTGTTCTTCGAGATCGCCGGACGGTGGGGCGATTCCACCGCTCAGATCAGCCATGTTCCCGAAAGTCAGGCTCTCGTCCACGAGTGCCGGATCGAACAGGACATCAATCTGTACGACATCCTGCCGGTCTATCGGATCAACGAATACGATGGCGGCTTCTATATCGGCAAGGCCTCGGTCGCCTCGCGCGATCCGCTGGAGCCCGACGATTTCGGCAAGCAGAACGTCGGCATCTACCGCCTGCAGATCCAGGGGCCGGACAGCTTTTCGCTGATGACCATCCCGGCGCACGACATGGGCCGGCAGATTCTGGCCGCAGAGCGGGCCGGAGTTCCGCTCAGGATCGCGGTGATGTTGGGCAATCATCCGGGCCTTGCGGTCTTTGCCGCGACGCCGATCGGCTATGAGGAATCGGAATATTCCTACGCCTCGGCAATGATGGGTGCTCCGATCCGGCTGACCAAGTCCGGAAACGACATCGATATCCTCGCGGACAGCGAAATCGTCATCGAGGCCGAGCTCCAGCTGGGCGAACGCGTGCTCGAAGGCCCGTTCGGCGAATTCCCCGGTTCCTACAGCGGCGTGCGCAAGGCCCCGCTGTTCAAGGTCACCGCGGTGTCACACCGGCGCGACCCGATCTTCGAGAACATCTATATCGGCCGCGGCTGGACCGAGCACGACACGCTGATCGGCTTGCACACGTCGGCGCCGATCTATGCGCAGCTGCGCCAGAGCTTTCCCGAGGTCACCGCCGTCAATGCGCTTTACCAACATGGTCTGACGGGGATCATCTCGGTCAAGAACCGCATGGCGGGCTTTGCCAAGACGGTCGCCCTGCGCGCCTTGAGCACGCCGCACGGGGTGATGTACCTCAAGAACCTGATCATGGTCGATGCGGATGTCGATCCGTTCGATCTGAACCAGGTGATGTGGGCGCTGTCCACCCGCACCCGCGCGGACGACATCATCGTGCTGCCCAATATGCCTGCCGTACCGATCGACCCTTCCGCAGTGGTGCCCGGCAAGGGCCATCGCCTGATCATCGACGCCACCAGCTATCTTCCGCCCGACCCGGTCGGCGAGGCGCATCTCGTCACCCCCCCGACCGGCGACGAGATCGACGAACTGAGCAAGCGCATCCGGATGATGCAGCAAGGAGCCCTGCAATGACCCAGACCGTGTGCGGGCGATGCAAGAGCGAGGGCGCCGTCACCGACTACGTGGGCAAACAGGACGGAGAGGTCGTCTGGACCATCTACCGCTGCCCGACCTGCAATTTCTCGTGGCGCGACAGCGAGCCGGCGAGCGCGATAGATCCTGCTGAGCGATCGGCCGATTTCGCGGTCGATGCCGGCAATCTCGACCGCTATCCCAAGATTCTCCAGCAACAAGGCTGAACGGAGCCATGATCGATCAAGCTCGTCAAACGGCAGCGCTCGAGGCGCTCGAGCAAGCACTAGGCGCTGCCGGACTGGACCGCAATCCGCAGACCCTGGCCCGCTATGCGGTGCCCGGGGCGGCTCCTGCGGGCGTGGCCCTCCCCGCCGACCTGGGGCAACTCGCCGAGATCCTGCAGCTGGCCGAGAAGGGCGGCGCGGTCGTCCAGGCGGTGTGCAACGGCGCCTACGGCCTCGAAAAGGCCGCGCAGGACAAGGTGATCATCGTCGATCTGCAGAACATGAACGAGATCATCGAGGTCGATGGCGAGCTGGCGACCTGCCTCGTCGAACCGGGGGTCACCTTCCGCCAGCTCGATGCCCACATCAAGGAAAACGGTCTCAAGCTGTGGGTCGATTATCCCGGAGACCCCGATGAAAGCGTCGCGGCGAGTTTCGTCAACCGGCGGCCCGGCTATACCCCCTATTCTGACCACTTCCTGATGCAGTGCGGCCTCGAAGTGATGCTGGCTGACGGCAAGGTCGTGCGCACCGGCATGGGCGCGATGCCGAAGAGCACCTGTTGGCAGCTGTTCAAGTTCGGATATGGCCCGTGGGTCGATGGCCTCTTCACGCAGTCGGACTTCGGCGTCGTGACCAAGGTGGGCATGTGGATGATGCCGCAACCCCCGGCCTACCAGCCGTTCATGGTCTCTGTCCCCAATGAGGATGATCTTGGCGCCCTGTTCGATGTGCTCGGGCCGCTCAAGCTCAACATGGTGGTGGCCAACGGCGTCGCGGTCAGCAACGCGCTTCACGAAGCGGCGCTGCTGGGCAAGCGGCGCAGCGACTATCAGGGCCAGGGCGTCATGGCGGCCAGCGCGGTGAAAGCGGCCGGTGAGGCATTCGGCGGCGGCTACTGGAACCTTTATGGCGCGATCTACGGCCTGCCCGACAATGTCCGGATCCTGTTCGACATGGTCAGAGGCGCGTTCTCGTCCATTGACGGGGCCAAGATCACCACCAACGGCCAGGGTGTCGATCCGCGGCTGTGGTCATGGCGCATGGGGACGATGACGGGCGTGGTTGCCAATCCGCCCGCTCGGACGGCAGGCTGGCGCGGCGACCGGGCGTTGACGGTCAATCCGGTCAGCCCCGTGGACGGCGAGGAGGCCGTGCGTCTCTATGAGCTGTCCCGGGACATTTGCAGCGAGAACGGTTTCGACTTCCTTGGCGAAGCGACGGCAATCTGGCGCTCGGCCAATCATCGGCTCGTGCTGCCCTTTTCATCGGGCCGGTCCGACAGCGCGTCACGGGCCAGAGCCTGCTCCGAGGCGCTGATCGCA
>NZ_JACIYP010000252.1 GCF_014359905.1 Hoeflea sp. | reverse complement strand
TGCGCCACAGGACTGTACGCACCAAAGGCGCGTTCTCGTCAAAGACGGCACGGCTCATGGTCTTCAAGCTCGTCATCGCCGCATCACGAACGTGGCGCCGATTGAAGGGAGAGAACCAGTTGCCCAAAGTCGTCGCAGGTGTCAGGTTCCAGGACGGCACCGAAGTCATCGACGGCCAATCAAACTGCCCGCCTGATCACCTCGTCACCCAAATTCCGAGATAGCTCCCGCCAGGGTGACCGCGGCATCATCGTGCACTGCTTTGCCGGTTGCGACCCGGCGGAGGTGCTGCGCGCATTGCACACCATACGCCCGACCCGCGGCTTCGAGCCGCCCGCGGCCGGCGTAGGCGGCGAAGCCAATATCGCGAGGCTGTGGGACGATGCCGGCGAGATCGCCGGCACACTGGCCGAGGCCTACCTGGCCTCGCGACGCCTGCCGCCCGATCTTCCAGACCTGCGCTTCCATCCACGCTGCCCGCTGGGGCCGAGGCCGCAAACGCAGTTCGGGCCGGCACTGCTCGTCGGGCTGCGCGAATTACACCGCCTGCTGGCCGTCCGGCGGATCTTCCTCTGCCCCCCAACCGCAGGCTACACCGGGAAGCTGATGCTCTCCGATAGTGATCGCGACGAACACCGCGCCAGTCTCGTCCTTCTTCTGTGCCACGTCGAATGCCTCGTTGATCTGGTCGAGCGAGAAACGGTGGGTGATCAGCTTGTGGACAGGCAGTTTTCCCTTCGCGATCAGCTCCACCACCTCGCCCTGCTCGGCGTAGATGTCGCGGTACGAGAAGCTTGCCGAAGGGATGATCTGGATCTCCGACATCTGGATGCGCTGCCATTCCAGCGGGATCGCGGTTTCGCCCGCGTCGAAGCCGCCGATCAGGACCACCTTTCCCCCCCGCCGTGCCATCTTCGTCGCCTGCGGAAAGGTCTCCGGCATTGAATCGCCGCCCGCGCATTCGAACACGATGTCCGCCCCGCGTCCATCGGTGAAGAGCCTTGCCGCCTCGACCGGAGATCAGCTGGTTTTCTGGACGCGCGGCTCGATGCGCAGCGTCACCACATCAGCCCGCTCGGACCGTGTCAGCGCGAACAGGATCGCCTCGGCCACTTCCTCGGCATAGAGCATCTGGTGATTGGCGATCGCCTCGCGCTGCTGTTCGACCGTGCACTCCTGCATATCCGTGCCGACCGAGCCGGGCTGGATCACGCTGATCTTGATGTTCTTCTCGTCGGAAATCTCCTTGCGCAGCGTCTCGGCGAAGGCATCGATCCCGGCCTTGGTGGCGGAATAGACGCTCTCGCCCGCCGCCTTGATCGTGCTGCTGATCGAGCCGACGAACAGCAGGTGGCCGCCGCCGCTCTGCTCCATGCGCTTGATCGCGTGCCAGGCGCAGGCGATGTAACCGAGCAGGTTGGTCTCGATCGCATAGCGCCATTCCTCTTCCTCGCTCTCGTGCAGAGGGCCGGCACCGAGCGCCGCGCAGCAGACCAGCATGTCGATCCCGCCGAGCCGCTCATCGAGCGCGGCGAAAACCTCGCGCACGCCCTCGCGCGAACTGCTGTCGGCGGTCAGGCCCGATACCTCGCCGGAGCCGCCCCTGGCGTTCTCCAGCGCATCGTCCAGCTCCTGCCGATGCCGGCCGAAGGTGAGGACGCGGGCTCCCTGCTCCACCAGCATCTTCACCGTGGCTCGGCCGATGCCGGTGGTGCCGCCGGTCACAAGGATGCGCTTGCCGGCGAGCGTTGTGTGGTCTGTCTTTCCCATGCTGTGTCAGTCCCAGGTGAGGATCACCCGCCCATAGGCAGGCACATGGAAGTCGATCCGCTCGTCAGAGACTTCGTGCGGCCGGATCGTATCCCCGCCGGCGGTGATGACAGAGGCCTTGGGCAGCTTCTTGCGCTTGAGGCGAAGGAGCCGGAGGTTGACCAGGCAGGTCTCGCCGCCGTCGAGCTGCACGCTCAGGGCGCGCTCTCCGGTCCGTTCGTGGCTGCGGATGAAGCCGTCGCAGAACAGCCGGAAGCGCGCATCCTCCACCGCGTGGTGGGAGCGTGTGGCGAAGATGAACGCCCCGCCGCAGCCATAGATTTCCTGCCCGATCTGCCCCGGCGCCTGCCCGTCGGCATAGAGGTCCTCCAGCGGGAAGGAGAGCTCGCGGTTGATGGTCCCGCTCTGATGCTCGCCCCGGTGCAGGATCTCCGCCGGGAGGGTGTCGGGAAAGTAGAACCAGGCCAGGCTGAGCGCGAACTTGCAGAAGTCGCCGCACAGCATCCGCGCCGCCGGCTCGAGATCGGGGCCGGCCTGGGCGAGGTATTCCTCGAACCCGGCGAAGCTCTCGAAGCACTCGTACATCGCCATGTAGGCCGCGTCGTGCAGGCAGGTCGTGCCCATGAAGGTCTGGTAGTGCCGCGCGGCGCCGATCTGCGATTCCCACAGGACGGAATTGTGTGGAAGAAGCCGGCCAGATTGGCGTAGCTCTGCGCCAGGTAGTCGGCATCCTCGGTGATGCGCCACAAGCGCATGCACGCCACGGCGCCCCAGACGGTCAGGTTCGTCTGATAGAGCAGATCGAAACGCAGGCCCCGGCCCTTGTCGATTGCCCTTCGCGCCTCCTGGATGAACCGATCCTCGCCGGTCAGTTCGAAGCACTGCAGCATCACGTAGGCGTAGATGCCGCCGACGTCGGTCTGCCCGAACCGCTCGTCCCCGCGGGCCTTCTGGATGATCGAAAAATCCTGGGCCTTGTACATGACCGGCCACGCGTAATCGAAATGCTGCGCCGCCCGGATGCCATACTCGACCGATTTGAACAGCAGCGTCTTGGCGTCCTTGTGCCCGCGCAGAGCGAGGCGGCCGAGGTTGAGCAGAGGATGGTAATAGTACCAGGAATCGACCGCGTCCGGATCCTTGGCGTCGCCGACATCGGGCAGGAAGCGGCGCAGCATCTTGAGCTTGGGGTCATAGAACCGCTCCATGCCTTTCCACAATTCGGCCTCCAGCGGCACGGGTTCGCCCCGCCACATCCCGTATTCGCACAGCGAATTGATGACCGAGAGTTGCACCATCACGTCCGGCACCTCGCCCTCGACATAAGGCATGACATAGAGGTCGCCGAAATGCCGCTCTGTCGCCTGCGGCGCGCTCTCCAGGTGCTTCAGCGTCAGTTCCGCCCGCTGGACCCAATCGTGATACTCAACCGCAGGCGGCTCGATCGTCTTGTAGGCTACGCCGAGCATCTGCAGGAACTGGCGCGCCATTTCCTGCTCGTTGTCTCCGGCCCAGTCGCGAAAGACCACGATGGCGTCGGACAGCACCAGCTCCTCGCCGGCCTTGAGCTCGCGCTGTTCCTGCACCTCCTGCGTCTGCGGCGTGGGCAGTTGCAGGCCGAGCTCCGGCCAGTGCCCACCGACGACGCCATCGGGTTTCGTGCGGCTGGCGCGGAAGTAATCGTTCAGCGCGGTGAGATTCTGGAAATAGAGGACGCTGCCGAAATCGGGTTCGCTGAAGCGGAAATACACTAGGCCGCCGTTGACCCCGCGCTGGGCGGCCTCGACATTGCCTTGCGCCTTTGTGGGGTCGTCATCCTTGCCCAGCACATAGAGGTCGCGCGGGACAAACGGGATATGCATCGGGGCCGAGGGGATGAAGTGGGTCACGGCGCGCAGGCGGTGCAGGTCGGCCCCGCTGGTGCTGAAGCACAGCCGGTGCTTCCCCAGAACGCTGTCAATCTCCAGCTGCAGCACCTCGCCGGGCTCCGCCGGCACCTCGCGACAGGTGAAGCCGGCGCCGTTTACATAGGCCGCGCGAAGGGCCAGCCCGCCGCGGCCCTTGCGCCGAATGAGGCACCAGACCGAATCGCGACCCTGACAGACCTCTGCCTCCAGATCACCCACAAGGAAGCGATCGAGCCGCTTCATGAAGCCCCGCTGCAACTCTTCCCTCAGGCAGAGGACGAAGGGGGTAAAGGTCGAGGATTGTTCGAGGGCGGATGTTTGAGCCATGCTGCGCCTGCGGGTTGTCGTGCCGGCTCAACCGTCGACGCCTGCGTCTGTTCCGCCGAAGAATGAAGCAATTTCGGTAACTTGCGCTAAGCGAGTTTGCGGGCGAAGCCTGGCTGACAGGGCGCACCCGGTCGGCAAACCACTCGGTTGAGGAACATGCGCCTGCGTCCGCGCCGGGTTGACCGCGAAAGACTGCGAAGGAAGGCCGGCCCGCGCTATTCGCTCTCCAGCTTGCATCGTCGCGCCATTCCCGCCGCTCGACGAGCTGGGCCTCGGGCCCTGCGTGCGACGATCCGGCTTGACCATTCGGGCGCGGCGCTGTGTATCGTTGGCGCTGCAACCATCTGCCGGAGTTCGCCCATGGTCCCTTCGCCTTCCCGTGCCCTCCCGTTCGCCGCGCTGCTGCTGTGCAGCGCCGCCCCGGCATGGGCGCAGGGGGTGTCGATCGTGCAGCCCGGCGCGCCGGGCCAGCCGGTGCAGGTGCTGACGCAGGAGCAGGCGATCGCCCTGACCCGCAACGATTTTTCC
>NZ_JACIYP010000251.1 GCF_014359905.1 Hoeflea sp. | reverse complement strand
GTGGATCTGGAAGGCCGACCCTATGAGGTGGCACAGGTGGGAAAGGCGTGGATGCTGCGCACGCGCGCGGCCTATGCCCCAGCGATCCGCGCCGCGGCGGATGTGGACGGCCAAGCGCTGAACCTGTCGGAATACGATCTGGCCGTGCTGGCGGCGATTGCGTATCACCAGCCGATCAGCCGCGACGGGTTGAAGGACATCTTCGGAAAAGAGATCAGCCGTGACCTGATCGGCCGACTTGCCGAGCGGGACCTGATCGGCACCGGCCCTCGCGAACCCCGCCGTGGCGCGCCTCATACCTTCGTCACCACCGAGGCGTTCTTGGCTGCCTTCGGGATGGAGTCCTTGCGCGACCTGCCAGACCCCGAGCAATTGGACGATGCAGGCCTGGCAGGCCCATCGGGGGCCATGGAAGGTTAGGCGACCGGCCAGGCTTCAGCAGGAAATCAGCGACTTTGGTGAAGCCGGATTGCTGCCCGCAGCAAGGCGGCCAGATCAGGCTCTCTGGAGGAGGAGGCCGGCCCCGGCCCGGCAGTTTCGCCAAGCCGATCTCTGAGCGTCCCGACCAACCCCTTGTGGTTTTCGGAGGCGCGGGCCAGCCCGAGCCAGAAGGTCAGCGGGCCGCGTTCTGTGGGGTCTCTTACCTCGATCTGCCGCTCTGACAACCGCTGGAAGAAATTGTAGCGAACCCGATGCGACAAGAATGGGACCGTTGATGTCGCCGTTCTGACGGGCACTGGGTGTTTCATAAGCTGCACGGCAAGAGACTTCCGGTCGTCCTGCGCGCGCTCAGCGGAATCAAGGCGCAGCAGATCGTCGATCAGCCGCTCGAGGCGCCGGGCGCCCGTGCTTGCCGGGCCAGTCGGTTTTGCGAGAGGGGCGTCGCAGAAGGCGCAGTACTGTTGTGGCACGAGGCGAGCCTGACGAAATGGCGCAAGGCTCTGCCCACAAGACGGGCAACGGTCGCGCAAGCGGCAGCCATGGCGAAAGCAGGACACGCGGGTTGCCAAGGTCCAGCTCCGCCGGAAATAGGGCACCTCGTCTTCCCCCAGGCAGTAGGGACAGAACTGCAACCAACAGGACTGCGCCGTCGATGTCCCTGCATCTTGCGGCCGGGTCCGCAGCCGCAAGCGCAGGGTCGAGAGTGGACTGTTGGCCAGACAAAGACCGTCGATCTCGTCGGGGCAGATCGCCGTATGGTCGAGCAGCAAGCGACGAACAGAATCCGGCAGATGCCGGTCAAGTTGCGCCGACCATGTCTCGCCGGCCACCCCGAGCACCGCTCCAAAATAGCGCGGCGGCACACCATTGGCATGTGCAAGCCGATGCAGCCAGCTTGACAAAAGCTCCCCAGGAGCTGGCCGGACGTCCACCGGCCAGCGATGCCCCGCGGCCACTCTATAGCGGCGGGCCGGGGAGACGGTGATCCTCTGCGCACTGCTGGTCATGTCATTGAATGGCGCAAGGCCGAGTTCCGTCGCCGTGACAGCGGTACATAGCCGAGGGCCATGACGGTGCTGGACGTGATCCTTTCCTCACCGCTCTCAACAGCTGCCACCGCCGTCCGGGTGACGATGTCGACCACCTCGCCAATCAGCCCTTCCGACAGATCATGGATCATTTTGGCCAGGGGAGGTCGTGAGAGGTTTGAGGCATGCGCAAGCGGCATGCTGGCCTCGAGACTGTCGAGAAGCGTGGCGAAGTCTTCGTCGAATCCCCACCGTGACACTGCGACCGTATCGAACCGCGAGCCCATTTCTTCAGTGTCGTGCAATGCATCATAGACAGCGATTTCGCCGACAAGCACGGGCGAGATGTCATGCACGCGTGCGATCCGCCGCAGGAACGAGAAGATTGCCTTCACATCCTGTCGGCGTCCGCGCAGAACACTGTGGAATTCGTCGAAGATGAGCAGGCGCGGCTTGACGCTGTCGAGAAGATGATCGACCTGTTCGCTGGCGCGGGACAGGCTACGCCAGCCGGCAGCTTGCGGGGCGCGCAGTCCGGACAGAATGCTGGCGTAGAAATGCGACAGGCCTGCCCCCTCCCGGGTCTGGATCACCCAGACCCTTTGCCGGTCGGCACGGCGCAGATGTTCGACGGCGAAGCGTTCGGCGATCATGGTCTTGCCGTTGTGATAGGGACCAGCAATCAACAAGCCGCGTGGACGGAGTGATGGCGGGCGTTCCAACAGCTGCCGCATCGCATCATGTGCCGCAGAGGCACCGGGATGGCCTATCCAGCGTGGCGCCCGAATATGAGCAATGCGGGTGGCAGCATCCGCATCGAGCAACGCTGAGGTTGATGGTAGGAGATGGTCGGCCATGCTACCAGGTCTCCACAGGAAAGACGCGGCGGGGTCGGTCAGGTTCTGGTCCGGTATGGGTCGCCTCCGAAACCTGCCCGACATTTTGATACGCCTTCGGCGCGTCTGCGGCGTGTCGGGCCCTGGTCATTTCCCGCAGGTGAGCCTTCTTGGATTTGGCCCCGGCGACGGTCGCCGCGATTTCCCGGCGCAGAAGCGTCTTTTCCTGCGCCGGTCGTTGTTGGCTCTCTCGCGTGCGCGCTCGGTCGGCTTCATGCTGCCAAAGGGTGATTGGCATGGTCACCCCATCCCGCCGCTTTACCGGACGCCAGATCCGCGTGTCGGGATCGGCGATGTAGATCCGGCTGATGTCCCGGGGGTCGTAGCATAGATCCAGAGGTGGCAACCGGTCACGGCGGGCGACGAGAGGCCCAAGCCATTGCTCGAAGTAGTCGATGGCGAACAGGCTGACGCCCTGGGGAGAGATGCGGCGTGTTGTGCGGGGGAGAAAGTTGAGCAGGACTTGGTCAGGATCATCGATCGGCCGGTCCGTCGGTGGAAGTCGCAGCTCCCATTCGAGGCGAGGCACAGTCAGCTTGCGCGCGTTCTGGGTCTGGTTGTGATCGACGATTGCCAGGGCGATGCAACGCTCGAGGGCCGCGAAGGTCAGACTTGCCCTCTCATCGGACGAATAGTCGCCGCGATCCGCGATCGACCGTCCGGTCTTGCCAGGAAGAGAGCGAAGCACCGTGTTCACTTTTCCAAGGAGGCGCTCGACAACCCCACCTCGGTGAACTGTGCCCTTGTTCCGGGTTCGGACGGTGATCCCGAAGTCGGCGCATCCTTTCGTAAAGGTACTGCTCTGAAATTCCTTGGCGGAGTCCACGACGATCTGCTTAGGGCGGCCATGCATCACCCACGGGTGCGCGATCCCGCGTTCGGCCAGCCAGTTATCCTTGCTGCATATCGCGTGGGCAAGGCACAAGGCGACCGAGAGCCGGGACGGACGCTCGAGGGTCAGACAGAAGCCGATTATGGCACTCGTCGCCACATCGGCGGCGATGGTCAGATAAGGTCTGCCAACGAAGATGCCATGATCGTCGATCACCTCGACGAACTGGATGTCGGCCGGGGTATGATCGATCTGGACGACCTCAAGGGCGTGGGCGGCACGGATGTATCCCGGACGCGGCTTCAGGCGGTGAAGATGCTTGCCACCGGAAAGCCGCCGCCGCGCGATCTCCTCTGGGGTGAACACGCGCGGGATCCGCTTGGCCACAGTGACATAGGACGGGGGCTTGTACCCTTCGCTGTCACAGCGCGCACGGATTTCGTCGACGATGGGCGCGAGATCGGGTTGCTCTGGCTGCAGCCACATCTTTCGCAAAGTGTCGGAAATGATGGCTTCCACGCTGGCCGATATCCTCGCACGCCGCGCGCCATTCGTCCGAGGAAGAAGCGACGAGACACGGCGGTCCTCCCGATACCGGGCGAGGTGATTGTAGACCTGACGCGTCGAAAGGCGCAGTTCCACCGCTGCCCGGCTGACAGCCTCCCGCATCGGCAAGTCGCCATCGAGAACCCGGTCAAGTTCGCGAGCGATCCGAACCGCCTTCGACCAAGCCTCGTCTGAAGCGCGGTAAGCTGCCCGCTCCAAAGGCCGATCTTTGCTGAGCGCTGTCATGCCGCCGTGCCCTTCAAAACCTATTGAAGTCCATAATGAAATTGAAATCGCAAAGCAGAAACCCGCGCCACTTCCGGAGGTACCTTGCGGAAATCATGTGAAAACCACGCAGTGAAATCGTGAAGGAAAAGCGACACTGGTTCCTGCCTGGGCCACTCGAAGAAGAACTGGATGATTTGCCTCCCGGACCGCGTGCGGAACCGCCCGACACCGCTGTCGTCCATGACTGGGCAAAGGCAGAAGGCGTTCACGCTGCGCGGCTGGCACGCGTGGCTGGACGCCTGGGTGCTCTGGATGACCGGTTGGCTCGCAGTCCGAAAGGCTGGCGGCATCGGCTTGCTCTGATCGAGGCAGCGGACCTTAGCTGGTTCGCAGGGGACCGGGTGAGTTCTGATCGTCTGGCGCTCTGGGTGTCGATGCGGCTCTCGGGCGCACAGGACGACCCACATGCCCTGGCAAGGGTTGGATAGGCTGTTCGGCGCCTGACAGGCGGTCCCGGACCAAAAGTCGACTTGGCCGCCTTTCTGGATCGCCGCGATCCCGAG
>NZ_JACIYP010000250.1 GCF_014359905.1 Hoeflea sp. | reverse complement strand
CTGGACAAGGAGATGACCTGGCTCGCGCCGCATGACGGCCGCCCGGGTCGCCCCGCCGTGTTCTCGGATGCCGCGATCCAGTTCTGTCTGACCATCAAGGTCCTGTTCAAGCTACTACTTCGCAAACGACCGGGATGGTCGCCAGTCTGCTGAAGATGGCGAACCTGGACTGGACCGTGCCAGACCATACGACCCTGTGCCGGAGGCAAAAGACGCTCGCCGTCCAGATCCCGTATCGGCGCACCGACAGTCCGCTGAACCTGTTCGTCGACAGCACCGGGATCAAGTTCCTGGGCGATGGCGAATGGCAGGCCCGCAAGCACGGCGTTCACGACCGACGCCAATGGCGCAGGGCTTTCACTTACCCACAAGTGTTCTTCTCCGGTTTGGCTGCCGCCTCGAACCCGATGACGAGGTCCGCGAGGCGGGAGTAGCCTCGCCAGAGGATGATGGTTCCGGGCGGTGCGTCGTGTTTTCGAGCAAGGTATCCGCCGAGGCGGGCGACGGCGACGATGTAGAAGTCGAGGTCGCGCGTCTGGCCTGATCGGGGCTCAGGCGCGGTGCGGTCGAGCAGCATGATTTCTGTGTCGGTGAAGATGGCCGCAGGCTCACTCGCCGGTGCGGCCCGTCGCAGCCAGGTCATCCACGAGATCCTCCATGCAGTGATACAGGCCAGAGCGATGCAGTTGGCCAGCCGGTCGGCGGTGGTGAGGCGGATGTCCTCGATCCGGCAGCCGGTCTTGAGGGTCTTGAAGAAGGTCTCGATGCTCCACCGACGGGCGTACCATTCGAGCTTGTGGGCGGCCTGCTCGAAAGAGGTCACCTTGAGGTTGGTGATCAGCTTCCAGAGCAGCGGCTCCCGGTGATCGGGAGGGTCGACCTCGGCGGCGTGGATGATCTGAAGCTGCTGATGTTCATACCTTTTCTGCTTCCCGATCGGGGGGCACACCGTCATGGTGGCGAACCGGACGGCAAGGCGGGCTTCCTGGGGCTGACCGGCGGCGTCGCGGAAGCGGACGAGATGCGTGCCACCGGGTTCGACCCCGGCCATGACCTGCGCGACGGTGGTGTTGCCGTCCTCGGCCAACCGGTCCACGCAAGAGCGCACCAGAAAGTTGGTGCCCAGTTGCTGCGCGAGGCAGAAGAGTTCGTAGATGTCGCTTTCGCGGTCGCCGATATGGACGCACCGTTCGGGCGCACCGATCAATTCGGTGGAGAGGCGCAGGTTGTCGAGCCAGCGCATGCTCTCCTTCCGTTCGATCGGAACCCGGGTCGGGTTGATCTTGCGCGCCAAGGCCTTCGTGCCCTTGAACGTCTCGCGCGACCAGAACTTCGCCGCGGTCAGCCCGAGTGGCAGGCCCTCGGGCGTGACCGCCAGGCTTGCATGCATGAGCATGCCGCAGATCGTGTGCTGGTGATGGCGCCCTTCCTTGGTCTTGCGACCGCAGGAGGTCTTCGTGAAGCCGATCTTCTCCGGCTCCGCCCGCTTGAAGGAGAATTCGGTCGTGTCCTGCAAGACCAGGATCGGCCCGTCCGTAGCCTGGACCCGCAGCGCAGAGGCGGCAAAGTGACCTGCCAGGATCTTGTCTTCGCTGACATTTTCATTCGCGAAGAACCGATAGGCGGCCTTGGTGTTCGCCCAGTCTTGAAAGGCCGTGGGCAAGGATTTCCCCGGCCGCTCGCCCAGTGCGGCCAGCATGACTCCCAACCTGCGGTTAAGCCGCGCATCGCCCAGATCACACCCTGCCGTCTCGGCTTTCGCCCATGATCCCATGCCAGCACCCGATCCGTTGAGGTGCCAAAGAACGAATCACGGGAGATTCCGAGAGGTCAACCCTAAATATACCCACCTATCTGTGTCCGGCCCCAACTTGTGGGTAACTTCAAGTCGGTGGAGGCCGTTGTCAGGCGACCTTGACTTGGGATTTGCCCCCGTTCCAATGCCACGGCAGCAACTCGTGCAGGCGTGAGACGGGCATGTCGGAGATGCGGGCGATAACGTCGGCGAGCCAAGCTTGCGGATCGACGTCATTCAGTTTTGCCGTGCCGATCAGCGTATACATGGCGGCGGCGCGCTGTCCGCCCCGTTCGGACCCGGCGAAGAGCCAGGATTTCCTGCCAAGCGCCACACCGCGCAGGGACCGCTCGGCCGCGTTGTTGGTCAGGCAGATGCGGCCATCCTCAAGGAACCGGGTGAAGCCCGGCCGGTGGCTCGGGGACAGCAGGTAGTCGATCGCCTTGGCGACCTTGTCGTGTTTTGACAGTAACGCCCGTTCGCCGCGCAGCCAGCTTTCCAGCTCATCGACCAACGAGGCCGACAGGCGTTGCCGCGCCTCAAGACGGTCGGCGGGGATGAGGCCGTTGAGATCGGGCTCGATTTCGAACAGGGCATCGATGCGCCGAACGGCATTGAAGGCGATCGGCGAGATCTCCTTGGCGTTCTTGCCCTTGCGGATATTGCTCTCGACATCGGCGAGTTCAAAGAACTTGCGTCGGGCGTGGGCCCAACACAGGGCTGAAGCAACGGGCCCCGGCACTCGTTTCGCGTCGTAAAGCTGATTGTATCCGGCATAAGCATCAGCCTGGAGAATGCCCTGCCAGCCCTTGAGATGTTCGCTCGGGTGCTCACCGCCCCGATCGCGGGAGAAACGGAAGACCACCGCTGGCGGTGCGGTGCCGTCAAAAGGGCGGTCGTCGCGGACATAGGTCCAGAGCCGGGCCGTCTTCGTGCCGCCCCGGGCCAGAAGCGGCACGGTGGTATCGTCGCCATGCAGCCGGGTGGCGGTGAACACATGCGCCTCGATCAGCGCATGCAGCGGCTTCAGAAGCTCGGTCACCGCGCCGACCTGATCGGCGAGCGTGGAAAGGCTGAGCTCCACGCCTTCACGGGCATAGCGTTCGGCCTGGCGGTTCAACGGCTGATGCTGCCCGAACTTCTCGAACACGATCATGGCCAGAAGGCTGGGACCTGCCCATCCTCGCGGGATCGGGTGGAACGGGGCTGGCGGCTGGCTGATCTTCTCGCAATCGCGGCACGTGAACTTCTCGCGGACGGTCTGGATCACCTTCCATTGCCGGGGAACCACCTCCAGTGTTTCGGTGATGTCCTCGCCCATCTTGGCGATCCGGCCCGAGCCGCAGCACGTGCAGGTCGAGGGGGCCTCGACCACCACCCGTTCGCGCGGCAGATGCTCGGGAAACGGCCTCTTCACCGGCTTGCGCCGGTCGAAGCTTCGCACTTGCGTCGTCTTGTCAGCCGCCTGCTCGGCCCGGATGGCATCCTCTGCCGCGGCGGTTTCCAGCTCCTCGAGCCGCAACTCGAGCTGGTCGAGCAGCCGGGCGGTGCGCTCGGCGCTGCGGCCATACTTCTCGCGCTTGAGCACTGCGATCTCGAGCTTCAGGCTCGCGATCAGTGCCTCGGACGCCGACACGACGGCATTCGATCTGGCCAGTTCGGCCTTTGTGGCCGCCAGTTCGGCGCGCAATGTCTCGAGTTCGGAGGCGGCATCTGACATGGCCGCAATCTACCATGCCGACCTCGAAAAACCTATCATGAACAGGGCCTTGAAGGCGTTTTATCCCACCTCTGCAGGGCGTTGCGTCCAGCGCGGGTTGCGCCAGTCAATGCCCTCCAGAAGGTAACCAGGCTGGGCCGCACAGATCTGGACCGCCTCGCCCGATTGGCTCACCGGCCAGATGAACTTGCCCGCCTCCAGGCGTTTAAGATAGAGCGACATGCCGACCCCATCGTGCCACAAGATCTTGACCAGATCGCCACGACGTCCGCGGAAACAATATATCTCGCCCGCATGCGGATCACGCCCGAGGCCTTGGCTCGCACCTGCAATGCCAGCGTGTTCATGCCGCGGCGCATGTCGGTGACACCACCCGCGATCCACACCTTCACGTCCGCCGGAAATGCGATCATTGCCCGTCCACCACTGACAGAATCCGCGCAAGCGCGTCCGCATCCACACCGGCCGCCACAATGAGCCGACGGCCATTGGGCAGGGCAATCTCCACCTGGGAGTTCCGTGAGAGATCAGGGGGATCAGCCGGCCCAGGTCGAGAGGCCGGGACATCTTTCGTCACGGTCACCGGGGCGAAGGATACCGGGCGGGACGCACCAAGCTCACCCTTCCGATGCTGCCGACGCCAGATCGTCAACAGCGATCGGCAAATGCCGTGCCGCCGCGCCGTGGCTGTCACTTGCCGGTGGCCGACAAAACTTTCCTCGACGATCCGAAGTTTGTCCTCATCCGACCACTGCCGACGGCGAACGCCATCGGCCGCAGAGAGAACTTCGATTCGAGGGCGGTAAATGAAATCAGACATAAGGTCGGACTTATCATCGGATCGTAGCCGAAGTCAGACGGCCCCCGCCGCAGCCTTACGGATCAGCAACAAACGCACGCTCCCGATCTCCGTTTTGCCAGACCGTTCGGCTGTTGGAGCGCGCTTGCCGCTCTTTGCCGATGGCCAACGCCACGAGCTTCGAGCCTTCGAACGTCGTCACAAGCTACGAGACAGATTGA
>NZ_JACIYP010000025.1 GCF_014359905.1 Hoeflea sp. | reverse complement strand
AAGGGCGACCGGGTGGCGCTGATGATGCCGAATGTGCTGCAGATGCCGGTGGCGATGGCCGCCGTGCTGCGAGCGGGCTATGCCGTGGTCAATGTCAATCCGCTTTACACCCCGCGTGAACTTGAGCACCAGCTCAAGGATTCCGGCGCCAAGGCGATCATCATCCTCGAGAACTTCGCCGTCACCCTGGAGCAGGTCATCGCCCGCACCGACGTCAAGCATGTCTGCGTGGCGACCATGGGCGATCTTCTCGGGCTGAAGGGCCATATCGTCAATTTCGTTGTCCGCAAGGTCAAAAAGATGGTGCCGGCATGGTCGCTTCCCGGCCATGTGAGCTTCAAGGCGGCGCTCAACGCTGGCGAGGGCAAGTCGCTCAAGGCCGCTGACAGCAAACCCACCGACGTGGCGTTCCTGCAATATACCGGCGGCACCACCGGCGTCTCCAAGGGGGCGACGCTGTCGCATGCCAACGTGTTGGCGAATGCGGCGCAGAATGATATCTGGCTCAAGGCGGCCTTCATCAACAAGCCCAGGCCCGACGTCCTGGTCTATGTCTGCGCGTTGCCGCTCTATCACATCTTCGCGCTGACGGTGAATGCGCTGATGGGCATGCAGCAAGGCGCACACAACATCCTCATCCCCAATCCGCGCGACATCCCGGGCTTCGTCAAGGAACTCAAGAAGTTCGAATTCAACGTCTTTCCCGGTCTCAACACGCTGTTCAACGCGCTTTTGAACAACGAGGATTTCAAGAGTATCAACTTCAAGCCGCTGCTTCTCACCCTTGGCGGCGGCATGGCGGTACAGCGTCCGGTGGCCGATCGCTGGAAGCAATTGACCGGCTGCGTCATTTCGGAAGGCTACGGCCTGTCGGAAACCGCCCCGGTCGCCACAGCCAACCGCTTTGACGCCACCGAGTTTACCGGGACCATAGGCCTGCCCCTGCCCTCGACCTTCATCGACATCCGCGACGAGGACGGCAATTCCGTGGCCCTTGGCGAGGTGGGCGAGATCTGCATCAAGGGACCGCAGGTGATGGCGGGGTACTGGAACCGCGACGATGAAACCAGGAACGTGATGACCGATGACGGGTATTTCCGCTCGGGCGACATGGGCTTCATGGACGAGGCGGGCTACACCAAGATCGTCGACCGCAAGAAGGACATGATCCTGGTCTCAGGCTTCAACGTCTATCCCAATGAGGTCGAAGAGGTGGCGGTGGCCCATCCCGGCATCGCCGAAGCCGCCGCGATTGCCATTCCGGACGAGAATTCCGGCGAAGCGGTGAAGCTGTTCGTCGTTCGCAAGGACCCGAACCTCACCGAGGCCGATGTGAAAGCGCATTGCGCCACGGGGCTCACCAACTACAAGCGGCCCAAGGTTGTGGTGTTCAAGGACGATTTGCCCAAGACCAATGTCGGCAAGATCCTGCGCCGCGAACTGCGCGATATGTAGCTGGCGCGGACTGCAGCGCAGCCGTCCAGTTCTCCCCGCAAATGACCGGGCAAGCACCTGACGCAGACACAAGAGGGCCGCGGAAACTTGATTTTCCTCGGCCCTCGCCGCATAGGTGGGCAACCCAACATGGAGGCCCGCCCCTTGTCGAAACCCGTCGATCTGGCTCTGTCCCGCCTGAAATCCCATCGCGACAGCGGCATCGTGAGCAATTTGCGCGCCGCCTTTCACGCCGATCCCGATCGCGCCCGGCGCTTGACCATCGGGCTCGACGATCTGCGGATGGATTTTTCCAAATGCGCGATCACCGACGAAACCCTGACGCTGCTTGGCGAACTTGCCAGTGCAGCGGATGTCGAAGCCGGTCGTGACCGGATGCTTGCCGGCGAAGCGATCAACTCGACCGAAGGCCGCGCGGTGCTGCACACGGCCCTTCGCGCCGCCCCGGATGCCGACATCAGGGTCGATGGCGACAACGTGGTGCCGGGCGTGCACGCGGTGCTCGGCGCCATGGGAGCCTTCTCGGCCGGGATCCGCGACGGCTCGATTTGCGGCGCAACCGGCAAGGCCTTCACCGATGTCGTCAATATCGGCATCGGTGGCTCCGACCTCGGCCCGGTGATGGCGACGCTGGCGCTGGCGCCCTATCATGACGGGCCGAGGCTGCATTTCGTTTCCAATGTCGACGGCGCGCATATCGCGGACACCTTGTCCGGCCTCGATCCAGAGACGACGCTGATCATCGTCGCATCGAAGACCTTCACCACCATCGAGACCATGACCAATGCCGCCACCGCGCGCGATTTCATTGTCGCAGCCCTTGGTGAAAAAGCCGTGGCGCAGCATTTCGCCGCCGTCTCCACGGCACTGGACAAGGTCGCCAAATTCGGCCTCGACCAGACCCGCGTCTTCGGCTTCTGGGACTGGGTCGGCGGGCGCTATTCGCTCTGGTCGGCCATCGGCCTGCCGCTGATGATCGCCATCGGGCGTGAGGCATTCGGCGAGTTCCTGTCCGGCGCGCGCGCCATGGACACGCATTTCAAGGCGGCGCCGGTCACTGAGAACCTGCCGATCATGCTGGGCCTGCTCGGCATCTGGCACCGGCTCATCTGCGGTTACCCGAGCCGGGCGATCATTCCCTATGAGCAGCGGCTGTCGCGGTTCCCGGCCTATCTGCAGCAGCTCGACATGGAATCCAACGGCAAGTCTGTGGGCATCGACGGCGAACCGCTCTCAACCGCCTCCGGACCCATCGTCTGGGGCGAACCGGGCACCAACGGGCAGCACGCCTTCTTCCAGCTTCTGCATCAGGGCACCGATGTCATTCCGGTGGAATTCATCATCGCCGCCAACGGCCACGAGCCGGAGCTTGAGCATCAGCATCAGCTTCTGATCGCCAATTGCCTGGCGCAATCGGAAGCCTTGATGCGCGGGCGCAGCCGCGAGGAAGCCCATGCCCAGCTTATTGCCGGCGGTGCCTCGGAAACGGAAGCCGCGCGTCTTGCCCCGCACAAGACATTTCCCGGCAACCGTCCGTCGATCACGCTGGTACACGAGCGGCTGACGCCGTTCACGCTGGGGCGGCTGATCGCGCTCTATGAGCACCGGGTGTTTGTCGAGGCGCAGATCTTCGGCATCAACGCCTTCGACCAATGGGGCGTGGAACTCGGCAAGGAACTGGCGACTGCGCTTTTGCCGGTGGTCAAGGGCGAGAGCGACGGCGGCGACCACGATGCCTCGACGCTGATGCTGGCGGACACGATCCGCGGCATGCGCGGCCAGAATTGATCAGAAGCCGATCTCATTGGCCCAGGGCGGGTTGGCGCCGGGCCGGGACACGGTGACCGCGGCGGCCCTGGCGCCGAGGCTCAGCGCATTGCCGATCTGATCCACCGACAGCGACGTCATTGCCGGTTTGCTCAGGGCGCCATCGCGCCTGAGCGAAGCGAGGATGCCCGCGTTGAACGTGTCACCGGCGCCCACCGTGTCGGCGACGGTGACCTTTTCGCCATCAACCTCGACCCGGTGATTGCTCGTGAACCCGACCGCGCCCCTCGGTCCTCGCGTGAACACCACCAGGCTGGGGCCGTCCTCGAGCCAGGCCTTGGCGGCGGTTTCCATGTCAGCCATGCCGAACCATTCCAGATCCTCGTCCGACATCTTCAGGATATCGCTCATGGCGATCATCCGGTCGATGCGCGCCCGGTGCCTCGCCGTATCGGTGATGAAGCCCGGGCGGATGTTCGGATCGAGCGACATGACGCGCGCAGGACTTTCGCGCCGCATCAGGCTTTCGTAAGTCGCGCCGCACGGATCCGGGATCAGGCTGATGGCGCCGAAATGCAGCGCCTCGACCTCGTCGCCAACCTCCGGCAGATGCGCCTCGGTGATCATCCGGCCTGCGGTGTTCTCGTCAAAGAAGGCGTAGCTCGCCTGGCCGCCCACCAGCCGAACGAAGGCGAGCGTGGTGTGCAGATCGAGCGTCGCGCAGGGGCTGTGATCGACGCCGCTGTCGGTCAGCACCTTGCGCAGGATGTCACCGAACATGTCGGACGACAGGCCCGTGAAAAAGCCGGTGTCGACGCCAAGGCGTCCGAGCGCAATGGCGGTGTTGAACACCGAGCCGCCGGCATAGGGCGCAAAGGCGTCCTCGCCTTCGGTCGTCGTGCGCGGCAGCATGTCGATGAGGGCTTCCCCGCAACAGATGATCATGTCCGTATCCTCCCCTCGCCGGCCCGCCGGGCCGCGCCTTTGCTACTGACCTGGCAGTTCGGAAACGCCGCCATGCTCGCCCGACCATTTGAGCGGCGCATCGAGGAACGCTTCCACCGAGGCCAGCGTCGCCGGGTCGAAGGCCTGCTTCCGCGTCGCCGCGGCAAGCACGTCGCGCCAGGTGGCAAGATAATGCAGCGTGATCCCGCCATGTGCGAAGCGGCTCTCTGCTTCGGCGAAAATGCCGTAGTAAAACAAGGCGATGCCGTGATCGACCGTGCAGCCGGCGGCGCGGATGGCGTCGATGAAAGTGAACATCGAGCCGCCTGCAGTGGTCAGGTCCTCGATCACCAGCACCCGCGAGCCTTCCGGCAATTCGCCCTCGATCTGGGCGTTGCGGCCGTGGCCCTTGGGCTTCTTGCGGACATAGATCATCGGCAGGCCGAGACGCTCGGCGAGGAAGGCGGCAAAGGGAATGCCGGCCGTCTCGCCGCCGGCGATGCAGTCGAACTGTTCAAAGCCCGCTTCCGACAGGATGGTGGCGGCGGCGAAATCCATCACCGCGGAACGGATGCGCGGATAGGAAATCAGCTTGCGGCAATCGATATAGACCGGGCTCGCCATGCCCGAGGCGAGCTTGTAGGGCTGGCTCGCGTTGAAATGCACCGCCTTGATTTCCAGAAGCTGGCCGGCGACGATCTCGGCGATCTTTGCCTTGTCGGGAAAGGTGTTGGAAAACATCGGCGGCGCTCCCGGCTCAAAGGTCTCGGCGATCCGAATACCAGCTTCACCGCATGCGTGAAAGGCTTTCAGGCAACTTCCCAGTGGATGGGCACAAGCGGATCGAACACGGTGACCGGCCCGTCCCCGGTGAAAATCTTGTCGGGCCAGTGGACCGGCGCGTCGCGCCTGACCAGCGTCACCGTCTCCTCATTGACAGGAAGCCCGTACCAGGCCGGACCGTTGAGGCTGGTGAACCTTGCCAATTTATCGAGCGCATTCTCCTCCTCGAACACATGGGCCACGCAGGAGAGCGTGTTGATCGCGGTGAAAATGCCGGCGCAGCCACAGGCGCATTCCTTCAGCGGATCGACATGCGGGGCGGAATCGGTGCCCAGGAAGAGCCGGGCGTCGCCCGAGGTCGCGGCCTTGCGCAGCGCCAGGCGATGGCTTTCGCGCTTTGCCACCGGCAGGCAGTAGTAATGCGGCCTGATGCCACCGGCGAGAATGGCGTTGCGGTTGATCATCAGATGATGGGTGGTGATGCTGGCGGCCAGGTTGCGGTCCGATCCCATGACATAATCGACGCCATCGGATGTGGTGACATGCTCCAGCGTGATCCTGAGGTCCGGTAGCTGGCGGCGCAACGGATCGAGCACGGTTTCGATGAACACCGCCTCGCGGTCGAAAATATCCACCGCCGGATCGGTCACTTCGCCGTGGACGCAGAGCGGCATGCCGATCTGAGCCATCTTCTCGAGCACCGGCATGACCTTGGAAAGATCCCGCACGCCGGAATGCGAATTGGTGGTGGCCCCAGCCGGATAGAGCTTCACCGCGGTCACCAGGCCCGAGGCATGCGCGCGCGCAACATCGGCGGCATCCGTGCCCTCGGTCAGATAGAGCGTCATCAGCGGCGTGAAATCGAGATCCGCGGGCAATGCCGCCATAATACGGTCGCGATAGGCCTGCGCATCGGAGCTTGTCACAACCGGCGGCACGAGATTGGGCATGATGATGGCGCGGGCGAAATCGCGGGCTGAGAAGGGCAACACGCCTTCGAGCATGGCGCCGTCGCGCAGGTGCAGATGCCAGTCGTCGGGCTTGGGGATGGTGATGTCGACCAAGATGGCGATTCCTCGTGCTCCGCCCTAAATGATGTCGGGGACGGGTTGACCTTTTGCGCCGGGACGGCGACGTAGGACCCGGTCTTTAGCAGGCATTCGAGGGGCAAGGAAAGACATCATGGATCTTGGACTGACAGGAAAACGGGCGCTGGTGCTGGCGTCATCGCGCGGGCTGGGCCTGGGCGTGGCCGAAGCCATCGCCGCCGAAGGCGCCGATGTGATGATCATCGGACGCGACGGCGACCGGCTTGAAGCTGCCGCCCAGGCCATCACTGCGCGTGGCGCGGGCACTGCCCGTCATCTCGTCTGCGATCTCTCCGACAAGACCACGCCGGCATTGTTGCAGGAGAGCGTGGAGAAGGAATTCGGCGGGCTCGACATCCTGGTCAACAACACCGGCGGCCCGCCTGCCGGCCTGATGAGCGAGGCCGACCTCACGGTCGTCCACCGCCAGTTCGAAATCATGGTTCTGAGCGTGATGGACGTCACGGCGCGGTTTCTGCCGGGCATGCGGGCACGGGGCTGGGGTCGGGTGCTGACGATCGCCTCCTCAGGCGTGATCCAGCCGATTCCCAATCTGGGACTGTCCAATGCGCTTCGGGCCACCCTCGTCGGCTGGTCGAAATCGATGGCCAACGAGACCGCGCAGGATGGCGTGACCTTCAACATGCTGCTGCCCGGCCGGATCGAGACCGACCGGCTGAAGGAACTCGACGCCGCCAACGCAAAGCGCTCGGGCAAGAGCCTGGACGCGGTGGCCGATGCGGCGCGGGCGCAGATCCCGGTCGGACGCTACGGCGCAGTGGACGAGTTTGCCGCCGCCGCCGCGTTCCTGGTCAGCGCACGGGCGAGCTACATCAACGGCTCGATGATCCGCTGCGACGGCGGCGCGATCAAATCGGTCTGAGCTGCAATGCGAAGCGGGCCAGACTGACCCGGCGCTTGCTCAGATCGCGCGCTTGAGGCTTTCCTCGAGATAGGTTTTCCTCAGGCCCATCGTCACCGGGCCGGGCCTGCCGCCCGAAAGCTCGACGCCGTCGATCGAAATCACCGGGCCGACGAAGACGGAAGCCGAGGTGATGAAGGCCTCTGCGGCATTGCGGGCCTCGTCGATGGAGAATTCACGCTCCTCGACCTTCGTGCCATTGGCTGCAGAATAGGCCATCAGCGCCGCACGGGTGATCCCGGGCAGGATCGAAGGCGACAGCGGCCGCGTGACAATGGCGCCATCCCCGGTGACGATGAAGGCATTGTTGGAGGTGCCTTCGGTGACCATGCCGTCGCGGACCATCCAGGCATCGTCGGCGCCGCGGGCCTTGGCTTCCATCTTGCCGAGCGAGGGATAAAGCAGCTGCACGGTCTTGATGTCGCAGCGCCCCCAGCGCAGGTCCGGGATCGAGACGATCTTCATGCCGTTCCGCGCCACCGCCGTGTCGATCAGCGGGCGGCTCTGGGTGAACAGCACCAGCGTCGGCGTGAGTTTTTCGGTGTCGAACATGAAGTCGCGATCAATCGCGCCGCGCGTCATCTGCAGGTAGACGACCCCTTCTTCCACCGCGTTGCGGCTCACGAGCTCGCGGTGGATCGCCAGCAGGTCGTCGTCGCTGACGGTGAAGCGCATGCCGAGTTCACCCGCCGAGCGGTGCAGCCGCGCCATATGTGCCGGAAAATCGATCAGCTTTCCACCGAGCACTGAGGCCACTTCGTAGATCCCGTCGCCGAACAGAAAGCCGCGATCGAACACGGAGACTTTCGCCTCGTTTTCCGGCAGATAGTCTCCGTTGACATAAACCGTGCGCATATGGGTCCCCTTGTTTTCGACGCTTTTTCTCTTGCCAGAAAATGCGGCCGCCCGCCAACGGGATTTTTCGCCACCCGGCGCAATCTCCGCGCAGGCTCGAATCGCTAGACAGGGCCGGACCTGCCGCAGGAATCCCTCCATGACTGAGCGCATCGCCTACACCAAGCCGTCCATCACCGAGCTCGAAGTCACCTATGCGACCGATGCGGCGCGCAATGGCTGGGGGGCCCAGTGCTATGACTATATCCACCGGCTGGAGCGCGATTTCGCCGCCCATCTCGGCGTTGCCCACGCCATCGCCACATCGAGCTGCACCGGTGCGCTGCATCTGGGGCTGGCCGCCATCGGCGTGGGGCCGGGCGACGAGGTGATTCTGGCCGACACCAACTGGATCGCCTCGGTGGCCCCGGTCGTTCATCTCGGCGCCACGCCGGTTCTGGTCGATATTCTTCAGGACACCTGGTGCTTCGATCCGGAGCTGGTCGAGGCCGCGATCACGCCGCGCACCAAGGCGATCATCGCCGTCCATCTCTACGGCTCAATGTGCGACATGGACCGGCTCACGGAGATCGGTGCACGCCACGGGGTGGCGGTGATCGAGGACGCGGCGGAGGCCATCGGCTCGGCCTGGGGGAGCAGGCGGGCGGGATCGATGGGCGCGTTCGGCACGTTCTCGTTTCACGGCACCAAGACCATGACCACCGGCGAAGGCGGCATGTTCGTGACCGATGACGCCGCCCTGTTCGCGCGGGTGACGACGCTGTCCAATCACGGCAGGGATGCAAGCGAACCGCGCCAGTTCTTCCCCACCGTGACCGGCTACAAGTTCAAGATGGCCAATGTCTCAGCCGCCATCGGCTGCGCCCAGGTCGAGCGGATCGCGGAATTGATTGCCGGCAAGCGGCAGATCATGGCGCGCTACAGGGACCTGCTTTCAGGCCTTGATGGCATCGCACTCAATGCCGAGCCGGACGGCGTCACCAATGGCGCCTGGATGCCGACCGCGGTGTTTGCCCCCGAGACCGGCGTGACCCGCGAGAGACTGATCAGCGCGTTCAAGGACGCCAATATCGATGCGCGGGTGTTCTTCTGGCCCCTGTCGGAGTTGCCGATGTTCGACGCCCGACCGGAAAATGCGAACGCCCGGGACATTGCCGGCCGCGCCATCAACCTGCCGAGCTATCACGACATGGGGGAGCAGGCCCAGGCGCGCGTTGCCGCGGTCATCACCGGGCTGCTGAAGACCCGTTGATCTGCAATGATCTGCACATATTCAGGCGTCCGGCGTCTTTGACGGCGGCGCAGCCGGCACGGCGGGTTTGTCGGTCAGTTCGATTGTGACCTCCTCGGTCAGGTCCGGATCGCCAGCATCGGAATTGCGGTCACGAATTGTCCATCCCAGTCTCTGATATAGGAAAGCTGGGTCCTGATTTCTGTCTCGATATTCCATGGGAGAATGACCACTCTGTCTGGTTGCTCGGAGAGGAGCCGGTCTTCGCCCACGATCGGAATCTGCGAGCCGGGCATATAGCGCCCCTGCTTGGCCGGGTTCCGGTCGACGACGAAGGCGATGTCGCGGGCAGTCGCGCCCGCGAAATTGAGAAGCGTGTTGCCCTTGGCCGCAGCCCCGTAGGCGGCGACCTTGAGGCCGGACGTGCGGGCTTCGGCCAGGAACTCGCGAAACGCGTCCCGCGCGGCTTCCGCGCTCGCCTGGAAGCCGGCATAAAACGCCTCGCCGTCGAGCCCCGCCTGGCGCTCGGTCTCGAGCATGGACGCCACAGCGGGCGTGACGGCATGAGCCTGATGATCGGCGCGGCAGGCATAGACCCTGAGGCTACCGCCGTGATGCGGCGTCGTGCCGACATCAAACACCGTCAGCCCGTTCTCGGCAAAGATGCGCTCGACCGCCAGCAGCGACAGGTAGGAATAGTGTTCGTGATAGGCAGTGTCGAACTGGTTGCCGCGCACCATCTCGAGCACATGCGGAAATTCGAAGGTGGCCACACCCGCGGGCTTGAGCAGGCGCGCAAAGCCCGCGACGAAATCATTGATATCGGGCACATGGGCCAGCACATTGTTGGCGGCGATGAGGTCGGCCTGCCGCCCCTCTCCCGCCAGCCGTTCGGCCAGATCGACGCCGAAGAAATCCTCGACGATGTCGATGCCCCTGGCCCGGGCGGCTTCAGCCGTGCCGTGCGTCGGCTCGACGCCATAGCAGGGGATGCCAAGCGCCTGAACATATTGCAGCAGGTAGCCGTCATTGGCGGCAATCTCCGCCACCAGGCTCGTTTCCGTGAGGCCGAACCGGTCCCGCATCTCCGCCACATAGGCTTTGGCGTGATCGAGCCAGGTCCGGGAGAACGAGGAGAAATAGGCATAGTCGCCGGAAAAGAACTCCTCCCGGTCGGCAAAATCCTCGGTCTGGGTCAGCCAGCACGCGGTGCAGGTGCGGATGACCAGCGGATAGCGTTTTTCCGGACGGGAAAGAGCCTCTGCTTCAAGATAGGAATTGGACGGCGGCGCCAGTTCCAGGTCGAGGAACGGTGTGAAAACCGAGCCCCCGCAATGTCGGCACTGCATCATGTCCCGGCGCTCTCGATCAGAGGAAATGCGGCGTCGCGCGTGGACATCCCGGTTGCGGGCAAGGGCCAGGCGATTGCCAGTTTCGGGTCGTCGTGGCGCAACCCGGCCTCCGCGGCGGCCGCATAGGGAGCCGAATGGATATAGATCAGCTCGACATCGTCGCTGAGCGCCTGGAACCCGTGCGCGAAACCCTCGGGCACGTAGATTGCGGTCGCGGTTTCAGCGGACAGTTCAGCCGCAGCATGGCTGTAGCGCGTCGGGCTGCCCGGGCGGACATCGACGGCGACATCAAGGACCGCGCCGCGGATGCAGACAACGAGCTTGGCCTCTGCATGCGGCGGGAGCTGAAAATGCAATCCGCGCACCGTGCCGCGCCGCACGGTGCGGCTGTGATTGATCTGGGCGACCGGGCCGGGCCAGCCGATCTCAGCCAGCGCTTCGGCACAGAAAATCCGGGCAAAGGCGCCGCGATCGTCAACATGCGACGTACGGCGGACCAGCATCGGACCGGCGGGCAATTCTGGCATCAGCGGCGTCAGGATGAAGGGGGACACACTCACGCGGCACGTCCCACAGAAGCCCGCGCGGCATGAAAATAGGCGCTGCAGTCCTCCTCGCACAGATCCCTGCCGGAGCGGCCATCCAGCAGGTCGCGGTACCAGCGCGCGGTCAGGGCCACGGTCTGATCGAGCTTCCAGAGCCCGGAGATTGAGAGATCGGCGGCTGCGAGCGATGGATCGAGGGCCAGCGCCTGGGCCTCCGCCGGGCCTTCGGGAATCTCGTCATAGTCGACCCCGGCGCCGCCGAAATGGCTGGCGGCGAGCGTCAGTACGTCGCGCACCGTGGCGCTGTCCTCCGTGGGGCCGAAATTGTAGGCAGGCGCAAGCTCGGCTCCGGAGGCAAGCTTCTCGGCCAGCACCAGATAGCCGCGCAGCGGCTCAAGCACATGCTGCCAGGGCCTTGTTGCCAGGGGCCGGCGCACCGAGAGGGTCCGTCCGTTGGACCAGGCCCGGATCGCATCGGGAAAGAGCCGGTCTTCTGCCCAGTCGCCGCCGCCGATGACGTTGCCGGCGCGTGCCGTGGCAATACCGCAGCGGGCGCCTTCAAAATGCGCGCGCCAGCCGGCCACCACCATCTCGCAAGCCGCCTTGCTGGCGGAATAGGGATCTTCGCCGCCAAGCGGATCGGTTTCGCAAAATCGGCGGCCGTCGCCGGAATTGCGGTAGACCTTGTCGGTCGTAGTCACCACGATGGCGCGCGCGGTGCCGGTCTGCGCCAGCGCCTGCAGGAGGTTGTTGGTGCCCGTCACATTGGTCGCATAGGTGCCCACCGGATCGGCATAGCTGCGACGCACCAGCGACTGGGCGGCGAGGTGGAGCACGATCTCCGGCCGGACGCGCTGGACAAGATTGGCCAGGTCATGGGCATCGCGGATATCGGCGATCTCGCCTGACAGCCGGTCCTGCGAGTGCAGCAGCGGGAACAGCGCCGCGGGCTGCTCGGGCGGCAGTGCGCAGCCGGTCACGTCAGCACCCATGGATTCAAGCCAGAACAGCAGCCACGAGCCCTTGAACCCGGTGTGGCCGGTCAGCAGCACCTTGCGCCCGCGCCAGAAATCCGGATCGGGCATGCTTTGGTGAATCACGGGCTTCCCCCCCGTTACCAGCTCTTCCAAGGCGCCACTCCTTCCGTCCAGAGCGATTCCAGCATGGTCTTGTCGCGCAGCGTGTCCATCGGCTGCCAGAAACCGCGATGAAAGAAAGCGCGCAGTTCGCCGTCCGAGGCGAGTTCCGCCAGCGGCTCGCCTTCAAAGCTGGTGCCGTCGCCTTCGATCCGATCGATCACCGGGTTGGACAGCACGAAAAAGCCGCCATTGATGAACCCGCCCTCGCCCTCTGGCTTTTCGATGAACCCCTGGACTTCGTCTCCATTCAGTTTGAGCGCGCCGAAACGCGCCGGCGGGCGCACTGCGGTCACGGTCGCCAGGCGGCCGTGGGATCTGTGGAAATCAATGGTTGCGGAGATGTCGACATCCGACAGGCCGTCGCCATAGGTGAAGCAGAAACTCTCCTCCCCCTCAAGGTAGGAAGCAACACGCTTGAGCCGGCCGCCGGTGAGCGTGGTCTCGCCGGTATCGACCAGCGTGACCCGCCAGTCCTCGGCGCTCTGGCGATGGAAATGCACGGTGTTTGAGGACATGTCGAAGGTCATGTCCGACATGTGCAGCGCGTAATTGGCGAAATATTCCTTGATCATATAGCCGCGAAAGCCGCAGCAGATGATAAAATCGCGCAGGCCGTGGCCGTGATAGAGCTTCATGATGTGCCAAAGGATCGGCCGTCCGCCGATTTCCACCATGGGCTTGGGCTTGAGATAGGTCTCTTCGGACAAGCGGGAGCCGAGGCCACCGGCAAGAATGACAACTTTCATGCACGCACTCCCGGGGATTGCCAGGCTGCCCGCAAGACACAGGCCCGCCCTCCCGCCGGGCCTGGCGGCCGCCGGGTGCATTCAGGCTTCGTGATCGCCCCATGATCCATGGTGCCCGTTTTCCCCTGGCTCAATGCTGGCGGAACCCTAGGCGGACAAGCTTTCCCGAGGCTGGCGCGGGGTGATGATCGGGCCGCAATGCGCCGGCATCAAAGCATTGTTCCGGCAGCGCGGCTTGCCTATAAGTGAGGCGAAGGCTGCGCGCGGCGCATGCGACAGCGACAAACGACCGGCGCAGCACGAGGACACCATGCTCGAAGAAGGCAAGCTTTATCTAGGCACCAGCCGCAATCCCGACGACAGCATCAACAAGGGCGAATATCTTGACCTCCGATACGCCAACCGGCACGGGCTGATCACCGGCGCCACCGGCACCGGCAAGACTGTGACGCTGCAGATCCTGGCCGAGAGCTTCTCCAATGCCGGCGTCCCGGTGTTCTGCGCCGACGTCAAGGGCGACCTCTCGGGCATCGCCGCGATCGGCGAGTACAAGGATTTCCTGGAGAAGCGCGCCAAGGCGATCGGTCTCGATCCCTACGACTTGCAGGAATTCCCTGTAATCTTCTGGGACCTGTTCGGCGAGAAGGGCCACCGGGTCCGCACCACGATTTCGGAAATGGGCCCGCTGCTTCTGGCCCGGCTGATGGACATGTCGGACGCCCAGGAGGGCGTGCTCAACATCGCCTTCAAGCTGGCTGATGAAAACGGGCTGCCGCTCCTGGACATGAAGGATCTGCGCGCGCTTCTGTCCTATATGGCCGGCGAGACCGAAAAGCTCTCGGCCCTGTACGGCAACATCACCAAGCAGTCGCTCGCCACGATCCAGCGCGGTCTGCTGGTGCTCGAACAGCAGGGCGCGGAAAACTTCTTCGGCGAACCGGCGCTGAAAATTTCCGACATCATGCGCACCACCAATGACGGACGCGGCGCGATCTCGGTGCTGGCAGCCGACAAGCTGATGATGAATCCGCGGCTTTATGGCACGTTCCTGCTGTGGCTCTTGTCCGAACTGTTCGAGGAACTGCCCGAGGTCGGCGATCCCGACAGGCCGCGGCTGGTGTTCTTTTTCGACGAGGCGCATCTTCTGTTCGACGAGGCGCCGAAGATCCTGATCGACCGGGTCGAGCAGGTGGTCAGGCTGATCCGGTCGAAGGGCGTTGGCGTCTACTTCGTCACCCAGAACCCTCTCGACGTGCCCGAGACCGTGCTGTCGCAGTTGGGCAACCGCATCCAGCATGCGCTCCGCGCCTATACGCCGCGCGAGCAGAAGGCCGTGAAGGTGGCGGCCGAAACCTTCCGGCCGAACCCGGCTTTCGATTGCTACGAGGCGATCACACAGCTGGGCGTCGGCGAGGCGCTGGTCTCCACGCTGGGCGCGAAGGGCGTGCCGTCGATGGTCGAACGCACATTGATCCGGCCACCCTCGTCCCGGCTCGGGCCGATCACCGAGCCCGAGCGGGTGAAGGTGATGGCGGTCAGCCCCGTTGCCGGGCTGTACGATGCCGATCTCGATCGCGACAGCGCTTACGAGATGCTGAAGCGCCGCGCCGAGGAAGCCGCCAAGGCGGAAGAAGAGGAGCGCGCCCGCGAAGAGGAAGAGGACCGGAAGCCGCCCGAAAGCCGGCGCTGGACCCTGCCCGGCTACGACAAGGATGATGACGACGACGACGATGACGACAACCGCCGCACCACCACCCGCAAGACATCAACCCGCTCGCGGCGACCGGGCTATCAGCGCCAGACCGTGACCGAAGCCGTGATCAAGTCGGTGGCCCGGTCGGCCGCAACTTCGCTCGGCCGGGCCTTAGTGCGGGGCATTCTCGGATCGTTGAAAAAGGGGTTCTGACCAGCCGCGGTCTTAAATCACAACGATCGGCGTCCGCGTTGGCACGCGGTCATAGAGGTCGCAGATATCCTGGTTGAGCAGCCGAACGCAGCCCGAAGACACGGCCTTGCCGATGGACTGGTATTCCGGGCTTCCGTGCAGGCGGTAGAGGGTATCCTCGCCATTCTGGAAGATGTAGAGCGCGCGGGCGCCGAGCGGATTGTCTAGACCGGGCGGCATGCCGCCATTGGCGGCCGACCAGCGCTCAAGTTCGGGCTGGCGCATGATCATCTCGGTCGGCGGCGTCCATTTCGGCCATTTCTGCTTCCATTGCACGATGGCGCGGCCCGACCAGGAAAAGCCATCGCGGCCGATGCCGACGCCGTAGCGCATGGCGCGGCCGTTTTCGCGGACCAGAAAGAGAAAACGCTGGGCTGTGTCTACGACGAGCGTGCCGGGCCGTTCACCGGTCGGGTCTGCCACTTCCTGGCGCAGATAGGCCGGATCGATCTCATGATAGGGAATGGCGGGCAGCGGAAACGGCTCGTCGAGCTTGGCGGCGTACATGCTGTCATAATAGGGCGACGTCCGGCCCATTCCGGAGCCGCGGTTGTCCGGCGTGCGGTAAATGGGTGCAGTCTCGGCAGCAAACTGCCTGGTCGACGTCCCTGCGCATCCGGCCAGTGCCGCGGTTGCCGCTGAACCCAGCGCCAGAAACCCGCGCCGCGTGATGGCCTTGACCTCAAGGCCATGCGCGGCGGAGCCGATCAATGTCGGGGTGTGATGTTTGTGTCCGGTCATGGGGCGGGCGGTCCTAAGCTCAGGGAATCTCGGAGATACCCTATTGTCATTAACATGATGGAAACGAGCCGGAGCGACTCATCGGTTAATCAGCTTTGGGGCCCGATTGTGACCATCGCGCGCCAGGCCTGTGGTGAACTTGCCACATGTGTCGCCCACGGACTGACGATTTCGTGATGGCGGCGGATGGATGGACGATGTTGCCTCATGTGCTGGAACTGATCGCCGCCCCGGGAAAGGGCGCCACGTCGCCTGCGCCGAAGCGGTCGACCGAGACAAGCCGTTTGAGGAAGGACGCGCTCCAGTGGGCGACATCATGCTGTTCGCATCCGCGATATCTTGAGGATCGTGCGGATTGACGATCAGCGCCTCGGTCATTTCCTCCGCGGCGCCGGCGCATTGCGACAGCACCAGCACGCCCGGATCGGCCTCGTCCTGGGCCGCGACATACTCCTTGGCAACCAGATTCATGCCGTCAAACAGCGGTGTCACCAAGCCGACCCTGGAAAGCCGGAACAGCACCGCGAGTTCGTCCCGCGGCAGGGCACGATGAAGATATTGCACCGGGGTCCACTCGACCGTGCCGAAGCGGCCATTGATCCGGCCGGACAGATGCTCCAGTTTCGACCGGATCTCCTTGTAGGCGTCGACATCGTCCCGGGTCGGCGGCGCGCCCATACTGTAACAATCCGATGGTTGCTTCATGGTTGAAAAGCTCTCTCTACCTGGTTTTTCAACGGCCGGACGGATCAAACGTTCCGCTCCAATGCAGAGAATTTTTCAACAGGATCAAGGCCGCAAGATGCTCGCATGGCACCGCGACGACCGTGGATTGCGGACTGGCGCGACGAGAGCCACGCCGCACAGCCTACTCGACGCCGTTGAGATCGGGCAGGATCATCGCCGGTGAGAGATCCTTGTATTCGTCGGGCATGTTCGCGCGGTTGATCCATACCGTGCGGAAACCGAATTTCCTGGCGCCTGCGACATCCCAACGGTTGGAGGACTGGAACGACACGGCATCGGGGTAGAGCCGGTAGGCGGTGGTGACCATGTCATAGACCGCCGGGTCGGTCTTGAAGGTCCTGAGTTCATCAACCGAAAACACGTCGTCGATAACCGTGTCCAGCGCCGCGTTGCGGACCGCCGACTCGAGCATCGCCACCGAGCCGTTCGACAGGATCGCCACCCGGGCGCCGGTGGCCTTGAGCGCCTTGAGCACGGCCGGCACTTCGCGATAGCAATCGAGCTTGAAATAGGCGTCCAGCAGATCGGCGCGCAGGCTTTTGTCGGCGCTCGGAACCCGTTCGAAGGCATGATCGAGCGCCTCTTCGGTAAGCGCCCAGAAATCCTTCCAGTCACGCATCAACGCGCGGGTCCAGGAGTATTCGAGCTGCTTGGCCCGCCAGATGTCCGACAATTGCTGCCCGTCGGGGCCGATGGCGTCGGCATGACGGCGCACCGCCGCGTGCACATCGAACAGAGTTCCATAAGCATCGAACACATAGGCGGCATAGGCCATCAGTACAGTCTCCTTTGATTTCGTGCATGTTGTCGTTCACGTGACTCCATGTGAACACGCCATGCACGCGCCCCACGATGCTCATGTTGCAGTGCAGCAGTCAAGCAGCAGCGCGCAGGACGGCTGAGCGGCCGCATGGACCCGGGAACAGCCTATCACGCCCGTTTGTTTCCCGACACGGCGGGGCTGCGCAAGGATCGTGCTATTGCAATATTACATGGGCGCTGAAATCGCGCCATGACTTGACGGCGGACGCAGCGCCGTCCGATTGTCACAACCGACCCGACGACACCCGCAGGAGACCATCATGGCCGTCAACACCCAAGCACGCACCAAGACCTGGACCTATGTGGACGGCGACTGGCTCGAGGGCAATCCGCCGCTGATCGGCCCGGTCAGCCACGCCATGTGGCTGGGATCGACGGTGTTCGACGGCGCGCGCTGGTTCGATGGCGTGGCGCCCGATCTCGACCTGCACTGCCAGCGGGTCAACCGCTCGGCCGATGCGCTCGGCATGCGGGCCACCATGGAGGCCGAGGCCATCGAAGGCCTGGCGCACGAAGGCCTGAAGAAATTCGACGGCAAGACGGCGGTCTACATCAAGCCGATGTACTGGGCGGAGCATGGCGGCTACATGTCGGTGCCCGCCGATCCGGACTCGACGCGGTTCTGCCTGTGCCTGTTCGAAAGCCCGATGATCGCCTCGTCGGGATTTTCGGTCACGGTCTCGCCCTTCCGGCGGCCGACCTACGAGACCGCGCCGACCAATGCCAAGGCAGGCTGCCTCTATCCCAACAACGGCCGGGCGGTGATGGAAGCCAAGTCGCGCGGCTTCGACAATGCGCTGGTGCTCGACATGCTCGGCAATGTCGCCGAAACCGGCACCTCGAACATCTTCATGGTCAAGGACGGGGTGGTGTTCACGCCGGCGCCGAACGGCACGTTCCTGTCCGGCATCACCCGGTCGCGCGCGATCAAGCTCATGCGCGAGGCGGGAACCGAAGTGGTGGAAAAATCGCTGTCGGTCGCCGATTTCCTGGATGCCGACGAGATCTTCTCGACCGGCAACCACTCCAAGGTGGTGCCCATCATCCGCATCGAGGACCGGGAACTGCAGGCTGGCCCCGTGGCGCGCAAAACGCGCGAACTCTACATGGATTGGGCGCACGGCTGAGGCCCGGTCGGGAGGATTGCGATGAGCGACAGGCGCAAGCATTCGACCGGCTCGCCCTTCGAGAAGGCCGCGGCCTATTCCCGCGCCGTGCGGGCCGGGCCGTTCGTCCATGTCTCGGGCACCACCGGCTATGATTACGCAGCGATGGCAATGCCCCGCGATGTGGCCGATCAGGCGCGCAACTGCTTTGCGACCATTGCCGCATCGCTCGAGGCCCTCGACGCAAGCCTGAACGACATCGTGCGGATCCGCTACTACGTGACCCGGCCCGAGCATTTCGACGCGGTCGCGCCGGTGCTGGCCGAATTCCTGGGCGGCATCGATCCGGCAGCGACGATGATCGTCTGCCAGCTGATCCGGCCGGAGATGCTGATCGAGATCGAGGTCACCGCCCAGGTGGCCTGACCGGCGGCGGTTGCCTCAGAGCACGCCGCCCATCTCGTCCTCGATGTGGACGCGGATGATCTCGTCGAACGAGCTTTCGGCGCGGAAGCCAAGCGCGGTCGCCCGCTCCGCGGCAAACCCGCGGGGCCAGGTTGACACGATGCGCATGATGTCGGGATCGGGCTCAGGGCGGATCAGCGCCACCGCCCGGTCGCCTGCAATCCTGCGAAGTGCCTCGATCTGCTCGGCGACCGTGGCCGAGACGCCGGGCATGTTAAGCACCCGCCTGTGCCCCACAGGGCCCAGGTCCATGGTTGCAGCATGGATGAGAAAGTCCACCGCCGCACGCGGGCTGGCATGCCAGTGGCGCACCGTGTCGGGAACCGGAAGCACCGCCTGCTTGCCGGCCAGCGGCTCGCGCAGGATGCCGGAGAAAAACCCCGACGCCGCCTTGTTGGGCAGGCCGGGGCGAATGCAGATGGTCGGCAGCCGGATCGCCAGCCCGTCGAAAAAGCCACGCCGGCTGTAGTCCTGCAGCAACAATTCGCCCATGGCCTTCTGGGTGCCGTAACTTGTCAGCGGGGCCGCCATGAAGGTGTCGTCGATCGCGTCGGGAAGCGGCGCGCCGAAGACGGCGATCGACGACGCAAAGACCAGACGCGGGCAATAGCCGTCGGTCTGGGACAGATGGCGGATCGCGTCGAACAGGTAGCGGGTCCCATCCAGGTTGATCCGGTAGCCCTTGTCGAAATCCTGCTCCGCTTCGCCCGACACGATGGCGGCGAGATGAATGATCACATCCGGCCGGCCGGCAAGCAGCTGCGGCGCCGCATGGGGATCGGAAATATCGCGCGCCAGGATTGAAACCTCGCCCGAGTATCCCGCAGGGACCTCCGGCTTGACGGTGTCGGCAAGGGTCAGGCGGGCAACGCTGCAGGCGCCGAGGTTGCCGGAGCGCGCAATCGCACCCGCCAGCTTGCGGCCGATCATGCCCGCCGCGCCAAGGATCAAGACATGCATATCTGCGCACCCTCCGGTTTGACAGGACGATAGCCGGATGACGCGCACCGCACAATCGATGTCGAGCAACTGGGTCGGACCGGCATGCCCCCCGAAAACTCTGCCTCGTTCAAAAAACATGGCAATGAGCGGATGCATCGCGTGGTTCGGACCGAGCGTCCAATTGCAAAGCGCGGCCGAATCCTTTTGATTGGGCGCGGGCCGGACGGGGGATGGAAAACCCTGTCCGGATCTCCGGTCGGTTCGCCGTCAATCACACACTGCGCCACGCGTGCGCTCCGGGATCAAAGCGCATGCCTCAAACTCACCGGCCGGGACTTGCCGCACTCTGGATGATCGGCTCCATCGTCTCGTTTTCGACGATGGCGATTGCCGGACGCTATGTTTCCGACGTGCATTCCACCTTCGAGATCATGACATTCCGCTCCCTCACCGGCGTTGTCATCGTGCTGGCCGTGGCAGGGGCCTATCGCAGGCTGTGGGAGATCCGCACCGAACGGCTCAAGCAGCATTTCTTCCGCAACCTGTTTCATTTCACCGGCCAGAACCTGTGGTTCTTTGCGCTGGCCTCGATTCCGCTCGCCCAGGTGTTCGCGCTCGAGTTCACAACGCCGGTCTGGGTGATCGTGCTCGGGCTCGCGTTCCTGGGCGAACGCCTGACCGGATACCGGGTGATCGCCGCCGGGCTCGGCTTTGCCGGCATTCTCATCGTCGCCAGGCCGGATTTCGGCGCACTCGAACCCGGCCTGATGACGGCCGCAGCGTCCGCAATCTTCTTTGCCGCAACCATCATCATGACCAAGGCGCTGACGCGGCACGAAAGCATCGTCTCGATCCTGTTCTGGCTGACCTCGCTGCAACTGGCCTTTGGCGCGATCAGCCTGGTGTTGCAGGGAGCGGTGACGTGGCCGACGCTTGCGACCTTCCCCTGGCTGGTGGTGATCGGCGTGTCGGGCCTGCTGGCGCATTACTGCCTGACAACCGCCCTTTCGCTTGCACCGGCAAGCTTCGTCATGCCGATCGATTTCACCCGGCTGCCGCTGATCGCCGTTGTCGGCATGGTGCTGTTCGGCGAGAAGGCCGATCTTCTCATCCTTCTCGGCGGCGGCGTCATCATTCTCGCCAACTGGATCAATATCCGGGGCGAAAGCCGCGCGCGGCGGCGCCAGGAGCAGGTGGTCCTCAGACCGTGACCGCCACCACGGCCATGCAGTCTCCCGGCTTGATCAGGCCGGGGCAATGGCGCGACACCAGCATGCCTGCCCGGTTGGCGCGGTAGTCGATCGGCGGCCTGCCGGTGCGGTCCGCCGGCCAGACGCGGGCGACCAACTCGCCCTTTGCAACTGGATCGCCGAGATTCTTCATGGCCTCGAACACGCCCTCGTCCTGAGAGAACACGAAGCAATCGTCGTCAGGCATGTCCAGCATCACCGAGGGCGCGGTCTCGAGCTCCCCCTTCATGATGCCCGCATGCTTGAGCACGTTGCGCACGCCCTTCTTGGCAATGGCGTTCGAGCGCGCCGTCGAGGTGCCGCCGCCGCCCAGTTCGGTGGTGACGAAGACCTTGCCCTGGTCCTCGACGCTCGTGTCATACATTCCCACAGTGTCGATCTCGAGCATGATCATCGAGTAGGGTGCGTTGAAGGCTTCCACGGCGGCGACGCAGGCAGCCTGCTGTTCCTTGTTTTCCAGCACATGGGCGGAGGCGAAGGGTATGAAGTCCAGCGTCTTGCCGCCTGAATGGAAGTCGAGCACGATACTCGCCTCCGGCAACAGAACGGTCTGGAAATAATCCGCAATCTTTTCCGTGACCGTCCCGCTTGGCGACCCCGGAAACGACCGGTTCATGTTGCCCCGGTCGATCGGCGAGGTGCGGGTGCCGGCCCGAAACGCCGGATAGTTCATGGCCGGCACGATGATCACGCGGCCCTCGATATCCTCGGGCTTCAGCGTCACCGCCAGCTCCATCAGCGCGATGGGGCCTTCATATTCATCGCCATGGTTGGCGCCGGTGAGCAGCGCCGTCGGCCCCACGCCGTTCTTGATGACGGTGATGGGGATCATCACCGATCCCCAGGCGGAATCATCACGGCTGTAGGGCAGCCGGAGGAAGCCGTGATGAGCGCCATCCTCGTGCAGCGGTATTGTCGGAACAATCGGATTGCCGGCCATTTGGGATCAGTCCTTTACAAACATCCGGCGGGGCACATTGGCCAGGCACTCCGGCCCGGTTTTGCCAATGACGATGCTTTCCGTGATTTCAAAGCCCCAGTCATCCATCCACAGCCCCGTCATGAAGTGGAAGGTCATGTTTTCCTCGAGCACGGTCTTGTCGCCGGGCCTCAGCGACATGGTGCGCTCGCCCCAGTCCGGGGGATAGGACAGACCGATCGGATAGCCGGTGCGGTTGTCCTTGGTAATTCCGTATTTGGTGAGCACCTTGAAGAAGGCGATCGCGATGTCCTCGCAGAGGTTTCCGGCCTTGGCGGCTTCGAGCCCCGCATCCATGCCTTCGAGCACGGCCTTCTCGGCATCGATGAAGGTCTGCGTCGGCTTGCCCAGGAACAGGGTGCGCGACAGCGGACAATGGTAGCGCTTGTAGACGCCGGCAATCTCGAAGAACGTGCCCTCGCCGCTCTTCATCGGCTGGTCGTCCCAGGTCAGGTGCGGCGCAGACGCATCCGCGCCCGAGGGCAGCAACGGGACAATCGCCGGATAGTCGCCGCCGAAGCCCAACCGGTCATCGTAGCGAAGGCCCGCCTCATAGATGTCGGCGACCAGATCGCATTTGCGGTAGCCGACCTCGCATTTGTCGACGATGGTCTGGTGCATGCGCTCGACCAGGCGCGCAGCCTTGCGCATGTAGTCGAGCTCCTGGCTCGATTTCACCGCGCGCTGCCAGTTGACCAGCGCCGTGACGTCGGAGAACTTGGCGTTCGGCAGGTGCTTTTGCAGCGACGCGAAGGCAGCGGCCGAAAACCAGTAATTGTCCATCTCGACGCCGATGCGCTTGCCCCCCCATCCCCGCTCATCGAGCTTGGCAGCGAGATAATCCATCGGATGGCGCTCGGTCGACTGCACATACTGGTCGGCATAGCCGATGATCGTGCTTTCGGAGAGATAGGACGTCCGGCGCGCGCCGTTGGCGTCCTGGCCGCGGCCGAACCAGACCGGATCGCCATCGGGGCCGACCACCACGCACTGGTGCACATAGAAGGACCAGCCGTCATAGCCGGTGAGCCAGGCCATGTTGGAGGGATCGGACACGATGATGACATCGACCCCGGCCTTGGCCATAGCGTCGCGTGTCCTGGCAAGTCTTTGCGCATATTCGTCCCGGCTGAAATTGAGTGCTGGCGCGGACATCGGGGGAAGATTCCTTTCTGGGTGTGCAATCAGTTTGAAAAATCGGCGCCGGCTTCAAGCATCAGCGCCCGGCTCAAGGCAAAGGTGGCGATCGCCGTGTCCTGGACACCGGTTCCGGTCAGATCGGCGAGGGTGATGGCGTCGTCGGACACGCGGCCCGGAGCCTTGCCCGAGACGACGGCGCCCAGCTCGGCGAACTCGGCGCGCGCGTCGACGACGCCGCTGGCAATTGCCGTTCTCAGCTCGCCCATCAGCCGTGTCTGCGACAGCCGGTCGGGCACATAGAGATCGGCCTTGGCGAAACAGGCGGGATCGATCTCGTTCTTGTGGTCCTGATCCGAGCCCATGGCGGTGATGTGCTGCCCCGGCCTGAGCCAGTCGGCCTCAAGCACCGGCGTCGTCGCGGGCGTCGTGGTGACGATGATGTCGGCCTCGGCCGCCGCGCTCGCGGGATCCTGCGCCGCCCGCACCTCGATGCCGAGCTCCTGGGTCATCTCGGTCGCCGCCACCGCCGCTTTTGCAGCATCGCGCGCCCAGATGGTGGCGGACCGGATCGGCCGCACCAGGGTCAGCGCCTTGAGCTGTAGCCGGCCCTGGCAGCCCGCGCCCAGAATGCAGGCTGTGGAGGCGTCGGCGCGCGCGAGATGCCGGGCCGCGACCGCGCCTGCGGCTGCGGTGCGCACATCGGTGAGATAGCCATTGTCGAGCAGCAGCGCCTCGAGCATGCCGGTCCGCGCTGAAAACAGCACCATCAGGCCCGAGGTGCTGGGCAGGCCCAGCTTCGGATTGTCGAAGAAGCCCGGCGAGATCTTGATGGCGAAGCTGTCGATGCCGGGCACGAAGGCGGTCTTGACGTCGACCTCGCCGTTGAAGGGCGCAATCGCCATCGACAGGATCGGCGGCATCACCACCTCGCCGGTTGCGAGCGCCGCAAACGCGTCCTCGACACAGGCGATCGCGTCGAGATCCAGCGCCAACGCACGGCGGAGATCGGCTTCGGTGAGGATCTTGATCAGGGCCATGTCAGGCCGCCTCCCTGGTGACGTCGACGTCTTCGCCGGAGATGATGCGGAAGTGCTGGGTCATGTCGATATTGCCGCCGCTGAGGATGGAGACGACCGGACCGGCGCTCGCGATCTTGCCCTTGAGCAGCGCGGCCACGCCGACCGCTCCCGAGCCCTCGACGATCTGGCGCTCCTGCCAGTAGATGTGGCGGATGGCTAGGGCGATTTCCGCTTCGCTCACCAGCACCACCTCGTCGACCAGGTCGCGGGTCATGGCGAAGGTGAGCTTGTTGTTGAGCCCGATGCCGCCGCCGAGCGAATCGGCCAGCGTCGCCAGTTCCTCGACAGGCACCGGCCTGCCGGCTTTCAGGCATTCATGCATCGCCGCCCCGCGCTCCATGGAGACGCCGATCACCCGGATCGCGGGGCGGCGCGCCTTGAGCGCGGCGGCCACGCCGGAGATCAGCCCGCCGCCCGACAGCGGCACCAGCACGGTCGCCACATCGGGAATCTGGTCGAGGATCTCGAGCCCGAGCGTGCCCTGGCCGGCGATGACCGCGCGGTGATCGAAGGGCGGGATCATGGTCAGTCCTTCTTCGGAAACCAGCCGGTCGACCTCCTCCTGGGCCTCGTCCTGGGACCGGCCGATGATGCGCACCTCGGCGCCCTGGGCCCGGATGCCGTCGATCTTGGCCTGCGGCACCAGCTTCGACATGCAGATGATGCATGTCACGCCCGCGGCCTTCGCCGCGTAGGCAAGCCCGCGCCCGTGATTGCCGGTTGAAACGCCGGCCACGCCGCGGCGCTTCTCGTCCTCGGACAGGGACGCTACCGCATTGGTCGCGCCGCGCAGCTTGAAGCTGCCGGTGATCTGGGTGTGCTCCAGCTTGAGATGCACCGGCTGGCCGATGAGATCGGAGAGCGACGGTGACAGATTGACAGGCGTCAGCCGCACCGTGCCGGCAATCGCCAGCCGCGCCTGCTCGATCTCGCCGAGATCGACAAAGGGTTGCTGTGGGCTCATGCGGCGTCTCCGAAGGCCTGGGCGGGCAGCGCGCAGTCAAACAGCCGGCCATATTCCGCCGGCTTGTGATCATGAAATCCGCCAAGCCGGGTCATCGCCCAGGCGCTCGCCTGATTGGAGGTGACGACCGGCTTGCCGAGCCGCCGTTCGATCTCGGCGATGACGTTGATCGCAGGCAGGCCGGTGCAGGACAGGAACAGCGCTTCGGCGTCCGGCCTGTCGACGGCGAGCGCCGCCGCGACGATGCTCTCGTCACGGACCCGCGCCATATCGCGGTCATCCTCAAGGCCGAGGCACTCGAAGCTCAGGATTTCCATGCCGTGGCGGGCGAAATACTCCGCCATCGGCTGGCTTGTGGCGACCGTGTAGGGCGTGAGAATCGCAAGACGTTTGGCACCCAGAGCCGAAAACGCCAGGCGCGCCGCCCCCGCCGGCGTCACCACCGGCACATTGCCCGCAGATTGCCGGATCGCCGCCGTCACCTCGGCATCGCCGATCACCACGGAAGCCGCGGTGCAGCTGTAGCAGATGGCTTTCAGGGGCTGCAGCGGTTCGAGCAGGGCCGCCGCTTCGATAAGGCGCGGCGTCATCTTGCGCAAATTGTCCGGCGTCGTCGGGTTCTCGAACGCCACCCTTGTGACGTGAATGGCGACATGGTCCTGCGGCAATTGCCGGTAGAGATCGCGCTCGCTGGTCATGTCGGTGGCAAGCGCGATCAGTCCGAACCGCGCGGTCGCGTCACGGTCGTTGAACCGGACCTGTTCCCCCGACAGCTTGACCAACTCCTCGCTCATGCGCCTACTCCCCTGCCTTGCTGCGGATTGCCCCAACCCAATCCGAAAAACACCTTGTCAGACCACCATCACCGGAATTTTCGCGAGGCTGGTCACCTTGTGCGACACGCTACCGAGCAGGAACCCCTGCACGTCGCCCTGTCCGCGGCTGCCGACGATGATCAGGTCCGCCTTGTGTTCTTCGCCGAATTTGACGATCATCCGGGCCGGCTGCCCGCCCTTGACAAAGGCGCGGATCCTGGACGCTCCCGCTTCCGCCGCGATCTTCTTGGCTTCCTCGGCCACCTCCTTGGCGTAGCCGCGCATGGCGTCGTCAAGGTTTTGAGGATCATCCGGACGAACCATCGACATCGACGCCTCGAGCAGCGAGTGGTGCCGGAAAACGGTCAGGATCATCAACTCGCTGTCACAGGTCTGCTGCAGTTTCGAGGCGAGTCTCAGGGCCTTCTTGGACCCCTCCGACCCGTCGACCGCAACCAGAATTCGTTCGAACATGGATCTACTCCGTTACCGGAATGCAAGGTCGCGCAGGAACAACGCGATTTGCGGGAAATAAATGAGGGCGACAGAGACCGACAGCAGCATCACCGTGAACGGGAAAATGCCGCGTATGACCTCGATATAGGGCCTCTTGAAGATCGCGATCGCGGTGAAGATGTCACAGCCAAAGGGCGGCGTGGCCGATCCGATCGCCACCTGCAGCGTGATGATGGTACCCACCAGCACCGGATCGAGCCCCACCGAATTGACCACCGGCGCGAAGATCGGAACCAGGATCAGGATGACCACGATCGGATCGACAAACATGCAGCCGATAAAGAAGGCGATCGAGATCACCGCCAGCACGCCCTTGGGCCCCATGTCGGCGATGCCGACGGCTGCCAGGATCTCCTGCGGAACCTGGGCGAACGAGATCACCCAGGAAAAGGCAGCCCCCGCGCCAACAAGAATGAACACCACCGCGGTGATCAGGCCTGTAGATTTGGCGATCCGGTAGATGTCGGGAAGATTCAGCGACCTGAAGACGAGGAATTCGAGGATGATCGCATAGAGCACGCAGACGGCGGCGGCCTCGGTCGGGCTGAAGATGCCGCCATAGATGCCGCCGACGATGATCACCGGAAATCCGAGCGGCCAGATCGCCCGCTTGACCGATTCCCCGCGCTCGGCCCAGCTCGCCTTGGGCTCGGTGGGCACGCCCTTGATGGTGGCGTAGATCATGCTGTAGGCCGAAAACAGAACCAGCAGCAAAAGCCCGGGACCGATGCCGGCGATGAACAGCTCCGAAATCGAGGTGCTGGAAATCACGCCATAGATGATCATGCCGATCGACGGCGGGATCAGGAAGGCGATGTCGGACGCATTGATAATCAGCGCCAGGACGAAGGAATCCTTGTAGCCCGCCTTGAGCATGCGAGGCCTCAGCGGCGAGCCGACGGCGACAACCGTCGCCTGGGTCGATCCCGACACCGCGCCGAAAAGCGTGCAGGCCGCGGCGGTGCTGACGGCGAGCCCGCCTTTGATATGGCCGATGAATTTCATCACCATGTCGATCAGCCGGTCGGCCGACTGACCGCGGGTCATGATGTCGGCGGCCAGGATGAACATCGGCACCGCGATCAGCGACGCCGGGCGGATGCCCGCCATCATCTGCTGGACCATGAAGTCCATCCGGCCGATGTCGCCGAACAGGAAGATGAAGCCGACAAAGGTGGCGACAAGCAGCGGAATCATCATCGGGAAGCCGAGAAGCAGCAAAACGATCATGATCAGGAAAATGGTCGTGGCCATTAATCGCTTCCCTAGATTTCAAGTTCGTCGTTGTCGTAGCCTTCAAGCACGCGCGTCGAGAGGTAGATGTCCTTCGACACGATGTTCTTGATGGCTGTGAGCGCGTATTGGAGGCCGGTCATGAAAAAACCGACGGGCACCCAGAGAAAGATCCAGTAGACCGGCACTTGCAGCGACGGCAGCAAGCGCCCCGAGGTCGCCACCTTGGTGATGTAGCCGATGGAAAAATAGCAAAGCCCGAACATCGCAACCGCGGTTACCGAGGCAATGAGGATCATGAATCCCTTGCGCGCCGGCGACGGCATCGCATCATAGATTGCCGACATGCGGATGTGGCGGCCCTGGCGCGCGGCATAGCTGATGCCGGCGAAGGTGATGAGAATGATCAGGATGCGGTTGAGCTCGCCGGAAAAGAATAGGCTGTTTTGAAACACGAAGCGTCCGACGACATTGGCGATGGTGTTGATCGCCATCAGCAGAACGCCGGCAGCGAGCAGAACCGATTCCACCCGGCTGATGGTTGAATCGATTGTCCCCAACAAACCCGGCAGCGACGATTCGTGCGGATCGATTTGCTTTGGCTCGTCCAAGATCGCCTCCCGGCTTGTTGGCTGACTGTACCGGAGGCCATGGTTGCATGGCCTCCGGCTATCTCAGAACCTCTCGCCTCGTGGCCTGAGCGAGGTCAGGCCACGGGCGGCTGGTCCGGTTGGAATCAGTTCTTGGTTGCTTCCAGGTCGGCCTTCAGCTGATCGAGGATGGCCTTGCCGCTGTCGCCGGTCATTTCAATGAAGGTCTTCTCGACGTCGACGGCAGCTTCCTTGAAGCAGGCGCGCTCTTCTTCCGTCAGCACGGTCACGGTCATTTCCGGCTTGGCTTCCATGATCTTCTTGAGCTCGCTGTCGGCCAGGCCCTTCTGGTACTCGACAATGTAGTCGAAGGCCGAGGCTGCAGCGTCCTCGATGACCTTCTTGTCCTCGTCGCCAAGGCCGTCAAAGAAGTCCTTGTTGGCCATCACCGCGGTGGTGAAGTTGTTGTGGCCCGTGTAGGTGATGTGGTCGGTCACCTCATAGAGCTTGGTCGAGTAGAGGAAGAAGGTCGGGTTTTCCTGGCCCTGGATGATGTTGGTCTGCAGGCCGCCATAGACTTCGCCCCATGGAAGCGGCGTCGGCGTCGCGCCAAAGGCCTTGTAGGATTCCACCAGCAGCGGATTGGTCATGACGCGGAACTTGACCTCGTTGAGGTCCTCGCAGCTCCTGACCGGCTCCTTGGTGGTCATCGCCACTTCGCCTTCCGGGAACATCACCAGCAGCTCAAGCCCCTGCTCGGCGTAGAGTTCCTCGAAATCCTCGTTGATCGCCTTGCTCTCCTTGAAGAAGCGGGCAAGGTGGTTCTGGTCGGTCGGCAGCAGATAGGGCACGAAGAAGACCTGGGCTTCCGGGATCAGCGCGCCGGTGAAGCCGGGTGACTGGTCAACGAACTGCAGGATGCCGGCCTGGGCCTGTTCCATGATGTCGGCCGATTCGCCGAGCGTGCCATAGGGTTAGAGCTCAAGCGTATGGTCGGAATTGGCCTCGATGGCTTCCTTGAACTTGGTCGCGTAGACGCCCTGAACTTCGGTCAGGGATTCCTCGAACGCGTATTTCCAGCTGTCGGCCTGTGCGGCCATCGTGCCGGCGGCCAGGAGTGCTGCAGCGGCTGCGCCACCGAGCAAAGTGCGGAATGTGGATGTCATATCTGGTTCCTCTCGTTTTTCTTTATTTGATGTCTTCGATTTTCCGGCCAATCGGCCGATGGAAAATGATGCGGGGCGGCCCAATCGGCTTCCCCTCACAGCGTCAAACAGCTGGCGCCTCGGTTCGGTCCAGCGCATCGGATGTGTATTGAAATCGCTCCCCGATTTATTGTTATGATTTTCTAAAGGTGAAACAAGGACAATCAAGAGTCAATGCGATAATTTTATCATGACATTTTGATGAGTCCGCCCAGTCGCGTTGCAACACGCTTGGCGCGGTGAAACCCGTGGCGAAGTACGATCGATCGCAGCAGGCCCGGCCGGCCTCACAGCGTCAGCAGGGCAGGCTCCGGATTGCTGCGCGCCAGACGCGCTATGATCGCCAGACCCCGCTCCAGCGTCTGCAGGGTTTCGGCGCCGAGGCAAATGCGGACGCCGTGGTTGCGCACGGTGGGCGACATTTCAAACGCCGAGCCGGGGGCGATAGCCACGCCGTTCAGCCGCGAATGGGCCACGAAGGCCTCCTCGGTCCACGATCCCGGCATCGGCAGCCAGATGTGCATCCCGTTGGGGCTCGCCAGAAACGGAGTATCCGAAAGCACCCGGGCAGCGAGGCGATTGCGCGCGCCAAGCGCGTCCATCTGCCATTCGAGCAGACGTTCGGCGGTGCCGTCGTCAATCCACCGGCTGGCGATCTCCGCCATCAGCGGCGTGGCCATCCAGTTGGTGACCAGATGCCGGTTGGCGACCGCCGATTCAAACGCCTCGGGCATGGTGAGATAGCCAAAGCGCAGCCCGGGCATGATGCATTTGGTCAGACTGGTGAAATAGAAGGTGCGTTCCGGCGCGATTGCCGCGATCGGGGCCGGCCTGCCGGGCTGCAGCGGCCCCCAGGCGTCGTTCTCGATGATCAGCACATCGTGGCGCCGGGCAATCGCGACAAGCTCTGCGCGCCGCTCGACCTGCATCGTCAACGCGCGCGGGTTCAAGCCTGACGGCATGAGATAGATGGCCTTGACCGGCGATTTCCGGCAGGCGGCGGCAAAGGCCGCAGGAACTATGCCCTGCGCATCGGTCTCCAGTCCCTGGATCCGCAGACCGAGATAGCGCGTGAGCGCCTTGAGCGTGTGGTGCCCCAGTTCCTCGGTCACGATCAGGTCGCCGACCCCGGCCGCCGTCATCAAGGCAATTGTCATCGCCGCGGTGTTGCCGTTGGTCATCAACAGGCCCTGGCTGCCCGGCACAAGGCCGCACCGCGCCAGCCATTTCTCAGCGGCGCCATTGTATTTCCTCAACGCCGTGGAGGGCCGGAAGGCCGACACGGTCGACACCGGCAGATCCGCACCAAGCTTCGTCAGTGCCTGCTTCATTGCCGCAAGATGCATCGGCTCGAACACCGGCATCAGGATCGAGAAATCGATGAATGTCTCGTTCTGGCTGTCGGGCACATAGGGGGTCTTGGTGTCGCTGCGGCCGGCCCGGACAAAGGTGCCGCGCCCGACCTCGCCGGCGATGACGCCGCGGCGGATCAGCTCATCATAGGCGCGGCTCACCGTCTGGACGCTGAGCCCCAGATCATTGGCCAGATTGCGATGGGTCGGCAACCGGTCGCCGCTGCGCAATTCCCCGGCATCGACAGCCCGGACAAGTGTATCGGCGAGCGATTTGTAGGCAGGGCGGCGGAGCTCGTCGGATTTCGGAGGCCAAATTGTCATGATTTATTGATGACCCCAATGCGGGAAATTGACAACCCCCCCGCGCTGGCTCAAAAGTCGCTGTCATGGCCCCGATCAAGCTCGATGACCGCGATATCAAGATCCTCGCAATCCTGTCGCGGGAGGGCCGGATCTCGAAGTCGGATCTGGCCAAGCGGGTCAATCTGAGCGCCACGCCCTGCTGGGAACGGCTGAGCCGGCTGGAAAAGGCCGGGATCATTTCCGGCTACCACGCAGACATCGAACTGAGAAATGTCGCGCCGCAGGTCTCGGTGTTTGTCATGGCCGAACTCGACAATCACCGCGCCGCCACCTTCCAGGCCTTCGAGGTGGCCATCGCCGGCTATGACGAGATCCTGTCCTGCTGGGCGCTGGGCGGCGGTTTCGATTACCTGCTGCATGTCGTCACCCGCGACATCGACAGCTATCAGCGCCTGATCGATGATCTGCTGGCGCGGCGCGCGGGCCTCGCGCGCTATTTCACCTATATCGTCACCAAGCCGGTCAAGCACTCTGCAGGCCTTCCGTTCGATCTGTTGCTGGAGACCGGTCCGGAGACAAAATGACGCCCCAACGCGGGGATTAAGGATGAACTCTCTGGCGGGTCGGCGCGCAACAGAGGATTCCTCTGCCAACAAGCCGCTAGCATCAGGCATGGCAAAATACAGCAAACATACCGCAGCATCCCCCTTCGCCGCGACTCCGCTCGGTCTTTCCGATCCGGCCCTGTTTCGCGGATTCTCCTATATCGGCGGCCGCTGGACGGCCGGCGCGAAGTCGAAGACCTTTCCGGTCTCCAATCCCGCCGACGGCGCCCATCTTGGCGATGTCGCGAGCCTTTCGGCGGACGACAGCGCCACCGCCGTCGAAGCCGCACAGGCCGCCTTCGGCGTCTGGTCGTCGATGCTGCCGCAGCAGCGCGCGAAGATCCTGCGGCGATGGTTCGAGCTGATCCTCGAAAACACGCAGGATCTGGCGCGGATCATGGTGCTCGAGCAGGGCAAGCCGATCTCCGAAGCGCGTGGCGAGATCGAATACGCCGCCTCCTTCGTCGAGTTCTTCTCCGAGGAAGCCAAGCGCCCCAACATCGAGAGCGTGACGTCGCACCTGCCCGACGCCGAGGTCGAGATCTGGCGCGAGCCGGTCGGCGTGGCGGCGCTGATCACGCCCTGGAACTTCCCGTCCGCGATGCTGACCCGCAAGGCAGCCGCAGCGCTTGCCGCCGGCTGCACCGTTGTGGCGCATCCGTCGGCAGAGACGCCCTATTCGGCGCTGGCGCTGGCCGAGCTGTCCGAGCGCGCCGGTTTTCCGGCCGGCGCCTTCAACGTCGTGACCGGCGTCGCCCCGGTGGTTGTCGAGCCCTGGATGACCGACAGGCGCGTGCGCGCGGTCTCGTTCACCGGCTCCACCGAGATCGGCAAGCTGCTCTACAGGCGGAGCGCCGACACGGTGAAGCGGATGGTGCTGGAGCTCGGCGGCCATGCGCCGTTCCTGCTGTTTGCCGACGCCAATCCCGAACAGGCAGTGGAGGAAGCCATCAAGGCCAAGTTCGCCACCTCCGGACAGGATTGCCTTGGCGCCAACCGGTTCCTGGTCCAGCGCCCGGTCTATGAGACGTTCTGCGCGAAGTTTGCCGAAGCCGCATCGAAACTGTCGGTCGGCATCGGCATGGACGACCCCGACATCGGCCCGCTGATGAACGAGAAGGCGGTGGCCAAGCAGGAGGAGCATGTGCGCGACGCGCTTGCGAGGGGCGCGCGGTTGCTCACCGGCGGCAAGCGGCACAAGGCCGGTCCGCTGTTCTTCGAGCCGACCGTGCTCGCCGACGTGCCCACTGACGCGCTTATCATGCAGGAGGAAACATTCGGCCCGGTCGCCGCGATCGCCGCCTTCGACACCGAGGAGGAAGCGCTTGAGCGGGCCAACGACACCGAATACGGCCTCGTCGCCTATCTGCACACCCAGGATCCGCGCCGCATCTACCGCGCCAGCCGGGCACTGCAGTTCGGCATGGTCGCGGTCAACCGCACCAAGGTCACCGGCGCGCCGATCCCCTTCGGCGGCATGAAACAATCGGGCCTCGAACGCGAAGGCTCGCGCCTTGGCATGGAAGCCTTCACCGACGTCAAATATGTATGCCGCGACTGGGCATGATCAATTTTCGAAAAGGAAGACACAATGTTGCGCAATGACCAGCTGGACCAGTGGGATCACGATCACTTTTTCCACCCCTCCACCCACCTTGCCCAGTTCGCCCGGGGTGAGATCAAGAACCGCATCGTCACCGGTGGCAAGGGCGTCTACATCACCGACCGCGAGGGCAATCGGCTGCTCGACGCCTTTGCCGGGCTCTACTGCGTCAATATCGGCTATGGCCGCCAGGAAGTGGCCGAGGCGATCGCCGCCCAGGCCAAGGAACTCGCCTATTACCATTCCTATGTCGGGCACGGCACCGAAGCCTCGGTGACGCTCGCCAAGATGGTCATCGACCGGGCGCCGGACAACATGAGCCGGGTCTATTTCGGCCTTTCGGGCTCGGACGCCAACGAGACCAATGTCAAGCTGATCTGGTACTACAACAACATTCTGGGCCGGCCCGAGAAGAAGAAGATCATCTCGCGCTGGCGCGGCTATCACGGCTCGGGCCTGATGACCGGCTCGCTCACCGGCCTCGAGCTGTTCCACAAGAAATTCGACCTGCCGCTCAACCAGGTGCTGCACACCGAGGCGCCCTATTACTATCGCCGCGCCGATCTTGCGCAGTCCGAAGCCCAGTTCGTCGCTCATTGCGCAAACGAACTCGAAGCCATGATCGAGCGCGAGGGCGCCGACACCATCGCCGCCTTCATCGGCGAGCCGGTTCTGGGTACCGGCGGCATCGTGCCGCCGCCCGCGGGCTACTGGGCAGCGATCCAGAAGGTGCTGAAGAAACACGACATTCTCCTGGTCGCCGATGAGGTGGTGACCGGCTTCGGACGGCTCGGCACGATGATGGGCTCGACCCATTACGGCATCGAACCCGACATCATCACCATCGCCAAGGGCCTGACCTCGGCCTACGCGCCGCTGTCGGGATCGATCATCTCGAAGGATGTCTGGAAAGTGCTCGAACAGGGCACCGATGAATACGGCGCCATCGGCCATGGCTGGACCTATTCGGCCCATCCGATCGGGGCGGCGGCGGGCGTCGCCAATCTCAAGGTGATCGATGATCTGGGCCTCGTCGCCAACGCCGGCGAGACCGGCGCCTATTTCAACACCGCCATGACCGAGGCTGTCGGCAGCCACAAGCATGTGGGCGACGTGCGCGGCGAAGGCATGCTCTGCGCTGTCGAACTGGTCGACGACAAGGACAACCGGGTGTTCTTCGATCCGGCCAAGAAGACCGGCCCGGCGATCGCCGCGGCACTCCTGAAGCGCGGCGTCATCGCCCGCGCCATGCCGCAAGGCGACATCATCGGCTTCGCGCCGCCCTTGTGCCTCAGCCGCGAGGAGGCCGACACCGTGGTCTCGGCGATGGCGGACGCCGTCAAGGAAGTGCTGGGCTGACACCGGCGTCACGCCGCAGCCCTACTTGAGTGAGCAAAGGCCGGGATCATCAGATCCCGGCCTTTGCTTGTCGTGGGAGCTGACCCGGACGTGGAGGCCTTCCGGCATGCATCGTGCGGCCCGGTGCGCCCCGCCGCACAGCGGGCGTCAACCGAGATCTCGGCTCAAGTCGACCGGCTGAGCAGTCCGGAGCCTGCGATCACCAGCCAGCCGCCGATCATGGCCATGCCGCCGGCAGGCGCCGCCATCGGAAACAGCCGCGTGTCGGCAAAATGGCGCATCAGCAGATCGCCGCAAAACAGCACCAGCCCCAGCCCCACAAGACCCGCGCCCGCGGCCCTTGTCCTGTCGGGATTTCCGGCAAGGCCGAGTGCGATGAAAAGCGGCGCGTGAAACAGCAGGAACTGGGCAGCCGTGGTGACAGTACCGCCGCCCGCATGGGCGCCATAGGCCGACAAGCCAACGCCCGCCGCCCCCATCAAACCGCCCGCAAGGATGAAAAGATTCATGGCGCATAGCCTCCCGGTTTCATGCGCCCATGCCTATCAGCGCGGCCTGCAGCGGGCAAGGCGAGCCGTCGGCCCCAAAGCATTTCGGCGGCCTGCGCCGCAAAGGCTTTCTCTGCGCCGTCGATCGCCGCCTTCATTGTCGCGTCTTTCGGTCTATCGGACTGTGTTTTACGCCGTCGTCCCCTATCTGACTGGGCGTCTGCGGCTCACCGTGCCGATCGGCAGGACTTCGAATGACACCTCGCGACACGTGGCGAGGTGGCTGGCCGACGCTCAATCACAGGGATCTTTTCCATGCGCTGGATAATCTTCATTGCCTTATTCTGGCCTGCGGCCGCATCGGCCAATGACTGGGCCGCACTTGATCAGCCCGGCGCCGTCGCGATCATGCGCCACGCACTGGCGCCGGGCACCGGCGATCCGGCCGGCTTCGATCTGGGCGACTGTTCGACACAGCGCAATCTGAATGAAGCGGGAAGAGAGCAGGCCCGATCGATCGGGGATGCGTTCCGGGCGCGCGGCATCGTCTTTGACCATGTCTTCACCGGGCAATGGTGCCGGACGCGCGAGACCGCCCAATTGCTGAAGCTTGGCCCGGTCACCGAGGTCCCGGCGCTCAACTCGTTCTTCGGCGATGTCTCGACGCGCGACAGCCAGACCGAGGCCACAAGGGCGCTGATCGCCGAGCAGCCCGGCCTGGTCTTTCTGGTTAGCCATCAGGTCAATATTTCCGCGCTGACCGGTGAGTTCACCCGTTCGGGCGAAGTGCTGGTCATCCGCGCCGGGCCTAAGGACATCGAAGTGCTCGGCAGCATTTTGATCGAGCCGCCGCGACCATGACGCGGCGCTGTAGGAGCCACCAGTTACTGTTTCTCCTACAGAATGAAATCGCCTGCATCCAGCCCAGCAACAATGCCCGGCGTCAGGTTTATGGCAAAGTCGGCGACACTGTCACCGTTCACATCACCTGAGATGACATTATTGATGAAGTTGAGCTCGCCTGCCGCACCGGTGAAAGCGCTGCTTCCGATGCAGGTGAAAGCATCATCGCCAGCATTGCCCGGGCTTGTCTTGGCGTCCAGCTCGCTCAGGTCGATCAGGTCCGCCCCCCTGACAAACTCCGTGATCGTATCACGACCTGCAACAGCCACGGTGGAATCGGTGAGGCTCAGATAGCGGTGGATATCGCTGTCACTTCCACCTGCAAGCTGGTCGGCCCCGAGGCCGCCAATGATGATGTCCGCCCCCGCCCCGCCATTCAGCACGTTGTTCCCGGCGTTCCCGGTGATGGTGTTGTCAAGCGCGTTTCCGACACCTGAAATAGTGGCGGCTCCGGTCAATGTGAGGTTCTCGATGTGCTGGCTTTGGAGATACAGCGCGTAGGAAACCGAACTCAGAACTGTATCCGAGCCCTGGTTCGCATACTCAACAACTGTATCGCCTGTATTCTGAACCACATAGGTGTCATCACCAGCGCCACCGACGAGAACATTGAGGCCGCTGTTGCCGGTGAGAATATTGCCGAGGGTATTGCCAATAGCGTTGATGTTGCCCGTACCCGTGAGTGTCAAATTCTCGATGTGCTGGCCTTGCAGATACAGCGCATAGGTGACCGAACTCTGGACCGTGTCCGTGCCGTCGTCAGCAACCTCGGTGATCGTGTCGCCGGCGTGATCGACGACATAGGTGTCGTTGCCCGCCCCGCCGCGCATGTTGTCCGCGCCGGCGCCGCCATTGAGAACGTTGCTGCCCGAATTGCCGGTGATCGTGTTGGCAAGGCCGTTGCCGGTGCCGTCGATATTGACGGTGCCGGTCAGCACCAGGTTTTCGATGTGCTGGCTCTGCGTCCAGAGCCAATATGTGACCGAACTGTACACCGTGTCGATGCCTTCGCCGGCATTCTCGACGATCTTGTCACCGGCATTGTCGACGCCATAGGTGTCATTGCCCGCGCCGCCAAACATCTGGTCAGCGCCGCCTCGACCGTCGAGGACATTGTCGCCATCATTGCCTTTGATGGTGTTGGCACCGCTGTTACCCGTGCCATCAATGTTCGCGTTGCCAATGAGCTCGAGTTTTTCGACATTGGCGCCCAGAGTAAATGTTACCGTGCTGAAAACGGTATCAGTGCCCCCAAGCAAATCCCAATCTTCAATGACCACATCTTGGGAATCGTCGACATAATAGGTGTCATCACCAAAACCGCCGTTCATCTGGTCTGCGCCGGCGCCACCATCCAGAATATCGTTGCCGTCGAGACCGTCGAGTTGATTGTCGCCATCATTGCCGGTGATCACGTTGTCAAGGCTGTTGCCCGTACCAATGATATTGAGCGTACCGGTGAGCGTGAGGTTTTCGACGTTGTCGCTGAGTGTCCTAGTGATAGAGCTGATGACAGTATCAGTACCCTCATCAGCCAATTCCACGACCACATCTGCTGAATTGTCGACATGGTAGGTGTCGTCCCCCTTGCCGCCCGACATCTCGTCTGCCCCAACGCCACCATCCAGAATATCGTCGCCGGCGCGGCCATCCAGGATATCGTCGCCAACATCGGTCTTCAGCGAATCTCCTTTCTCGGTGCCAATCACTTCTGTATCAAATTCGAACACACCCTCGGCACTGCCATCGTAAGCGATGGGAAGCAGATCAAATATGGTAATTGGCTCGGCTGCGGTGATCGTTGCAACTGGTCCGACGAGTTCCTTTTCGAGTGTCACCCGAGTTACCGGCAGGACGCCAATCTCAAGATACCAAGCGCTGACGGCAGACATATAGTTGGAAAAAGCCGCATTAGCCTGTGAAAAATATCCGTATGAATCATCGACATAATCGTTAATATCTGGAAATTCTGGTACATCGGCATAGATTTTAAAGGAGTAGCCGCTGTCGTTTAAATCCAGCGCATAAATGAAAGAAGCAGACGGGGCATACGGCACAACATCCCCGCCATACAAATCACCGTAATATTGAAGATGTTCGTCGTACAGATAACCAAGCTCATTTGTAATAGTAGTTGTTTTTCCGGCCACCGCGTTTCCAGGAATGTCCGCCTCAGTGACGTAATCCGCCACGATAGCGGAATAGATATTCTTGTCGTGGCTTATAGCTTGATCGAACTGATAGTAGTCATAGGTGATTTTTTGCATTTAGAGCACTTCCATTAAGAACAGGGGCCGCCGAGAGCCTGTCGCCGTCGGGCGGCCGTCGATTGCCGATACATTGACACCGGTGACCCGGTTCAGCATTGCGCCAGAGCCCTTGGCAAAATGCACCGCATTGCCGCTTCCAACAGAGAACCCGCCCCGCTCGATAATCGCGCCAGCAGAGGATTGATCAATCAGCAGCGATGAGGATGAAGGCGAGGAGATCGCCACCTGCCCGGAGATGACGCTTGTCCCTGTCGGCAGGGCATCTTGCGCAGCGGAGTAGGGAAACGATGAAAGGGTGAGCGCGAGGCTGGAAAGCGAAATCTTGATGTGTCGTGATCGTGCACCCCGAGCCAAACCCTTGACCATCATATCTGCTCCCCAAGAACTCACGCATACCGGGCCGAATATGGACCGACGCGCTATCATTGCGCGGCTTACGCATTTAGCAGTAACTTGAGTGAGGAGGACACCTATCGGAATCGATAGGAATCAATGCCTTTAGAGGGTAATCCAGCCATCCCGAATTGCTATGGCTATTGCTTGTTCCCGCGTTCGAGCATTCAGTTTTTGGCGGGCTGCGGCAATGGTCTTGCGAACAGTCACCTCGGCGACATTCATTTTGTAAGCTATTTCATCATTTCGCAGGCCGGACGCCAGCCATTTCAAGACCTCGACTTCGCGCGGAGACAGGTGTCGTCGCAATCTGAGCGGATCATCCGCATACATGATTTCAGGGACCTGGATATTTGCCGCAATCATGGCCTGTAGCAGGCGTATGCGATCAAGGCCAATCTCACCGTCCAGTTCTGACAAACTCATTTCCGAACAATGCACAACAATTATTCGATTCGCGTCTTTCGCATCAATGAAAGTAGAAGAAAACAAAGATCCATATCCAAATCCTCTTATATCTTGATTCAAACCTATTTCCAAAGAATTTTCTGTGTCTTTACTCGTCAGAACTCCAGTGTTGTATCCATATTCTGGAATGGAGCCATTGAGAGCCTTAAGAAGAGGATCTACTTCATAATACTTTTGATCGAGATATACGTTAAGCCATGCATCACTCATGGACACGCGTGTCCACAACAAATCAGCTGTTTCGCCAGATGCACCCGCTGCATTTAGTGCGTTGCCACCAAATTTTTTTACCAACCCATTGGCGATTTCCCAATTATCGGTGGTGGGCGCTCCGGAGATTTTGTGGCGAAAAGCCATTGCGACATCATCAACAAATTCTTCAAGAGAAATCACTCGTCAAGCCCCATATGCTGTTCCCGACTTACCTTCGCGAACCAGGTAAAAAGCCTGCTTTATTTAGTATCTTCAATCAGGCTAAAGAATAAGAAATGTGTTGTCCATATGTGGGCTACTCCCGGAAGTTCGGACGCTGACATAAGCTGCGATTTGCAGTCTGCTGATCTTCGGCAAGAAGGAGATCAGAAATGTCGAAACGCAAGCAGCACGCGCCTGAATTCGAGGCGGAGGTCGCGCTGGGGCCCTGAAGGGAGAACCGGGGCAGAGCCTCGACCTGTTACGGCTGATCAACGAGCAGTCCCTGGATACGCCGTTCTTCGGCGTCCTGCAAATGACCTTGCGCCTGCGCGACGATGGTCATCTGGTGAATGAGAAACGAATACGCTGCCTGATGCGCCTTATGGGGCTGATGCCGATCTACCAGAAGCCCAACACCAGCGGACTGGGGAAGGAGCACAAGACCTAACCCTACCTGATAATGCGGCTGAGGGTTGAGCGACCCAACCAGGTCTTATGCTCGGACATAGCCTATCCGCCCATACGGCGAGGGGCGTCCAGCCTTGAAAAACTTATCTATCAAAAACTTGGGAAATTCCGCCTTTGGTGCGCGAAGGGGGTAGGATTCGAATTCAAATGCAGCAACCATATCGCTGACAGCGATATGGTGGACGGGAAGGTGGATCCGAATTGAAGACAACGAAAATAGATAGACCATATCTATTGCTTAGCGAAAATAACTGGTGCCGCTTGCAGGACTCGAACCTGCGACCCCATCATTACGAATGATGTGCTCTACCACCTGAGCTAAAGCGGCGTACCAGAATGCGCGGGTTTGGCAGACAGGCCGCGCCCACGGGATGCAGGCAATTACCGTGATTGCCCGGCAATTTCAAGCGACCATGCGCACGCGCCTGGTTTTTTTGGCGCTACAGCGCCAGCCGCGCCCGCGCCGCCTGGTACTCGCGCTCGAGCCGGTCGACCAGATCGGAGACCGGGCCGATGGACTTGACCGCGCCTATGCCCTGGCCCGAGCCCCAGATTTCCTTCCAGGCCTTGGGACCGGAGCTTGCCTGCTCGAAATCCATCTTGGTGGGGTCGGCGACCGGCAGATTGTCCGGATCCATGCCGGAGGCCGCGATCGAGGGCTTGAGGTAATTGCCGGGAATGCCGGTGAAATAGTTGGAGTAGACGATGTCCTTGGCTTCGCTGTCGACGATCATCTGCTTGTACGCATCCACCGCACGGGCCTCGTCGGTGGCGATGAAGGGCGTGCCGATATAGGCGAGATCGGCGCCCATGGCCTGGGCGGCCAGCACCGCGCCGCCGGTCGAGATCGAGCCCGACAGCAACAGCGGGCCGTCGAACCATTCGCGGATCTCCTGGATCAGCGCAAAGGGCGACAGCGGGCCGGCATGGCCGCCTGCGCCTGCGGCCACCGCGATCAGCCCGTCGGCGCCCTTGTTGATGGCGGAATGGGCGTGGCGGTTGTTGATGATGTCGTGCAGCACGATGCCGCCATAGGAATGGATCGCCGCATTGACCTCCGGAACCGCGCCGAGCGAGGAGATCACCACCGGCACCTTGTATTTGACGCACATGGTGAGGTCGTGCTCGAGCCGCTTGTTGGAGCGGTGAACGATCTGGTTGACCGCAAACGGTGCCGCCGGACGGTCCGGGTTCTTGGCATTGTGGTCGGCAAGGCCCTCGGTGATTTCGGCCAGCCACTCGTCGAGCTGGGCCTCGGGCCTGGCGTTGAGCGCCGGGAACGAGCCCATCACGCCTGCCTTGCACTGGGCCATGACCAGCGGCGGGTGCGAAATGATGAACAAGGGGGCTGCGACGACAGGCAGCCGGAAATTGTCCTTGAGGATGGCGGGAAGGGTCATGGGGCCTCGCAACTACGGATGACGTTTACGCAAACGTCAATCCCCATAGCAGAGCCGGCCGGAGCTGGAAAGGCTCGGCCGGACTTGCGTCCGCACAAGCCTGTGGGACGCGGGCCTGCAGCGTGCCCGCCGCAGCGCGCTTGAGTTTTGCCGGGTAAGCGGATAGGCAGATGAAAACCGCGGTGGCCCGCGGGCCACGGCCTTCTGACCGCGGCATGGCGGGGCCGGCCATAATCGGCACGATGGCGTCGGACCGACCGCACGGAGACAGACACTTGACCGGCATGGAAGCGGCTATTCGCGGGGCACTGGAGAAGGCGGGGATTCCCGGTGCGCAGGCGCGCCGCCGGATTTATGATTCGGCACGCGGCGCGCTCGACCGCAGCCTGGAGCGCCAGGGCATCATCGATGCGGACAAGATCGCGGAACACCGGCACAAGCTGGAACAGCTGATCGCCGACATCGAGGCGGAATGGACCCCGCCAGGCGAGACCGATGCGCCCGGCTTCGCCTCCGCCGGCCTTCCGTCCCAGGAGTGGCCGGACGCGCCTGCCGCGACCACTGCCCATGCCGAACCCGCTCCCGTCATCCCGGCCCCCGGCGCATCGGGACGCACGGGCAGCGCTTCGCCCATCGATCCGGCCTGGTCCGGTTCCGCGGCGGCCTCACCGCATGCCGGGTCCGGCGCGGCCCCGGTGGTCGCACCGGCGTCGCGCGCATCGCGGCCGCCGGAGGCGCTGCGCAGCGAGGCCAGTCTCGATATTGCGCCCGACGCCAGCGATCACACCGGTCCGTCCGGGTTTGCGGGCGATGCCGGGCCGGGCGCCGAACCTTCGCCGCACATCCCGGCGCCGGCGGGCACACAGGCGAGACCGGACAGGCCCGAGAAAAAGATCAAGGTTCCCAAACAGCGCCACAAGCCGCGCAAGGAAAAGCGACGGCGCGGGGTTTTCGCCGGGTTCTTTTCCGCTGCGGTGATGCTGTCGTTCCTGGGCATCGGCATCTGGTGGATGGCTGACAGCGGCCTGTTCAAGTCTGCTGCTGAACGCGACACCGGGGTTCCCAATCCGCCGCCGTCGCTCAGCCGCGACGATTTCGCCGGCGGGCCGCAACCGCTCAATCCCGGCGCCGGCTTCTCCAGCGACTGGACCAATGTCTACACGCCCGGCCGAGACGGCGCGCCCCAGCCGGGCGGCGACGCCTCGGCGGAGATCATCGAGGAGCAGGACAGCACGGTGCTCCGCATCGTCTCGCGCAGCGGCGGGGCCGGCGGCGAGGTCAGGGTGCCGCTGTCAGCGCAGGTGATGCAGGCGCTCGCCGGTCGGCAGTCCGTGCTGGCGCTCACCGTGCGCACCGCCGCCCCCGAGCCGACGCAGATCTATGTCGCTTGCGAATTCTCGGTGCTGGGCGATTGCGGCCGCCACCGCTTCAACGTCACCTATGACACCACCGACATCCTGTTCGATCTGAACTACGACCGGGCGCTCGCCCCCAACGAGGGCGGCCACCTGGTGATCAACAGCGACATCTCGGGCGGCGGCAAGGGCATTGACCTGGTGGCCGTGCGGATGCGGCCGGCGAGCTGAGCCGCCTGCCCTTCCGACCAGGCCCTTCGCGGCCCGGGTCTTCGCGGCCAAGGTCTTCAAGACCAGATCCTGCACCCCGACCCCGTAACGAAGCCCGCCCGCGCTGCATGCCTGCAGGCGGGCGGCGATCGCTTCGACTGTTCAGCTGACGTCGGTGACGCGCAGATAGGGGCGGATTTCCTCCCAGCCCTGCGGGAACTTGTCCTTGGCGTCCTCATTGGACACCGAGGTCGGGATGATCACCTTGCCGCCGGGACGCCAGTCGGCCGGCGTGGCGATCGTCTTGGCGTCGGCCAGCTGCAGCGCGTCGATGACGCGCAGGATCTCGTCGAAATTGCGCCCGACATTCATCGGATAGGTCATGGTCAGGCGGATCTTCTTGTTGGGATCGATGATGAACACCGACCGCACCGCCGCCGTGGTGCTGGCGTTGGGATGGATCATGTCATAGAGCTCGGCCACCTTGAGGTCCTTGTCGGCGACAATCGGGAAGGTCAGCGTGGTGTCCTGCGTGGCGTTGACATCCTCGATCCAGGCCATGTGCTCCTCGACGCCGTCCGTCGACAGCCCGATCGGCTTGACGTTGCGGGCCTCGAACTGACCTGAGAGCTGCGACGTGCGGCCCATCTCGGTGGTGCAGACCGGGGTGAAATCGGCCGGATGGCTGAAGAAGAAGGCCCAGGACGAGCCGATCCACTCATGGAAATCGATCGGGCCCTTGGTGGTCTCGGCCTTGAAGTTCGGGGCGGTGTCGCCAATGCGTATGGTCATGGGAAATCCTTTCTCGGGGTTGGGACATTGTAATTCGGGATTATGAAGGTTTGGCGGCAAGTTCGAGCGCCGCCTGGTGCTGGCTCAAAAAAACCTTTCCGCTCAAATGATTGAGGAAATCGCAGGTTCTCAGCCGGTCCATCACCGGACCCTTGACTTCGCTCAGGTGGAATTTGACATCCAGCGCCTTGAGCCGCTCATTGATCGCCTCCAGCGATTCCAGCGCGCTCATGTCGATCTCGTTGACCGCCGGGCACATCAGCACGACGTGCTTGAGTCCGGGACGGGAGGCAACCATGTCGTAGATCTGGTCCTCGAGATAGCGCGCATTGGCGAAATAGAGGCTTTCATCGACCCTGAGCGTCAGCACCGTGCTGTCGATTTCGACCTTGTGGCGCTTGACGTTGCGGAAATGCTCGGTGCCCGGCACCCGGCCGACGATGGCCATGTGCGGACGCGATGATTTGTACAGATGAATGAGGATCGACAGCACGACGCCCGCCGTGACCCCGATCTCGACGCCGAGGCCCAGCGTCAGCACGATGGTGGCGCTGACGGCGGCAAAGTCGGCGCGGGAATAGGTCCAGGTCTTCCTCAGGATGGAGAAATCCACCAGCGACAGCACCGCGACGATGATGGTGGCGGCCAGCGTCGCCTGCGGCAGATAATAGATCAGCGGCGTCAGCAGAAGCGCCGCCAGCATCAGGCCGACAGCGGTGAAGGCGCCGGCCGCGGGCGTTTCGGCGCCCGCGTCGAAATTGACCACCGAACGGGCGAAGCCGCCGGTGACCGGGTAGCCGCCGGTAAACGCCGCCCCGACATTGGCGGCGCCCAGCCCGATCAATTCCTGGTCGGGCACGATCCGCTGGCGCTTGCGCGCGGCCAGCGTCTGCGCCACCGACACCGATTCGACAAAGCCGATGATCGAGATCAGCACGGCCGAGCCGATCAATGTGCCCCACAGGTCGGGCGAGAAGGACGGCATGGTCAGCGGCGGCAGCCCCTGCGGCACCTCGCCCACCACGCGCACGCCGGCATTGACGCTCAGACCAAACGCCCAGGTGACAAAGGTGGTGAGGACCACCGCCGCCACCGGTCCGGCCTTGGTGAGCACGCCGGCAAGCCGTGGCTTCATGCCGGTCGACAACAACAGCGGCATCAGCCCCTTGCGCACCCAGAACAGGAAGGCGGTGGCGCTTGCGCCGATGACAAGCGTGATCCAGTTGATCTCGCCCAGATGCTCAAACAGCGAGACGATCATCTCGGGCAAGGTGTCGCCGCCGGTGGACACGCCGAGGATATGACGCAACTGGCTGGTGGCGATCAGAATGCCCGAGGCGGTGATGAAGCCGGCGATGACCGGGTGCGAGAGGAAATTGGCGAGAAAGCCCAGCCGCAGCACGCCGAGCAGGATCAGGAACACGCCCGACAGGAAGGCCAGCGTGACCGCCGCCGTGAGCATCTGCGGCGAGCCGGGTTCGGCGAGATTGCCGATGGCCGCCGCCGTCATCAGCGACACCACCGCCACCGGTCCGACCGCCAGGGCCCGGCTGGTGCCGAAGATCGCGTAGAGCAGGATCGGCGCGATCGAGGCATAGATCCCGGTCTCGGCCGGCAGCCCGGCAAGCAGCGCATAGGCGAGCGACTGCGGGATCAGCATGATGGTGACGATCACGGCCGCAACCATGTCATTGCCGAACGCGTCGCGATCATAGCGGCGGCCCCAGTCGAACACGGGCATGAACCGCGCCAGGCGATCAAAGGTGACAGTCTTGTCCAACATGTAAAGTCCTTGCTGCAAGCCAGCGGTCGAGTCTGGGGCCGGGGCCGCCAGGGGCGGGCCCGGAAATGCTGTCTCAGGTTGTCACGGCTTGAAACCTGAGGTCATGCGGCAGGTCCGGCCTCGCCAGACCCGCGCCGCGCGTCCCGCCCTCCGGGCGGTTCGCGGGCAGCCATTGGCAGGCCGGCGTCAGAGCCCGTTGACGGGCACTTTCAGCATCGGGCGGCCATCCTTGTCGGTGGGCACCTCGCCGGCGCGCATGTTGACCTGCAGCGACGGAATGATCAGCCGCGGCATGGACAATTGCCTGTCGCGCTCGGTGCGGAAGGCGATGAAGTCCTCGCGGGTCTTGCCGCCGCCGACATGGATGTTGTGGGCCTTTTCCTCGCCGACCGTGGTCTCCCACTGTATGTCGCGTCCGTTGGGGCCGTAGTCGTGGCACATGAACAGCCGCATCTCGTCGGGCAGCGCCAGCACCTTCTGGATCGAATCGTAGAGGGTGCCCGCGTCGCCGCCGGGGAAATCGGCCCGCGCCGAACCGCCGTCGGGCATGAACAGCGTGTCGCCGACAAAGGCCGCATCGCCCATCACATGCACCATGCAGGCCGGCGTGTGGCCCGGGGTGTACATGGCAAAGGCCTGCATCGTGCCGATATGATAGGTGTCGCCGTCCTTGAACAGGGCGTCGAACTGGGAGCCGTCGCGCTGGAACTCGGTGCCCTCGTTGAAGATCTTGCCGAAGGTGTCCTGCACAACCATGATCTTGTCGCCGATGCCGATCTTGCCGCCGAGCTTGTCCTGAATGTAGGGCGCTGCCGACAGATGGTCGGCATGGACATGGGTCTCGATGATCCATTCGAGCGTGAGGTCATTGGCCTTGATCCAGGCGATCATGCTGTCGGCGTGGCCATAGGTGATGCGGCCCGCGGCATAATCGATGTCCATCACGGAATCGACCACCGCGCAGGCGTTGGAGCCTGGGTCCTTCACCACATAGCTGATGGTGTTGGTGTCGGGATCGAAGAATGCCTTCACGTCGGGCTTGACCGATAGGTCCACTGGGTAATTCGACATGGTCCTGTCTCCTCTTTCAACTTGCCTGGAGTCCTGCGCTTAAGCGGGACGCGTGTCTGGTCTGGTCGGCAGGGCCGCCATGGGAGCGGCCGGGCCTCCCATCAAAATGCCTTGGCCGGCTTGCGCCTCAGCCCGTCGAAGGACCGGGCCAGCACGATGCCGATCACCATCGCGCCTGTAAATGCTATCACCGTGATGCCGCCAAAGCCGAGCGCCGGAATGGCGCCGCCCGGGCAGAACCCGGCAATACCCCAGCCGATGCCGAAGGTGGCCGATCCGCCGATAAGCCGCGCGTCGATGAGCTTGTTGCCGGGAAGGTGGAATTCCGCGTCAAACAGAGGCTTTGTCTGCCGGCCGAAGACCAGCCTGTAGCCGAGCGCCGTGGTCAAGAGAGCGCCGCCCATGACGAAGATCAGGCTCGGATCCCAGGAGCCCGCGACATCGAAGAAATTGAGCACCTTGGCCGGATTGGCCATGCCGGATATGGCTATGCCCAGGCCAAAGATCGCGCCGATAAGACCTGAGGAAATCAGTTTCTGCATGGTTCAGATCCCTGCAATGTGGCGGACGACATAGACGGTCAGTCCGGTGAAGATCATGAAGGTGACCGTGGCGGCAATCGACCGCGGCGACAGCCGCGCCATGCCGCAGACGCCGTGCCCGGAGGTGCAGCCTGCGCCGTAATAGACGCCGATGCCGACAATCAGCCCGCCCAGCGCCAGGAGCGGCAGCGACACCGGAACGGAATAGGGAATGGCGCCGCCGGCAGCGAGATACAGCACCGGCGCGATGACGGCTCCCGCGAGAAAGGCGATGCGCCAGGGCCAGTCGCTCGATACCGGTGGAATGATCCCGGTCATGATCCCGGTCATGCCGGCAATACGGCCATTCATGGCCATCATCAGCGTTGCCGACACTCCGATAAGCACGCCGCCCGCAAGCGACATCCATGGCGTAAACTCTGTTTCCATCCGGCTTCCCTCTTCGTTGCTTCAGGCCTTGCGGCATACGGCGTCGTTGCGCCTAGCTCCCATATATATAAGCGAATTTCCATATTCAAAGGAAGAAATGTGTCGGCGTGCGCACCCTCTGTCCGGAACGCCGCCGCAGGCCCGGACGATGCCAGCCGTCTGATCGCCGCCTGACCGGCTCAGCCCTGAGTCTTGGTCTTGCGGAAATCCGGATGCAATGTCTTGCCCAGAATGTGCTCATCGGCGCCGATGACATGGCTGCTCGCCCCAACGATCAGCCGGTCGGGATGATGCACGATCAATCTGTCCTTGTTGGGATAGGGCAGGCTGGTGAGGAAATGCTTCATGCAGTTGATCCGCGCGCGTTTCTTGCAGTCGGACTTGACGATGGTCCAGGGCGCGTCCGCCGTGTCGGTGTAGAAGAACATCGCCTCCTTGGCTTCGGTGTAGTCATCCCACTTGTCGAGCGAGGCCGTGTCGATCGGCGAGAGCTTCCACTGCTTGAGCGGATCCTTCTCGCGCTCGGCAAAGCGCCTGAGCTGTTCGCCCTGCGTGACCGAAAACCAGTACTTGAACAAAAGGATGCCGGAGCGCGTCAGCATGCGCTCGATCTCGGGCGCCTCGCGCATGACTTCGAGATATTCGGTGGGCGAGCAGAACCCCATCACCCGCTCGACGCCGGCGCGGTTGTACCAGGAGCGGTCGAACAGCACCATTTCGCCGGCCGCAGGCAGGTGCTCGATGTAGCGCTGGAAATACCATTGCGAGCGCTCGCGGTCGGTCGGCTTGGACAGCGCCACGACGCGGGCCATGCGCGGGTTGAGGTGTTCCATGAAGCGCTTGATGGTGCCGCCCTTGCCCGCCGCGTCCCGGCCCTCGAACAGCATGATCACCTTCTGCCCGGTCTCCTCGATCCAGCGCTGCGCCTTGAGAAGCTCGACCTGCAGAAGCGCCTTTTCGTGCTCGTAGGCGCGGCGGCGCATCCTGGTCTTGTAGGGATAGACGCCCTGCTCGAACAAGAGCGCAATGGCCGCTTCATCCTTGCGGATGTCGGCGGTTTTCTTCAGGCGATCCAGCCTGTCATCGGGGATGACCGGGGGCATGACAGGCGCAGGCGGCGCGGGGCGTTTCTGGCCTGCCTCGACGACGGCCTCGGGGATGATCTCAGGGCCTGCCTCGGCGGCGCCCTCGGATTTCCCGTCCGGGACGGCCGCGGACATCGCCGCGGGATCGAGCGCGGACACCGGATTTTCCGGTGCACCGGCATCAATGCGGTTTGCGTCCGCTTCGCTTCTGACGTCGTCCACGCGGGGGGCCCTTCTGTTCAAGAGGGACAGTCTGACACCGCCGCGGTGGTGCGGCCTTGACCCGTGTCAAATCCTGGCAAAGAAAAGCCTGCTTACGGTCGGGCGCGGTTGCCTCGCTTTGCATGGTCGAGGAGGTGGACCAGGAGCCCCGCCAGCAGGCCCCAGAAGGCCGCGCCGATGCCAAAGGCCGCCACGCCCGAGGCCGTGACGGCGAAGGTGGCGGCGGCGGCAAAGCGGGTTGCGGGCAGGTCGAAAGAGGAGACGATGGCGCCGATCAGGGGCGAGATCAGCGCCAGCCCCGCGACCACGGCGATGATGGCCGGCGGCATGGCGAGAATGGCCGGCACCACCACCGGCCCGGACAATCCAAGCGCTGTCCATATCGCGGCATAGACCAGCCCCACCTTCCAGCGCTGGGTGCGGTCGGGATGCACGTCCTCGCCCAGGCAGATGGCTGCGGTGATCGCCGCCATGTTGACCGTATGCGCGCCGAACAGCGCAAAGAAGGCCGACAGCAGGCCGGTCGCGCCCAGCGCTTGCGTCACCGGCGGCTCGTAGCCGTTGGCGCGCAGCACCGCGAAACCCGGCAGGTTCTGTGAGGCCATGGTGACCAGATAGAGCGGCAGGCCAAGGCCCAGCAGCACCGCGCCATCGAATTCAGGCGTGATGAATGTCAGCAAGGCCCAGCTTTCGGGCGCTGGCGGAAGCACCGCGCCGCCAAAGGTAAAGGCGATGACAAAGCCGGTGACCAGCGCCGCCAGCACCGCCATCAGCGGATTGACGATCCTGACCAGCAGAAACACCGCCACCAGCGGCAACACCAGCAGGGCCTCGTTCGCTGCATGGGTCGCCACCGCCATGGCGAAGGGCAGCAGGACGCCCGCCAGCATGCCGGAGGCTATGCCGGTGGGGATGGCATTGACGGCGCGGTTGAGCGGCCGGACCGCAGCCGTCAGCGCAATCAACGCCCCGGCGAAGACAAAGGCGCCGACGGCCTGATGGATATCGACCCCGGTGGAGGCGGCGATCAGCGCCGCGCCGGGCGTCGACCAGGCCAGCACCACCGGCACCTTCTTCCATGTACTCAGCAGCGCCGAACCGATGGCCTTGGAAAAGCAGATCGCCGCCACCCAGGAGGCGGTCTGGGCAGCATCGGCGCCGACGGCGGCGGCGGCGGCCAGAACCAGCGCGATGGTCGAGCCGTAGCCGACCAAAGCTGCCACCAGTGCAGCGGAAATCATGGAAACTGGCAAAGACATGCTCCGAAGGACAGGCGAAGGCTTCAGGCCGGCGCATATGCCGACCGCTCAGTTCGTCGCGGTCACCAGCTTGGCGACCCGGTCGATGGCGAGCAGGTAGCCCTGCGTGCCGCAGCCGGCGATGACGCCGTCGGCGCGCAGCGACACATAGGAATGGCGGCGGAACTCCTCGCGCTTGTGCACATTGGAAATGTGCACCTCGATCACCGGTCCCTCGAAGGCGTTGAGCGCGTCGAGAATGGCGATCGAGGTGTGGGTGAAGGCGCCGGGATTGATGACGATGGCGTCCGCCTCCTCCCGCGCCGCATGAATCCAGTCGATCAGCTGGGCTTCCGCATTGGATTGCAGGCAGCGGACCTCAAGGCCGTAGCTTTCCGCCTGGCTCAGGCAGGCGATCTCGACATCGGCGAGCGTTTCATGGCCATAGATCTCCGGCTGGCGCTTGCCCAGCAGGTTGAGATTGGGTCCGTTCAAGACATAGATCGTGCCGGTCACCGGGTCCGCCTTTCGTTTCCGTCCCATCGCGGGGTGCAAATTCCTAGCCCGGCTCGTTGCCTGCCGCAAGCCTTGCCGGCAACCCGCAACGCCGCGCCGGCCGTCACTCGAGCCCGTAGGGCACCGTCTTGCGTGTGTTCGGGTCGACGATCAGCCGGCGCTTGAGCGGGGGGACAGCACGCTGGTGGCAGTCGCGGCGCTCGCAGATGCGGCAGGAGACGCCGATCGGCTCGAACGCCGCGGCGCGGGCGATGTCGAGATCGTCGGCATAGACCAGTTCGCCCGCATGCGTGACCTCGCAGCCGAGCGCCAGCGCATGGGACTGGACGGGATCGCGCCAGCCGCCCGAGGGCTTTGTGACCGCCGTGGCGAGACAGAGATAGCGCACCCCGTCGGGCGTCTCTGCCAGCTGGCGGATGATGCGGTTCGGCGTCTCGAAGGCCGAGTGCGCGTTCCACAAGGGACAGGCCGAGCCGAAGCGGGCGAATTGCAGCTTGGTGGCCGAATGCCGCTTGGTGATGTTGCCGGCCTTGTCGACCCGGGCGAAGAAGAACGGCACACCCTTCTGCCCCGGCCGCTGCAGGGTCGAGAGCCGGTGCGCCACCTGCTCGAGGCTGGTCGAGAACCGGTCGGCGAGCAGCACCAGGTCGTGGCGCAGCTCGCGCGCGGCGGCGGAAAACGCGGCATAGGGCAGGATGGTGGCGCCGGCGAAATAATTGGCGAGCCCGATGCGGCAGATGCCGGCGGCGTCGGCCGAGCGGAAGCGGGCGTTCGCGATGATCCGCGACAGCGCCTGGTCGTGCTCGATCAGCGCGATCTGGCAGGCGATCTGGAAGGCCTGGGTCGAGGCCTGTGTGCGCGGATTGAGCCAGAGCACGCGGGACACCGGATCGAAGCGGCGCAGCGCGCCGCGCACCGCGCTCTCCGGGCCGCCTCCCGGCTCGCCCCCGCCGATTGCCACCCGCACCCGGTGACGGCGCTCGATGTGATCGGCCAGCGCCTTGAGGCTCGCGCCGCGGCTTTTCATGAGCTCGCGGCTCAGCGCCTCGCCGGCCAGATCGAGCTCATGGATATAGTTGTCGACGTAATGGAAGAAATCCCGCACCTCCTCGTAGGGCGTCGGATCGGTGAGCGCGCCGGAGCGCTCCAGCGTCTCGTCGAGTTCGGCCAGCTGGTCGCCAGAGCGCCGCATCGCCTGGTGCAGCGCCACGAAGGCGCGGGCAAACGACGGCGCGTTCTGCACCACCAGCTTGACGTCGGCGAGCGACGGCTGGGTTCCGCCCGAGACCGGATCGGCGAGCGCTTCCGACACATCGGCCAGCAGCCGGTCGCTGTCCTGGTCCGACAGCGTGGTGATGTCGACCGAGAAGGCTTCGGCGAGCGCCAGCAGCACCGAGACGCTGACATGGCGCTGGTTGTTCTCGATCTGGTTGAGATAGCTCGTGGAAATGCCGAGCTTGGCGGCGAAGCCGGCCTGGGTCAGGCCGTGCTCGCCACGGATGGCGCGGACCTTGCCGCCGATGAAGAGTTTGCGTGCGCGCATCGAGAACTTCGCAAGTTTGCAAAATGGCAATAGCAAACATTGCTAGTGCAACATGCTTACCTTTTCAACCCTGTCGGCTGACCCCCATTCGCGCTACCACTCGATCCCGATTTCCAGGTTACCGTGGAGCCCGCCTTGACCCTTTACGCCGAACTGACCGCCGCCCGCCCCCAGGCCCCTGCCATGGCCCTGCTCACGGCCCTCCTCACGGCTCTTGCCGGGTCGATGCTCCTGACGGTTGCCGCCAAGGTCGCCATTCCGTTCTACCCGGTGCCGCTGACCATGCAGAGTTTCGTCGTCATCGGGCTCGGCCTGGCGCTGGGCGCGCGGCTCGGGGCCCTGGCGGTGCTGCTGTATCTGGCGCAGGGAGCGCTCGGCCTGCCCGTGTTCACCGGCACGCCGGAAAAGGGGCTGGGCCTCGCCTACATGATGGGCCCGACCGGCGGCTTTCTGGTGGGCTATGTGATCGCGGCCTTCACCGCAGGCTATCTGGCCGAACGCGGCGCCGACCGCACGCCGCTCGCCGCCTTCCTCGCAGCGCTTGCCGCCGCCGCCATCATGTATGTTCCCGGCCTCGCCTGGCTCGGCGTCCTTTTCGGATGGGACCAGCCGATCCTCGCCTGGGGCCTTTGGCCCTTCATCCCCGGCGACCTCGCCAAGGCGGCGCTGGCGGCGCTTGTGTTTCCCGCAGCATGGGCCATGATCGGGCGAAAAGGAGGCTTCTGATGCGCGACATTCTTGAACAGCTTGAACTCAAGCGGGCCGAGGCCCGGCTCGGCGGCGGCCAGCACCGCATCGACGCGCAGCATGCCAAGGGCAAGCTGACCGCGCGCGAAAGGCTCGACGTGCTCCTCGACGAGGGCTCGTTCGAGGAATACGACATGTACAAGACCCATCGCTGCACCGATTTCGGCATGGAAGCCCAAGTGTTTCCGGGCGACGGCGTCATCACCGGCTGGGGCACCATCAACGGCCGCCCGGTCTATGTCTTCTCCCAGGATTTCACCGTGTTCGGCGGCTCGCTGTCGGAGACCCATGCCGAAAAGATCTGCAAGGTGATGGACCTCGCCGTCCAGAACGGCGCGCCGCTGATCGGCTTGAACGATTCGGGCGGCGCGCGCATCCAGGAGGGCGTGGCCTCGCTCGGCGGCTATGCGGAAGTGTTCTGGCGCAACGTCCAGGCCTCGGGCGTGATCCCGCAGATCTCGGTGATCATGGGCCCCTGCGCCGGCGGTGCGGTCTATTCGCCGGCGATGACCGACTTCATCTTCATGGTCAAGGACACGAGCTACATGTTCGTGACCGGCCCCGACGTGGTCAAGACCGTGACCAACGAGATCGTCACCGCCGAGGAACTGGGCGGCGCCTCGACCCACACAAAGAAATCCTCGGTCGCCGACGGCGCCTACGACAATGATGTCGAGGCGCTGATCGAGATCCGCCGGATGTTCGACTTCCTGCCGCTGTCGAGCCGCGAGGCGCCGCCGTCGCTGCCCACCGCGGACGCGCCCGACCGGACCGAGCACGCGCTCGACACGCTGATCCCGGACAATCCCAACAAGCCCTACGACATGCGCGAGGTCATCGCCCGCGTCGCCGACGAGGGCGATTTCTTCGAGATCCAGGCAAACCACGCCCGCAACATTCTCTGCGGCTTCGTCAGGCTCAACGGCTCGACCGTCGGCGTCGTCGCCAACCAGCCGATGGTGCTGGCAGGCTGCCTCGACATCGATTCGTCCAAGAAGGCCGCCCGCTTCGTGCGCTTCTGCGACGCCTTCAACATTCCGATCCTGACGCTGGTCGACGTGCCGGGGTTTTTACCGGGCGTCAGCCAGGAATATAACGGCATCATCAAGCACGGCGCGAAACTGCTGTTCGCCTATGCCGAGGCCACGGTGCCCAAGGTCACCGTGATCACCCGCAAGGCCTATGGCGGGGCCTACGACGTGATGAGCTCCAAGCACATCCGCGCCGACGTCAACTACGCCTGGCCCACCGCGCAGATCGCGGTGATGGGCGCCAAGGGCGCGACCGAAATCCTCTACCGCTCCGAACTCGGCGACCCCGACAAGATCGCCGGCCGCACCAAGGACTACGAGGACCGCTTCGCCAACCCCTTCGTCGCCGCCCAGCGCGGCTTCATCGACGAGGTGATCCTGCCGCACTCGACCCGGCGGCGGGTGGTGCGGGCGTTCGAGATGCTGAAGACCAAGAAGGCGACCCAGCCGCTGCGCAAGCACGACAATATTCCGTTGTGAGGGGATGATGAGTGTGTCGGTAGATATTCTCGATCTTCATGAGGTGCTCATTTCCTGCGGGAAAGAGCGATCTGAAGACGTGAAACTCTATCGGCATGCCAACCACAAACGGTCAGTGGACCGATATGGCCTGGATCTTGAGGAAATGATCAGGACGGGAGATCTCGAAATCTATCAATCCGTGCAGCGAAACCGGCAGCTTGGAGAGGGATTGGTCGCCTTCTTTATGGGAGAGAGCGGACGGCTTTCTCGGTTCTTGGGGGTCTGGCAGGTTACCAGTATACACGACTGGCAACATGACAGCCCCAGAGCCGCTGAGGCACGTGACAAGAAGTATCTTCGCGATGACGGGATCTGGCACGAATTGGAGCATGATGCCCGCTTCGACGCTTTCGCAAACCGACTAATTATCGAATGGCCAGAAGCGGGCCGCCATCATCAATGGCTGGTCGAAAACGGCGTCGAAAGGCGTCGAATCCAAATTCGAGAAATTCGTGCGATCGGTATCCACCGACCTTTTCCCGGCTTCGACGATGTCATTCTTGGCTATGGCGAACTTAAAGGCCTGATTGGTTCTGACGCTGGCGGCTGGAAGGAGGCGCTGTCTTCCACCCGTGGCGTCTATCTCATCACGGATACGGAGCGGGGCGATTTGTATGTGGGCTCAGCAACAGGAGCCAACGGCATCTGGGAGCGCTGGTCCAATTACGTGTCGTCCGGACACGGTGGGAACAAAGTTATGATTGACCGGGTGGCTGAAATCGTTGTGTTCGCCGACAATCTCCAGTTCTCGGTGATCGAAACGCTTGGAAACCTTGCTTCGAGAGCGGACGGCATCGCCGCCGAGGTTCGCTGGAAAAAGAAACTCGGCAAGCGCGCAACTGTATTGAACGGGAACTGAGCCATGAATGAGTCCCGCTCATATCCGCAGACTTGGCGAGTTCCCGTCCGACTGCTTAGTTGGCACCCAACCTCCCCCTTGAGGGAAGGTCGGCGATTGGCGCGCAGAGCGCGACAGAGCCGGGTGGGGGTCCATTGTGCCCGCCTCGCCCTCAGACCCCCACCCGGATCATCTGCGCCGTCCGCTTCGCGTCCGCCTTGCTTCTCCGACCTCCCCTCAAGGGGGAGGTTGGGAACTCCACTCGGCACCCAAAGGACCCAGCCATGAAAATCACCCGCGCAGGCACGACGCCCTCGGCCAGGGGACCCTCCGACTACTTCACCGGCGCCGTCCGCCTCGACAAGCTGTTTGCCGCCGAGGCCCCCGGGCGGGTGCAGGGCGCATCGGTAACGTTCGAGCCGGGCGCGCGGACGGCGTGGCACACCCATCCGCTGGGGCAGACGATCATCGTCACCTCCGGCCTCGGCCGGGCGCAGCACGAAGGCGGGCCGGTGAAGGAAATCCGGCCGGGCGACGTGGTCTGGTTCGAACCCGGCGAGAAGCACTGGCACGGCGCGGCGCCCGACGTGGCGATGACGCACATCGCCATCCAGGAGGCCCTCGACGGCGTCGCGGTGACCTGGCTCGAGCAGGTGAGCGACGCTGATTATGCGGGCTGGAGCGACGATGCCTGAGGTGAGAATGGCGCCCTCCACCTACAACACGGGGTCCCACAGGGCGGGAGATCGCGCGGTGGGGCGGGCTTTGGTCAACACCCAGGCCTTGAGTGCGGGGCTCGCGTGCCGGCAGCCCACCTCCCCCTTGAGGGGAGGTCGGAGAGACAAGCGCAGCGCAGGCGATCAGGGTGGGGGTATGGCGCGACGCGAACT
>NZ_JACIYP010000249.1 GCF_014359905.1 Hoeflea sp. | reverse complement strand
CCTCAGGGCTTGGCTTGCCTGGATTCTCGCCGCCATTCGGAATGCCGCATACCCCCAAGGCCGCCAGTATCAGGCTGTCACAGCAGCCTGAACGGATTGTTCAGACCGAACTCAGGAGGTTCGCTCCCCATGCAAGACGACATCGCCTTCGCGCCGCCGGCCGAGACGCTCAGCCAGGTTTCACCCAACGCCTTGAGCACGGCGCTGATGTTCTGGTGCTTGTACTCGATTGCCTTCGCGGAGCGATCCATCCCATCTGCAAGCTGTCGATATGATGCCGCCTTGTTCAGCCGCTTCCCCGCGAGATCATCGACCAGCATCGCGAAGTAATCCGCGACGATCAGATCGTTCTCTTCATCCGTCCAGGGCCCGTTCGACATTGTGCCAGGCTACGGATGGGAAGTCCTTTTGTCATCAAGGCTTTCCAGCTTGAACCCGGCAAATCACCGTCATGGCTACGCGCCACTCGGCCAGCGCACCCAGCGGCTGCGCCTCTCGCGTGTTGCGGCTCTGTTCCTCTCGAAGGGGATCAACACAAGGCCCGAAGTTTTGGCGGGGTGGAAATTCAGGCCATTGATAAAACGAAGAAAAATCCGACCGAACCGAAATCGGCGAGATTCGCCCAAACAGAGACGGAGAGCCGTTCAGAGCCCAAAACGGGCCCGGCGCGCGGTCTCAGAGGTTCGCATGGGAGTAACAAAGCCCTTTGAAAACACGACTATTTCCGCGCCGCGGTGGGTGCCTGTCCGTGTTCGCAATGGGGATAATGGCGGAGGGAACGCGACCGGGGTCGAACCTTCTCTGAGTTGGGCGGCCACGCTCATTTAGCCCGCCTTATTCACCGAATTTGGCGAGATTGGTTGCGTGCGCCTGAAAGTGCTTTAGATTCAGGCTGCTACACACAAACCGCCGGCAGCTTCGGACGCACGCATGGGTGAAACGCTACAACTGGCCACGCTCGGGTTCAACCGTTCGCTTCGGATTGAAAGCAGGGCCGATCGTCTGACCGGCGACCCCGGTGCGGTGTTGCTGCGGGAGATCCTTGAGCGCAGTGGGATCGTGGGCTGGATGACCGCCCGGCTCAAGGATCCGCGAAGCCAGGTCGACGTCACGCATGACCTCGCCTCGCTGATCCGCACCGGCGTATTGCTGGCCGCGCAAGGCTGGCGCGACCATGACGATGCGGACGGCTTGCGCCACGACCCGGCGTTCCGGCTGGCGGCCAGTTCCTCGGCGGGTCTGACGCCGCTCGCAGACGGCGGCGGCCTGGCGTCGCAGCCGACGCTGTCGCGGTTCACCGCGCTGATGGCCGAGCCAGCCAATCTGAAGGTGCTGCGCGAGGCGGTTCTCGAGATCGCCGGGCGCGGCATCAGGGCGGAACGCGGCGGCAAGCGGGCCAGGTGCATCACGCTGGATGTCGACAGCGCGCCGATCGAAGTCCACGGCCACCAACCGAAGACCGAGTGGAACGGCCATTATGCGGCCCGGATTTACCATCCGCTCATCACCTCGATCGCGGAAACCGGCGACATGCTGGACGCCCGGCTCCGGGCTGGCAATGTCGGCACCGCGGACGGCGCGCTCGACGTCATCCTCGATGTCGTGGATCGGGCCCGGAAGAGCCTGTGCGAGGTCGCCATGGTCAGGATCGATGCCGGCTTTCCGTCTGCCACGCTGCTTGCCGGTCTCGAGGCGCGCGGGATCGATTATGTCTCCCGCCTGCGCGCCAATCCGGTGCTGGACCGGATCGCCGAGCCGTTCCTGAAGCGTCCGCCCGGGCGCCGCCCGGCCGAGCCGCGGATGTGGCTTTACGACCTGCGCTATCAGGCCGAAACCTGGGCCGCGCCGCGCCGGGTGATCCTGGTGGTAAAGGAGCGCGAGGGCGATCTGCTGCTCGACCGCTTCTTTCTGGTCACCTCGCTCGACTGGACCCGACAGACCCGCAGCGAGGTGCTGGCGCATTATCGCGAACGCGGCAAGGCCGAAGGGCATATCGGCGAGTTGAAGGACGTGCTGGCGCCGGCGCTCTCGTCGACCAATCGGGCGAAGTCGCACTGGCGCGGCAAGAAGCCGAAGTCGGCAACGCCCGCGGTGGATGCCTTCGCCTGCAACGAGGTGCGCCTGCTCATCGCCTGTCTCGCCTACGAAGTCATGCACATCGCCCGCCGGGCCATGGCAAAGGCGACCGGGACAGGATGGAGCTTGCGCCGGCTGCGGGAACGGGTGCTGCGGGCCGGCGCGCGCCTGGTGATCTCGGGGCGCAGGATGGTGCTGGCGATCGCTTCGGCCGCGGCGCCGTTCTGGGCGGCGCTCTGGCCGAGGATCATGGCGCTGCGCTGGACCGATCCGTAGCGGTCCGGCAAGATCGGACCCGTGGAGACCCCAAACGCCCATGGGCGAGGCATCGCCATACGCCGCGACCCCCGATGACACCGCCGCGCCGCCTCCGGTCTTCGAAATGCGCCCTCTCGGCGGCGCTCGCACCGAGACCTCGGTCGTCGGAGCAGCCATTGTCAGCACCATGGCAGCGCCGAAGCGTCAGAAACGGCCGGAAACCCCGTCAGAATGAGATTCGATGAATACGCCGGGTTTAGACTTGGCCGTAACTCGGCATCTCATCCACAGCGCCTTCGCGCTCGGTGACAGACAGTGCGATTTACCGTCTATCCAAATAGATTGGGCTGCTTGACAACGTATCCAACTGGTTTCTTGCTCCTTTGAACGACACCCTCATCGACGAGCCGTTGAAGCCATGCCTTGGTTTGGGCAGGTGTCACATTCAGTTCGGCGGCGATCTCGGCGTCTTTCATTGGCGATTTCAAAAGCTCTTGCATCGCTTTGCGAACCGCTACGAATAGCAATTCGGCCGGAGAGGTCGCTACATCGGAAGCAACCTCGGAAGAAACCTCGGCTGCAGGCAGACTTTCCACCTCCACCGGGGGCTTTCCTATCGGCTCCGGCGCGTCTCCCTCTGGCAACGAAAGGCCGGGTTGGATCAGTGTCGAAAGCGGCGGGTTGAAAACGGTGTCGAGTCCGTCAGCGTCTTTGGGTTCCGGCCAGACGAGCGCACCCTTCTTTTGTAATGCATCCAGCCCCGGGGAGCCTTCGCGGGCGGATCGGACATAGACAGGAACCAGATGGAGCTTGTCGATCTGCTCGACCGCTCCGGCCCACGTGCCGCCCTTGTCCAGATCCGAGCTGACCACCAGCGCGGCATCGGACAACGCATAGACCAACTTGTTGCGCTGCATCGCATTGCCCACATTGAAGCCAGCGCTTGGATCATATGGGCAAATCAGAACGAGCTGGCCATCCAGCAGCAGATTGCGGTTCTCGCGGTTCATTGCCGTTCTTTCCAGGCTGTCGGCCAAAACGCCGCAGGACTTTCCACCGGCTTCCAAGGCCCCGCGCATCGCCGCCTGATCAATGCCCTTCGCCCCACCAGAAATCAGCATCCGGCCGGCGCGGGCGGCGATCTGGCCAATCGACAGCGTGTAATCGATCAACGCATCATCGACGTGGCGTGAGCCGACAACAGCAAGGCCACCAGATTCAAGTAGGTGCCTTTCGCCACAGCCATAGAGGACTGCTGGGGCATTCTCGCGCAGCCGCTCCTTTAAACGGGCGGGATATTCAGGATCAGCTCGGCTGACGACCCAGATGGCCCGAGTTTGCCAGCGCTCAAAAGCTTGGCTGAGAAGGAAACCGCGCCCTAACAGGCGGTGCAGACGGCCTTCTTCGATCACGCTCCCGCAGGCTCGGATGACCTCGGCGGCATCGGTGGACACCAAGTCGGCGGGCTGCTTCTGGATCTCACGCAAGTGACGGGCTAGGCGCTTATACTCACTTGGAGAAAGAACATCCGGGTTGACGGGGTTACGCCCGGCGATCAAGGGTGCCGTCAGCATCAGGATGGCTTGGGTGTTGGGCGAAAGGTTTGGCATCATTCGCCGCGCCCGGTCTGCGACAGCGCCATAGGCCATACTGCGCCGGCCCCACTCCTTCGCAAAAGCCAAGCAGAGACCGTCAAAGTCCAGCGCGAATCCACCATATCGTCGACCAGCAGCACAGCGCCCTGCGGAGTGGGCATGCGTAGCGAAAGCGAACCGTCGATATTCCGAGCCTGCTGCGTGCTGTTTTCCATGGTCTTCTGTTCTGGTCGCTCGTCCGTCTTCTCAAGGACTGGGTGGAAGGGTAGCCCCAAAGCGTGGGCTAGGCGTCGCGCAAAATCTGGAACCAGTGCCGGGTGCCTCTGAGAAGGAACGCAGGTCACCCAGCTTGGTGCCGGTTGCGGGTCCCATTCATGTACCATCTGCACGCAGGCAGCAACCAAATCATCCGAGAACCGGTGGTCTTGATATTTCCCCTGCCGAACAAGCCCACCCCACCCCGCATCGCCCCAGACGCACAGGGCTCTGCCCGACTGGGCCTGATGAGCGGCTGAAATTGCTCCACTAACGTCGTATTGCGGCAAACCGCCCAACGGCCATTGCTTTCGGGGGGAGATCGGGAGGCTGGTCCGACGCAGAAAGGTGACGGCCTGCCGGATCAATGCAGGGTC
>NZ_JACIYP010000248.1 GCF_014359905.1 Hoeflea sp. | reverse complement strand
AGGCCGGGAACAGCGCGCGTCAGACCGAGTACAGCGGTGGCACTGCGGCTTTCGAGATCGAGCGATGGTGTGACCGAGCGCACACGTGCACCAATCTCGCGGCCATCGCCGACGATCAGCGCCGCCTCGTCGCCAGGCTGGATGCGCGCGGCGTCTTCTGAAGGCAACGCCACCTCAATCTGGAGACCGTTCGGGTTGACGACGCGGTAAAGCTCCTCGCCGGCATCGACGAATGAGCCGAGCACGATGGGGGCAGCGGTGACGCGGCCCGAAAGTGGACTCGTCACCGCGAGCGAACGTCCATCGCCGCTTACACCTGCTGCCGCGACAGCAGCCTGTGCACGGTTCAGTTCGGAACGCGCGACGTCCAGATTGGCGCGGGCGGCTTCGAGATCCTGGCGCGCTGTTACATTCGCATCGAACAGGCGCCGCTCGCGTTCATAGGCAGCCGAAAGCTCGGTTACCCGGGCACGGGCAACGCTAAGCTGCGAAGCGAGAGCCGCGGCATCGGCGCTTTCTATACGTGCGACGGTCTCGCCTTGACGGACATAATCGCCAAGCGTCTTGCCAACGCTGCGAACAACACCAGATGCGCGCGCATCGATCCGGGCGCTAGCGGTCGGGCTCGCTGCGACGGTCGCGGGGAATACCAGTTCAACTGCCGCACCGGTTTGCACTGCGGCTACCTCGATTTCGGCCGCGCGAATCTGTTCTTCTCCGATCAGGACCAAGCCCTCTGGCAATTCGGCTTCAGCCGCTTCCTCGTCGGCATGAGTGTCAACCTGGCCATCTGGCCAGAGCATCAGCAACAGTGCTGCCGCAAGAAGGGCGATTCCGGCGATGATCGCCAATTTTCTACGGGTCATCTGAAAATTCCTCATTGTGCTGCAAGCCTGATAAGCTCGGCGGCAGCCTGTCCCCGGTCTTCCTGCGCGGCGATCAAAGCCTCGCGGATGGCATCGCGCGCTTCTGCCGCGCTCAACACCTCGATCAGCGGGAAGCGACCGTTGCGGTATCCGATGCGGACGAGCCGCAGCGCCTCCTCGGCCTGCGGAAGTGAGGTTGTTGAAAGTGTTTCAACGCGCGTTTCGGCGGCGAGATATTGCGCTCGCGCGCGGGCCACCGATTGTTCGAAGTCGGCCAGGGCCACCGCCTCGCGAGCATTGGCTGCACGTAACCTAGCTTGGGCAGCGGCAATATTGCCCTGGTTGCGATCGCGAAAAGGAAGCGGAATTGAAACGCCAACAAGGAACGCGTGGTCGTTACTTTCCTCGAAGCGCCGAACACCGGCCGAAACGACTGGGTCGGGGATGCGCAAACTGCGCTCGCGCTCGATTTCGGCGGCCGCCGCCGTGCTTTCTGCACGCGCCACCTGCAATTGCAGACCTGTCGTCGAGATCAGCACCGTCACTGGCGGCTCAATATCGGGAAAATCGCCAGGCACGAGTGGTGGCGTTCCTTGCTCGCCCCATAACGAGGCAAGCGCCGTGCGTGCCGCTACGCTGGCCGCTTGCGCCGCCTGAAGTTCCGCTCTCGCTTCCGCGAGGGCAGCCTCCGCGCGCAAGGCACGCAGCGGTGGTTCGCGGCCCACCTCGACCAGCACACCGGCTATGCGCGCAAGTTCTTGGTTACGCTCTACCACGTCGCGGGCGAGGTCGACACGCGAAGCTGCAGCAGCCGCCGCAACATAACGCTCGCGAACGAGGAAGCCGAGCTCGGCATCGGCAAGCTCGGCTCGCAAGCCCGCCAGCTGCGCCTCTGCCTGGGCAGCCCCGACACGTGCGCCGCGCTTGCCGCCCAGCTCGATCCGCTGCCCTACCGCAAGCGTGTACTCGGTCGCTCTCAGCCCGGAAAAGGCACCGCTGCCAGCAAACTCCTCGACCTCGAGAGAGACTTCAGGGTTGGGCTGAAGTCGGGCCTGCTCCACGAGCAAACGCGCGGCCTCGGCGTCCGCCCGAGGACCGACGATGCGTGGATTTAACTCCGCTTCCGTGGTTTCGCTAACTACGCCTGTCCGGGTCAACGCGTCTTCCAGCGATAGAAGCTCTTGCCCATGTGCGACCATGGGCGTGGCAATCGCGGCGATGGAGAGCCCTGCAATCAAGGCGCCCCGCCAACTTGTGGCTGACATTTTTGAATATTTCCTCTGCTGATGATCCGGTGTGCGCTGCGTGGGACAGCGCGATTCAACCTGTCAGCTTCGAGGAGGGCGTTGGGGCAGACCGTGCGCCTCGCCGGCTATTTTCACGTCTGGGAAAGAGGTAGTAACGATGACGGCTTCGCCGAACGCTTGACCATGACTATCGGATACCAATGCTGCGAACAGGTGGTGGCAATGCCCATGCGCACAGCCCTGGAGCTGCGGACCATCTTGCTCAGACCCGTCACTGGTATCCGCATCAATCGTTTCGTTCGCATAGATTGCCGAAGACATTTCATCGCCGCATTGAGCGGCTTCCACCACCGGCGACACCATCAGCGCCGCCACCGCCAAAACAGCGGCGACAATTCTAACGGAAATCAATCCATGCAGCTCAAACATCTTGGCGCCTCAAGCGAACCTAAATCGGATTCGGATTTTCAAATAACCCCTCCAGCGACTGTAGGGGCAAGCGGTTTTTCGCGCCCTCGTACCTCAGTGGGTTCTCAATGCAGCGAAATGGATTGCCGGAGCGGATGGATTCCGGCGGTGTTTCGCCACCTTCATAGCTTCTGATCGCACCGCCGCGGCACTCAGGGAGCTGAGAACGCACGGCTTCGGGTTCTTTTCTTCGCGGGCACAAAACTGGGGCGGGATTGAGAGAGCGTCTCAATGATCTTGCAGTCCGACAAGTCGCCGCCTTTGCAAGACACCACTACGTTTTCCAGCTCTGCACGCAGTGCTTCAAGATGGGTGAGGCGCTCTTCGATACTAAGTAGATGTCGTTTCGCAATATCACTCGCCTTATCGCACTTTCCATTAGGCGTGTTCTTCAGTTCCAGGAGAGAGCGTGCTTCCTCGATGGAAAAGCCCAGTTTGCGCGCCTGCCGGATGAAGGCCAGTCGTTTAACATCCCGCTCCGTATAGGTTCGCTGGCCCGCTGCCGTACGTTCGGGTTCAGGCATCAGTCCGATGTCCTCGTAAAACCTGATCGTATTGACCTTGGTCCCGGTGGCCTTTGCCAAACCTCCGATAAGCATGAATCTACTCCTTAGACACTTAACATCGCGAAACATTCGCGATTGCAGCTTGCCTCTACAGCCACTGGAGGTGCTAGCTAGTGTCCCATGTTGGAAAATGAAACATCGGATTGTGGCTGCACCGGCGATACGCAAAGAGCAGGTGTGGACCCGGCCTATCGCCGCGCGCTCTGGATAGTGGTCGTGCTCAATTTGGGATTCGGTATTGTCGAGGCCTTCGGCGGATTTCTGGCGGACAGCCAGGCGCTCAAGGCTGACGCCCTCGACTTCATCGGCGATGGATCGATCACGCTGATCGGCATCCTGGCACTTGCGTGGAGTGCCCGCACGCGCGCGCGGGTCGCGCTGGCACAGGGCCTGTTTCTGGGCGCGCTGGGTCTTGGAGTGATCGGTCTGGCGGTCTGGCGCTCGCTTAACGCGGTCGCGCCTGAAGCCAGCTTGATGGGCGGGATCGCGGTCGCGGCCTTGATAGTCAACATCGCGGCGGCGCTTGTGCTCATGCGGTTTCGCGAAGGCGACGCACATGTATCCGCGATCTGGCTTTTCAGCCGCAATGACGCGATCGCCAATGTCGGAGTGATCATCGCTGCTGCCCTAGTCGCCTGGACCGGACAAGCTTGGCCCGATCTGCTGGTCGCGGCGGTGATCGCCCTGATCTTCCTGCATTCGGCTTACCTCATTGTAAAGCGCGCGACCGAGGAACTTCGCGCGCAGCATGCTCCTGCACAGGGAAAGGCCGCCTCCAAATGACGCTACGTGCTTTTGCGGTCCAATTGATCGCTTTCCTGTCGATCGCAGTCGCAATGCCCGCTTCTGCAGGCACGCATGGCGCGGTTCAGACGACCTGGCGCCTGCTCGATTACATCGCCGTGGATTACACTGAGGCCGTCAGCGACGGTGAAGTCACGAACGAGCTGGAATATGCCGAAATGCAGGAATTTTCTGCCTCGGTAGCCAAACGCATGGCTGCTCTGCCCGCAAACGCGCAACGTGCCCAACTGGTTGCGGACGCAGAGGCTCTCGTCGAGTCAATCTCGGCGAAGGTGGAGCCTGCTGTCGTCGCGCGCGACGCGCGCAGATTGGCAAGCGAGCTGATCGCGGCGTTTCCCGTTCCGCTTGCGCCCGAGGCGGCACCCGACCTCGCGCGAGGTGCCGCACTGTACGCCCAGAACTGCGCAAGCTGTCATGGCCCAAGCGGTGGCGGCGACGGCCCTGCCGCAGAGGGACTCGATCCCCCGCCAATCGCTTTTGACGACGTCATCCGTGCCCGCGAGCGCAGCGCTTTCGCGCTCTATCAGGTCATCGGACAAGGGCTGGAAGGAACGGCCATGCCGGGCTTTTCCGATCTCCCGGCGGAAGATCGCTGGAGCCTTGCCTATTATTCAGGGTCGATCGCATTTGAGAATGTAGAGCGCGGCAGACGGATCTGGAACGACA
>NZ_JACIYP010000247.1 GCF_014359905.1 Hoeflea sp. | reverse complement strand
TCTCGAAAGCCGCAGTGCCACCGCTGTACTCGGTCTGACGCGCGCTGTTCCCGGCCTTCAGCCTGGTTCTTTCCTCCAGGCGCGCATTCGTCCTTCGGGCGAAGTGGACCGGAGCCGCATCGCAGTTCCCGAAGATGCCGTGCAGGTGCTCGAAGGCCGCGATGTCGTCTTCGTGCGAACGCAGCGTGGGTTCCAGGCGCGAGAAGTCGAAGTCGGCAGCCGGTCCGCCGGAATGGTGACGATCCTGTCTGGCCTCACCGCCGGGCAGCGAATCGCGACCGATAACGCCTTCCTGTTGAAGTCTGAACTCGGAAAGGAGAACGTCGAAGATGACGACTGATCATGTATCGACGCCTTCGAGTGAGGGTAGCCAACGCCACGGCCTGATCGGGATGGTTCTTGATGTCGCCGTGCGCTTCCGGTGGGCGATCATCATCCTGACGGTGTTCGCCGCGATCTACGGCGCGTTCAATTTGCTGCGCCTGCCGATCGACGCGGTGCCGGACATCACCAACACGCAGGTCCAGATCAATACCAGTGCGCCCGCGCTTTCGCCCTCACAGGTGGAGACGCAGGTGACCTTTCCGATCGAAACCGGTCTTGCCGGGATCGAGGGGCTGGAAATGACCCGCTCGATCTCGCGCAACGGTTTCAGCCAAGTCACCGCGATCTTCGAGGAGGGGACCGACCTTTATTTCGCCCGCCAGCAGGTAAACGAGCGTCTCGCGCCGATCGGAGCTTCGCTGCCCGAGGGCGCGGAGCCCACGATGGGCCCGATTTCCACCGGGCTTGGCGAAGTGCTGATGTATACGATCGAGTATGAGCATCCCGGCGGCAAGGGTGCGACCACTGGCGGCCGGACAGGCTGGCAGTCCGATGGCAGCTTCATCACCGAACGTGGCGACCGCCTCGAAAGCGAAGTGGCCAAGGCGGCTTATTTGCGCACAGTGCAGGATTGGGTCGTCGCACCGTTGATGCGCTCCGTCAACGGAGTGGCCGGGGTCGACTCGATCGGAGGCTTCGAAAAGCAATTTCTGGTTCAGCCCGATCCGGCCCGTTTGACAGGTTACGGCCTCTCTTTCGACTCGCTGATCGATGCTCTCGAAGCGGCGAATCTGGCGGCAGGTGCCAACTTCGTCAGTCGCGCAGACGAGGCTCTGCTCGTAAGGGTCGATGCACGGCTCGGCGGGATCGCGGATATTGAACAAGCCGTCATCGCTACCCGCGAAGGTGTGCCTATCCGTATTGGCGATGTCGCCGATGTCGAAATCGGCGGCGATCTGCGAACAGGCGCCGCCTCGCTGAACGGCGAAGAAGCTGTGGTCGGAACGGTTTTGATGCGCAGCGGCGAGAACAGCCGCACGGTATCGGCCGAGGCGGCTGAACGGCTTGACGAAGTCCGCGCCTCGCTTCCTGCAGGGGTAGAGGCCGAGATCGTCTACAACCGTTCGTCTCTTGTCGATGCGACCATCGCAACGGTCGAGAGAAACCTGCTCGAAGGCGCGCTGCTGGTGATTGCAGTGCTGTTCCTAATGCTTGGCAATATTCGAGCAGCGATCATCACAGCTCTGGTTATTCCCGTGTCGATGCTGATGGCGGCGGTGGGGATGAACCGGCTCGGTGTTTCGGGCAATCTGATGAGCCTTGGGGCGCTGGACTTCGGGCTGATCGTCGACGGTGCTGTCATTATAGTCGAGAACAGCGTCGCGCGGCTCGCGGCGCGACAGCATCGCGAGGGACGCTTGCTCACGTTGGGCGAGCGGCTGACCGAGACGCGTCTGGCAGCGCAGGAAATGATCAAACCGACCGTTTACGGACAGGCGATCATCTTCCTCGTCTTCGCGCCGCTGCTCACTTTTACCGGGATCGAGGGCAAGACGTTCTCGCCTATGGCGATCACGATGATGCTCGCACTGGCTTCGGCCTTCGTGCTGTCGCTGACCTTCGTCCCTGCGATGATCGCGGTGCTGCTCAACAAGAAGCTTACCGAAAAGGAGGTCAAGCCCATTCGCTGGTCGAAGGAGCGTTATGGCCCAGCAGTTCGCAAGGCTATTGCGCGGCCCTGGCCGGTTATTGGCACCGGGGTCGGGATCTTCGCGGTCGCGGCTGTCACGTTTGGGTTTCTCGGTAGCGAGTTTACGCCGCAGCTCGACGAGAGGGATCTTCTGGTCCAATCGATACGCATTCCTTCGACTCCCATCGAACGCTCGGTCGAGATGCAAAGACGGCTTGAAGATCGGCTTGTTCGTTTTCCCGAAGTTGAACTGGTTTTCTCGAAAACCGGTACCGCAGAAGTGGCGAGCGACCCCATGCCCCCGAATATCTCCGATGCCTTCGTCATGCTTCGTCCGCGGGACGAATGGCCAGACCCCTCCAAGAACAAAGAAGAGCTTATCTCAGAGATTGAGGAGGATCTGGAAGGGCTGATCGGCAACCTGTACGAATTTACCCAACCTATCGAAATGCGCTTCAACGAATTGATTGCAGGAAGCCGCAGCGACCTTGCCGTCAAGATTTATGGAAACGATTTGGCGCAATTGACGACCGCAGCCGATGATGTCGCCGATGTTATGCGTGATGTCGAGGGTGCGGCAGACGTTCGCGTTCAACAGGTTAGCGGCTTTCCCACGCTCGACATCGCTTTTGATCGCCCGACCATCGCGCGATACGGACTGACTGTCGAGGAGGTGGCCCAATCGGTGGCGATCGCGCTTGGGGGACGGCCTGCTGGCCTCGTGTTCGAAGGCGATCGCCGGTTCGACGTCGTTGTGCGGCTGCAAGATGCCACCCGAAACGATTTCGACCAGCTCGGGGCTCTCCCGATCGTCCTTGAAAACGGTGTCACCGTTCCGCTGCGCACGCTGGCCGATTTTCAGGTGGTCGACGGCCTCGCGGAGGTCCGCCGCGAACAAGGGCGTCGGCTCGTGATCGTATCAGCCAATGTGCGCGAACGTGACCTCGGGTCGTTTGTTGAGGAAGCACAGGCCGGTGTCGCGGCCCAAGTTGATCTGCCGCCCGCATCTTTCATCGAATGGGGTGGCCAGTATCAAAACCTGCAAGAAGCACAGGCACGGTTAGCTATAGTTGTCCCTGTCTGCTTCGCCCTCGTTCTGCTCCTCCTGTTCATGGCGCTCGGCGGCTGGGTTCCGGCGCTTGCGGTATTCAGCGCCATACCCATGGCCCTCGCTGGCGGCGTCTTCGCACTGGCTTTGAGAGGCATGCCGTTTTCGGTGTCGGCCGCGGTCGGCTTCATCGCCCTGTCGGGCGTGGCGGTGCTCAATGGCCTCGTCATGATGACCGCCATCCGCCAGCGTCTGGAAAAGGGGATGCCGCTGGATGAAGCCATCGCCGATGGCGCGCTTGCGCGTCTGCGACCGGTGCTGATGACCGCACTGGTGGCCTCGCTCGGCTTCGTGCCGATGGCGATCGCCACCGGAACAGGCGCGGAAGTGCAGCGTCCATTGGCTACGGTGGTTATAGGCGGACTGATTACCGCAACTGCGCTGACTCTGTTCGTTCTGCCTGCAATCGCACGTCTCGTCCTGCACCGTTCGGATGACGAGCGCAGCTGGCGCGAGAAATGGTGGGACCGTTTGCGACGCAACGTAACGCGCGAAGAGCGGCGGGAATTAAAAGATGTGACATGACCGGAATGAGTTGGAGATGTCAAATGTTGAAAATTGCAGAAGACAAGCCGTCGTTCAGACTTCGAGCCCACGCAAATTCTCGAAGTTTCGACCACAACAGTCTTATGAGCCGGTCCATGCCGGTCGCTGCCAAAGCTTGGTGTCGCAGTGGAGGAAGTATCACATGAGCGGCGATGCAGAACTTGAGCTCGACACAGACGATAGGCGGCATACGCTTTGGATTGTCCTCTGGCTCAATGTGGCGATCGCTATAGGTTTTTTCGTTGTCGGCTATTTCGCTGATTCCAACGCATTGCTTGCAAATGGCCTGGACAATTCGTCAGACGCGATCGTCTATTTATTAAGCCTGCTGGCGTTAACCCGTTCTCGAACCTGGAAGCGCGGCGCCGCGCGCTTTTCCGGTATCATGCTCCTCATCTTCGCTGGCGGCGTCATCGCCGATGCCATTCGGCGCTTCCTCGAAGGCTCTGATCCCGGCGGTGTGATGATGATGGTGATGGCGGCGGTGGCAGGTGTGGTGAATTTGGTTTGCCTGCGAATGCTCCAGAACATGAAAAAGAAGGACGTCAATTTACGCGCTGCCACGACCTTTAGCTTCAACGATTTCATCTCTAACGGTGGGATCATCATTGCGGGCATCATCGTCATGCTTACCGGCGCGAACTGGCCCGATCTTGTCGTGGGCGTCGCCGTTGCGGGTATCGCGCTTTACGGCGGCATCGACATTTTGCGAGATGCGCATAAGGATCGCCATGACGAAGAGGGTACCGAGCACCGCAAGGGCGACGAATTTGGCAGATAACCGGCCAAGATGGTTATATTTGCGACGCGTTTGACATCCGGCTGCGAACCCTTGGTTATCTACATTGCTGATGCAGTCGGAACCCAAGCCTCCGCTATAAGAGGCGACGCCGGACAGAAATCTCAGAACGGGATAGCTTCTACGCCCCACAGGTGGCCGACATGCGCGG
>NZ_JACIYP010000246.1 GCF_014359905.1 Hoeflea sp. | reverse complement strand
ACCTTTTCCACAGCCTCGGCAATTTCCTGCTGGCTGGGCCAGAGGTCTTTCAGATACACCGGATCGCCGTCTTTGTCATCGAAAACGGGAGAAAGAAACGTGAAAACAAATACTTGGAAGGATCGGATGAAGAAGAGTGGGAACCCCTATACTACGTATGAGGGGGGCGACTGCCAGTTCGCCCCCTCATACGACGATAGTATCCGCGCGACCGGCTATCGCCAGCCTGCCTGCCATGTCGAGAGGCAGATGCCCAAAGGGCGAGGTAAGCGGATCGTTCGCAAGATCGATTTCCGGGTGCTTCCTGTTCCAGGCACGGTGCTGATGCATGAGGCTCAACGCTACGTCGTCGTCGGGTCAGATCTGCATATCAACCGCGAGGGAAAGACCATTCCGATCATCCTCTGGCAAAGCCACTGCGCGGAGTGCGGAGCCCCATTCGAATGTTCCAGCGGTCTCAGATCCGGGTCGTTGAACCGCCGCTGCCCCAACCACCATGCGCCGGGCAAAGCCGTCTCCCGCTCCGGGCGCAAACGCGTGGCGCGGCACCTCGGCAAGCATGGCAGGCGCAAGAAATCCTGAACCTCAATCTGACGACGGCGGCCCGGACCTGCCCAAGCATCAACCGCCGTCGTCTTCCAGCCCTAAGCAGCCAACCAGAACAGGAGACCACCCATGGCTGATACGACTCTGTCCGGCGCCGAGCCCGGCGCAACCCTGAATCCGCCGACGGGAACCATCCTTGCCCTCGACCTCGGCACCACCACCGGCTGGGCGCTCCGCGGCCATGACGGCCTGATCACCACCGGGACGGCCAGCTTCCGACCCGGACGCTTCGATGGCGGCGGCATGCGTTACCTGCGCTTCACCAACTGGCTCACCGAGATCGACCGGTTGTCCGGCCCGGTGGAAGCGATCTGGTTCGAGGAAGTCCGTCGTCATGCCGGCACCGACGCGGCGCATGTCTATGGCGGGCTCATGGCCACGCTCACGGCATGGGCCGAGCTGCGCGGCGTGCCCTACGAGGGTGTGCCCGTCGGCACGATCAAGCGCCATGCCACGGGCAAGGGCAACGCGCCGAAGCAAGCGATGATCGATGCCGCCCGTGCCCGGGGCTTCAGCCCGAAGGACGACAACGAGGCCGATGCCATCGCGATCCTGCTTTGGGCGATCGAAACCAATGGAGGGCTGGCATGAAAGCGATGCGCTTTACCCCGCCGGGCTATGGCGGGCGACGCCGCGACCCCGATGAGGTCAAGCGCGACGGCTGGCAGGAACAGGGCGTGCTGGCGGTTTCCCTTGACGACCAGCGGCTTACCTGGCCTGAGCGCGAACTGATGCGGCAACTCGGCGAGCGTCTCTATGGCGCGCGCCCCGACAAGACGGAGGATAAACGATGACCCATTGGACACCCGCCCTTGTGGAGGAACGGCTCGCGGAAGCGGCCCTGATCCTGCGCAGGCTCCCGGACCCGCGCCGGCGCGGATACTTCTCGACCTGGCCCGAGATCGTCCACAGCTTCGCCGACAAGGTGGGGCAGGAGCCGAAGCAGATGCGCGTGCTGCCCTCGCCGCAGGCGATCAGCCGGATGGAGGAGACGCTGACCTGGACCGGCTGCCTCGAGCCAATCGACGGCAAGATCGTCTGGATGAAGGCGCATGGCGAACGCTGGAAGGAGATCTGCTACGCCGTGGGCCTGCAACGGGCGGCGGCTCATCAGCATTGGGCCTACGGGCTTTCGGTCATTGCGCTGACGTTGAACCGGCAGCCGGTCAATCGCCAGCTTTCCAAGCGCAAGCTGATCCGCCTGGCACGCGGGGCGTAGCGGATGGAAAATTGTCTGGCAGACAGTTTTCGATGAGACAAAAACGGCTCTTCCGGGGTAGAAATCAGGTATACTCGGGAGAGGCGCGCGCGGGACGACCCGAGGCACTGGCTTCCGAGATTCCAGCGCAGGGTCCAGCCGGAGTCCGGTCCTCTAACCCATTGAATTCAATGGTTCCTTCCGGGCCGATATCGTATGCTGGCGGGCTTGGCGCGCAAGTTCTCTAGCGACAGGGCCGAATTTTTGGGAAGCCACCGGGAATCCGGATCCACCGGCGCCCCCTGAAAACCTCGTGAATTCAAACACCTGACTGGCCACGCGGGGTGGATACCCCCGGATTCCGGAATCCACCCCGGAAGCCAGTGGACTCCGCCCGACCGGAGTCCACCCCGCGCGCCATGGCCTGCCGCGATCAACCGAACAGGATGCCCGATATGACCCTCGCCTTCGCCCCCGAGCGGATCGAGACCTGGCCGCTGGCCAAGCTCCAGCCCTACGCGAAGAACGCGAAGCTGCACGGGCCCGAGCAGGTGGCCAGGATCGCCGCCAGCATGGCCGAGTTCGGCTGGACCGTGCCCTGCCTCGTCGGAGAGGACGGGGAACTGATCGCGGGCCACGGCCGGGTGCTGGCGGCAACGCAGCTCGGGCTGACCGAGGCGCCGGTGATCGTGCTGGGGCACCTGACCGAGGCGCAGCGGCGGGCTTACCGCATCGCGGACAACAAGCTGACGGAACTGGGCACTTGGGACGAGGCCGCTCTTTCGGCGGAACTTCAGGACCTGCTCGCGGAGGACTACGACCTGTCGCTAGTCGGCTTCTCCGATGGCGAACTGGACAAGCTGCTGGCGCTTGATCCAGACGGGGGCGGTGAAGATGGAGGTGGCGCCGGGGGCTCCGCGCCGCCGGTGACCATCCCCGAGCCGCCGCGCAACCCGGCCTCGCGCACGGGTGATCTGTGGCTTCTCGGGGATCACCGGCTGCTCTGTGGCGACGCCACCAACCACGAGGATGTCCGCCGGCTGATGAACGGCGAGCGCGCGGTCCTCTTCGCCACCGACCCGCCGTATCTCGTCGATTACGACGGCTCGAACCACCCGACGCGCAACAAGGACTGGAGCCAGTCTTACGGCACCACCTGGGACGACAGCTCACAAGGGTCGGACCTCTACGACGGCTTCATCGCGGCCGCCGTGGCAGAAGCCATCACCGAGGACGCCGCCTGGTACTGCTGGCACGCCTCGCGCCGCCAGGCGATGCTGGAAGAATGCTGGGAAAGGGCGGGCGCCTTCGTCCATCAACAGATCATCTGGGTGAAGGACCGCGGGGTTCTGACCCGGTCGCATTACCTGTGGAAGCACGAGCCCTGTTTCATGGGCTGGTGCCGACCGAACCGCCCGCCAAAGGTCGCCGAGGAAACGCTGCCCTCGACCTGGGAGATGCCGTCCTTCGCCAGGGACGAGCGCCCGGATCACCCGACGCCGAAACCGCTGGACGCCTTCGGGATCCCGATGCGCCAGCACGTCGCGCGGGGTGGGCTCTGCTACGAGCCCTTCTGCGGCTCCGGCTCGCAGATCATGGCGGGCGAGGCCAACGGCCGCCGCGTCTTCGCGATGGAGATCAGCCCGGCTTACGTCGATGTCGCCGTGGAGCGTTGGCAGGCCGAGACCGGGAAGAACGCGATCCTCGACGGCGATGGCCGGACCTTCGCAGAGGTGAAGGCCGAGCGGCTGGGCGACAAGGCCGATGCCGCCGCCTGATGGCCGTCTACTACAACGACGCCGATCCTGCGGCCTGCGCATGGCTGCGGGAGTTGATCGCGGCCAATCTGCTGCCGGATGGCGAGGTGGATGCGCGGTCCATCCTGGACGTGGAGCCCGCGGACCTGCGCGGCTTCACTCAATGCCATTTCTTCGCCGGGATCGGCGGCTGGCCCTACGCGCTGCGCCTCGCGGGCGTTGCCGAGGACCTGTCCGTCTGGACCGGTTCGCCGCCCTGCCAGCCCTTCAGTCAGGCTGGGCAGCGCAAGGGACAGGACGATGACCGCCACCTCGCCCCGGCCTTCCTGCGGCACGTCGCAGCCTGCCGCCCTGAACTCGTCTTCGGCGAGCAGGTCGCGAGCGCGACAGTGCTCGGACGCGTTGGCGGCGCGGCTCGGACAGCGACTAAGGGCCCAGCTGGCTGGGCGTGGTTCGACGCTCTGGCGGCTGACCTGGAAACGGCATCTTACGCCGTCGCGGCGGCCGATCTGCCGGCTGCGGGCATCGGCGCGCCGCACATCCGCCAGCGGTTGTTCTTCGGCGCCGTTGCCATGGACACAGTCACTCGCGGGCTGGGCGACGGCATCGGCGAGGGACCACAAGGACGGGTCGGAATGTCGGGCGGTGCCGATAAACGCGTTGCTGGGTCGGCAGGTCTGGCTCGCGGGCTGGCCGACGGCGATGGCAGGCTCGCCCGCCACGGAGCGATACAATGCGGCCGGCAACACAGATGCGAGCCGCAGGACGGTGAAACTTGTGGATTGGTCGAAGGCGCCGAGCCCGCCGGGGCCGATGCGACGCACGGCGTCTGGCGAGATCCGGACTGGCTCCTCTGCCGGGATGGCCGCTGGCGGCCCGTTGAACCCGGATCATTCCCGCTGGCTGATGGGATACCCGGCCGCATGGGGCAGCTGCGGGGCTACGGCAATGCGATCGTGCCGCCGCTCGCGGCGGAGTTCGTGATGGCCTTCATGGAGAGCCTGCGATGAAACAGAGCCGGATCATGTCGATGGTGGAGGCCGCGACGAATGTCGTCGTCGGCTACGTTC
>NZ_JACIYP010000245.1 GCF_014359905.1 Hoeflea sp. | reverse complement strand
AATCCCTCGGGGCGGGCCTCATGGCCCGCCCGTACCTTGTCGGGGCATCCCTCATGACCACAGCCACCCTGGCCTTTGAACGCGAATTCGCACAGCAGCGCAGACGCGCGCGCATGACCTTTGCCGCCGTGACGCTGGTGCTGGCGGTGCTGTTCCTGCTGACCGCCGAGGCCTCGAACTTCTTCAAGGTCACGCAAGTGACGCAAGCCGACGGCACCCGCGCCGAACGCTGGGTGATCGGCGCCGGCCTGCCGCGTCTTGGCGAATACCTGACCAAGACCATTCCCGACCTGAACTGGTCCACGCTGCCGGGTGACCTCGCTGTCTGGTTCGGGCGCTGGCAGACCTGGGCCGAACTGCTGCTGGAAACCGTGCTGATCGCCTTTCTGGCGACGGTGTTCGGCGTGATCGGGGGAACGATCCTTTCGTTCCCCGCCGCACGCAACCTTGCGCCGAACGGCTGGGTGCTCTGGCTGTCGCGCCGTTTTCTGGAAATTTCGCGGACCGTGCCGGATCTGGTCTGGGCGCTGATCTTCGTCTTCTGCTTTGGCGTCGGGCCGATGGCGGGGGTGCTGGCTATCGGGCTGCACACGATGGGCGCGCTGGGCAAGCTTTACTCCGAAGCGAACGAGAATATCGACGTGCGGCCGCCGGAGGGGGTCAAGGCCTCTGGCGGGTCCTGGTTCGACCAGATGCGCTATGGCGTGGTGCCGCAGGTGCTGCCCAATATCCTCAGCTACACACTGCTGCGGTTCGAGATCAATGTCCGCTCCTCCTCGATCATCGGCTATGTCGGCGCGGGCGGGCTGGGGCAGGAGCTGCGCACCGCCATGTCCTTTCAGGAATACACAAACCTTTCCGCGCTGTTCGTGATCATCCTGGTGACGGTGATCGTGATCGACCGCACCTCGGAGACCCTTCGCCATCGCGTCATCGGGCTGGGAGCAACAGCATGACACTCGAAGCGATTTCCGCCGCCGAGATTGCGCGGGTCCGCGCCGAGCATCCGCTGGCCTTCCGCGCGCCGCTGCCGGTGCGCCGGCACCGCGCCGCGCTGTGGACCGGGGTTTCGCTGCTGATCGCCTGGTGCCTTTACGACTTCGGCTTCTCCCCGATCCGCATCTGGGAAGGGCTGGGCCGCCTCGGCCGGGTCCTGTCCTTCATGTTCCCGCCCCATATCTGGACCGAATGGCGCGAGTTCTCCGAAATCCTGGAGGGGCTAGGGGAAACCCTGTCGATGGCCTTCCTCGGCACGCTTCTGGGCGCGATCTTCGCCTTCCCGCTGTCCTTCCTCGGGGCCAAGACCATCAACCGCCTGCCGGTGCTGCGCTTCGGCGTGCGCCGCGGGTTCGACATCATCCGGTCTTTCGAGACGCTGATCCTGGCGCTCGTCTTCATCCGCGCCTTCGGCCTTGGCCCGCTGGCCGGGGTGCTGGCCATCGCGGTGGGCGAAATCGGGGTGTTGGCAAAGCTCTATGCCGAAGCCATCGAGAATGCGTCGAACAAGCCGGTTGACGGCGTGGTCGCCTCGGGCGGCAGCCGCCTGCAATCCATCCGCTTCGCGGTACTTCCGCAGGTGCTGCCGGTGCTGCTGTCCGTCACGCTCTACAACTTCGAATCCAACGTCCGTTCGGGCACCATCCTTGGCATCGTCGGGGCAGGGGGTATCGGCTTCCTGCTGGCCGACCGCATCGGCGCCTATCGCTGGGACGAGGCCTGGTCAATCATCTTCCTGATCATCGCCATGGTCTACCTGATCGACTGGCTGTCGGGCCTGATCCGCGCCCGGTTCATCGGCACATGGGAGGGCGCGAGATGACCGGCTACGCCGTCGAAATCGCGGTTGCGGGCAATGAGGGGCCGATCCTCGCGCCCTCCGGCCTGTCGTCAGCCGCATCCGCCTGCACCGGCTGCACAGTCACCGGCGGATCGGAGCGCCGCCTGACCGAGGCGACGACCGGGCAAGAGGCTCTGCTTGTGACGCCAGAGGCTGACAAAGTGGCCTTCTGCCATGGCTTCTCTGGCCAGCCCGCCGCCTATCCCGAGGCGATCTTCCAACCCGCACCCTCGCGCTATACCCGTGCGGCCGAGGCGCTGGTCGATGAGGCGCGGCAGCTTGCGGGGCAGGGCGATGCGCTGGAGCGGGCGATCCGGCTGGCACGCGGCGTCGCCGAAAAGTTTACCTATGCCCACCCCGAGGCAAGGTTCAACGAAGGGTTCGATCACGTCCCGCATCTGGGCTGCGGCCTGACCGAAGGCTCCTGCGTCGAGATCCACACCTATCTGCTCGCCAGCTTCCGGGCTGCCGGAATCGAGGCGGGCTATGTCGTGGGGATCTATTTCCGGGAAGACGGCTCCAGCGCGGGCGGGCATTGCTGGGTGGTCACCCGGATCGGCGGAGCGACGCAGGAATGGGACGTCTCGCATTTCCTGCGGATCGGGCGGCGCGATATTGGCCCGGCGCCGAACCCAAAGGGCGGCTTTCGCGTGCCGGTCGGCCATTCCATGGGGCTTTCGCTACGCGAACTCGGGGTCGCAGAGCTGAAGTTTCTATCCGAGCCGGTGGTGATGCGGAACGGCCTGCCCGAACGCTTCGCCCAAAAGCGCATCCGCCACCTCTTGCCCGCCCTGTAACCCGGATCCACCCCATGAAGATGCTGACCGAAGCCCCCACAATACACGAAACCGCCAGCGTCGTCGATTGCGAGCTGGGCAAGTGGACCGAGATCCAGGCCCATGAGGTGGCTGCGAAAATTTGAACAGCCGGGCTAAGTGGATTTTCCGCGCAACAGCAGCATGATGCTGCAAGCGAGGAGAAGACCATGGCAAGACGACGGCGCCGGAACCACAGCCCGGCATTCAAGGCGAAAGTGGCTGTGGCCGCTATCAAGGGCGAGAAGACGCTGATCGAGTTGGCGCAGGATTTCGACGTTCATCTGTTCCCGGCAGGTGTTTGCTTGCAAACACCGAGAGGCGAACCAGATCAAGCAGTGGCGTGACCAGCTCCTCGAGGGCGCGACCGGGGTGTTCGGGGAAGCCCAGAAGGCCGAACCGGGGCCGACCATCGACGTGAAGACCCTGCACGCGAAGATCGGAGAGCTGACGCTGGAGAACGATTTTTTGTCCGGCGCGCGACGCACTGCGCGGTAAGCGCCACCGGTTCGAGCGAACCGCGCAGGGGTCTGTTGCCGGGCGCAAGCACGTGAGCCCGTGAACGCCACTGGTCCGAGAGAACGGGCGAACCGATCCCACCGCGAAGCTGAGCGTCAGTCGGCAGGTCATCGTCCTGAGGATCAACCGGGGCAGCGTCTACTACAAGCCCCGCCCGGTGTCGGACGCAGATCTGAAGCTGATGCATCGCATCGACAAACTGCACATGGAATTTCCCTTCGCGGGCAGCCGCATGCTGCAGGGGCTACTGATCCAGGAATGGTTCGCGGCCCGGAACCAATTCGCTATCATGTTCGGCAAGCGCTTCGACGCTTGAGTGTCTGAAACCGCATGGACCGGGCAAGATACACAAAGTTCAGGACACTCCCCAACGTCTTCGTCGAGCGTCTGTGGCGGAGCATCAAATACGAGGAGGTCTACCTGCGGGCCTACGCCAGCGTCTCGGAAGCCCGCGCCGGGATCAGCCGGTCTGGGCTTCTACAATAGCCGCCGCCCGCATTCATCACTTGACGGGACAACCCCCGATCAGGCCTATTTCAACCAGCCGATGCCCGAAGCGGCAGCGGCATAACCGAGGCGGAAAACCACTCACAAAACGCCCGGAACCTGTTCAGCTCAACCGAGCCACCTCTCGGAGCGTGAATCATGTTCTGCAAACCGGGTCGAGGGGCGACTATTTCAGCAGCCCGTTAAGCGCCCAAATAAGCGCGGCGCACCTCGTCGGAGGATACTAGACTTTCCGAAGATCCTTCAATTACTATCTTCCCCCTTTCGAGAATAAATGCATAATTTGAGATATCCAATGCCATTCCAGCGTTCTGCTCGACCAGCAGTACATCTACACCACTTTTAGATATCGCAGTAATGATATCGGAAATAATTTCAACATTTGCGGGAGCCAATCCTATAGTTGGTTCATCCAACATCAGCAATTTTGGACTGGACATGAGAGCGCGCGCCACAGCTACCATCTGCTGCTGGCCGCCACTGAGATTTCCCGCACGTTCACCTAGTTTGGCTTCAATTGCCGGAAAATACTCCAGTACCCGGCCCAAATCCCTTTTAACCGCTTGTACGTTTTGACGCCTGTAGGCACCTATTTCTAGGTTTTCACGTACCGTCATTGACGCGAAAAGGCGCCGCCCTTCGGGTACCAGCGAAAGGCCCCTTACAACGATCTCGTCCGGCGTCAGTCCCACAATACTATTTCCGTGAAATTGTATTTCACCGGATGTCGGCGTCAGCAGTCCTGCAATTGCCTTCATTATTGTCGACTTGCCAGCGCCGTTGGAACCGATTATTGTGGTTATTTCGCCAGAACGGAGACTGAAGCTAACGCCACGAACGGCCGGTACTTTACCATAATCGATTTCCAAATCGACAACTTGTAGTGGCGACGCTTCAGTCATGTCTTTTTTCCCAGATAAGCGGTCATCACTTGCTCATTCCGACGAATTTCCTCTGGCCGCCCGACCGCCAGTAGCTCACCATAATTCAACACGACAATTCTATCGCAGATTTCCATTACCGCTCTCATGTTGTGCTCTACTAACAATATAGCCGAACCGAAATCATCACGAAT
>NZ_JACIYP010000244.1 GCF_014359905.1 Hoeflea sp. | reverse complement strand
CTGTCGCAGGCGACGATGGCCAACATTCGCCAGAACCTGTTCTTCGCGCTGATCTACAACGCGGCCGGCGTGCCGATCGCGGCGGGGGTCCTCTATCCGTTCCTCGGCCTTCTGATCAGCCCGATGTTCGCGGCCTTCGCGATGAGCGCCTCGTCGATCTCGGTGGTGCTGAACGCGCTTCGGCTGAGGACGGTGAAGGTATGAGGCGCGCGTTCGGTTCGGTGGGCGGAGGCTGGCACCGCCGCTGGGGCGTTTTCGCCCGCCATGTCGCCTGCCTCGCGGTGCTGAGCCTGTTCTGGGAATTCGCGCAGATGCCCTTCTACACTCTCTGGGAGACCGGGACATCGGGCGAGATCGTCTTTGCCGTGCTCCACTGCACGATAGGCGATGCGATGATCGGCAGCTTCACCCTGCTGGCAGCGCTGCTCGTGTTCGGTGGCGAGATCTGGCCGCGCGCGAGGCGGACCAGAGTGCTGGCCGCCACCGTCGTGCTCGGTCTCGGCTACACCGTCTTCAGCGAGTGGCTCAACGTCGATCTGCGCGGGGCGTGGGCCTATTCCGAACGTATGCCACTGGTCCCGCCAACCGGCACGGGCCTGACGCCGCTGCTGCAATGGCTGATCCTGCCGGTCGTGGCCTATCGCCTTGCGACAAGAGGCATCGCGCAGGCCGAGGAGAGGTCTGCATGACATATGACCGGGACAAGGAACGAAGGGGCGGAATATGAAAAGATTCCTTCTCGCGGGGGGCGGGGTGATCCTGCTCGGCGGGATCGCCGCGCTGGTCTGGTACCCGTCGCCGGAGAGTGACCGTGCCAGGCCCACGGTCAGCACCGCGATGCACGGCCGCGAGGCCGCCGCACCTGGGTGCGGCGGCCGGTGCCAGGGTGCCGTCGTGCCATGACGGAGAACACGAACAGCGGTCGATGAGGCCGTGTTGCAAAGGAGGCAAGGATGAGTGACGAGATTGCCTTTCGCCATGCGGATCCAGGAGAGCAACCCCGCCGCGATTTTCTCTTCGCCGCGACCGGCGCGGTCGGTGTCGGGGCCGCCGTGTGGCCGTTGATCGACGCTCTCAACCCCTCGGCCGAGGTGCTGAGCCTGGCATCGATCGAGGTCGACCTATCGGGCATCGAGGTTGGCCAGCGGATCACCGTCAAGTCGCGCGGGCGCCCGGTGTTCATCTGGTGGCGCTCGCCGGCGGATATTGCCAATGCGCGGGCAACGCCGCTCGACGATCTCGTGGACCCGGTCGACCGGGCGTCGGAGAACCCGGACCACGTCGGGGGCATGCCCGCGCTCGACTGCAACCGAAGCGTGGACGAGGCGGGCGAATGGCTGGTGACGATCGGCGTCTGCACGCATCCGGGCTGTGTGTCGCTCGGCCAGAGCGGTGCGTCGGTCGGCGATCGGGGTGGCTGGTTGCCCCTGCCACCGGTCGCACTACGACCGCTCGGGCCGCATCCGCAGAGGGCCGGCACTGCGCAACCTCGACATCCCGCCGTACACGTTCGACGGCGGGACGCTGCTGCAGGTCGGGTGACAGACATAACCGGGACAACCAGCATGCCGCAAGACTGGCGCACAGCGGAACCCGCCCCCCCCAGATCGCACACGCTGCGAACGACGAACCGCCAGGCGCCGGCGCCTGGCGGACATGCGTCGCATCACTCCTGCGGGACCATCGCTCCCTGCGTCCCGTGTCCGACCGGCCGAAGTATCCGCGCCGGGACGACTCGTCGCCACTCCACCCCTGTGATATTCAGCCCGAGAGAGACACAATGTTGAAGACGAACCCAGCCAGCCTTTTCATCGCTGCCGCCTTGGCGACGGCAACCGCGGCCGCGGGCGAGCCGGCCGCGCGGGTCTATATCCCGACCGGCGACAGCGCCGAGATCGTGGTGGTCGATGCGCAAACGCACGCAGAGGTTGGCCGGATTACTGGCCTTCCCGCCGCCCATGGCCTTGCCGTTACGCCCGACGGGCGGCGTCTCGTCGTCGGCAGCTTCGACGAGCGCCCCGTGGGCGCGGCTGCGCCCGACAGGCCGGCCGGTGTCTCGGCCGAGGATCACGCGGCGCATCACGCGCCTGCCACTGCCCCGGCCGCCGCCGATACGGTAAGCGATGTCTCGATCGTCGATATCGCAACCGGATCGGTCATCCGCCGCATCGAGGTTCCCGGCGCCGTCCACCATGTGGCGGTGAGCCCCGATGGACGCACCGCCGTGGTCACCCATCCCGCCCGCGACGCCATCACCGCCATCGACCTTGGCGGCCTGACAGTGATTGCTACCGTGCCGACCGGATCGCTGCCGAACTATGCCGCCTTCTCGGCCGACGGCGGGCGGCTTTACGTCAGCAATTCTGGCGAGGATACTGTCGCCGTCCTCGACATCCGCTCTTGGACGGCGACGGACCGGATAGCGGTCGGTGAGAGCCCCGAGCACCTTGTCCTGTCGCCGGACGGGCGCCGCCTAGTGGTCGCCAATGTTATCAGCGGCTCGCTCACGGTGATCGACGTTGCCGAAGGACGGGTGGTCGCGACACTGCCGGTCGGGAATACGCCGCATGGACTCGGCTTCGCCGATGACGGCAACACGGTCTACGTCGCCCTGACCGGCGAAGACAGGCTTGCCGCTGTCGATCTTGTGACCGGATCCGCCCGCAGCGCCCCGCTGGCGCCTGCGCCTTATCATCTGAGCGCGATCAGGGGGCGGGGCGTGCTCTATGTCTCCAGCGCCGAGGCTCCCCGCATCTGGGTGATCAACGCCGCGACGCAGACCACGCTGGCCGAAATCGCGCTCCCCGGCACCGGCCATCAGTTCGCCCAGATGCTTGCCGATTGATTCCGCCCGGCCTCCGGGCCGGATAACCTGATGAGAGGAGACATGCATGAAAGACGACCCGAACCCCCCGCCCCTTCCTGCGCACACGCCGGGGGATCGGCCTTGTGGTCTTGCTCGCCGTCGCTGCCGTTCTGCTGGTCTTCGATCACTGGACACACATCGCCGACAGCAGCCTGCTGCTGCCGGTCGCGTTGCTGGCCGGCTGTCTCGGCATGCATTTCTTCATGCATGATGGCCACGAGAAGGGAGGTAAATGATGCAGCCCGGTCTGCCGCAATACGGCCGCTTGTGGCCCGAGGGCGGGTTCGGGGAGGTTTGGCGGGATTATGCTGCAACGACTTCTCGCTTCTTTCCGCGCCTTCGGACGCGGTTGTACACCGCGTCACGCCCGCCTGGCTGATAAAACCGGATCCCGCCTGTCACCGACAAACCCCCTACAAAGAGAAGGAGATTACAATGACGACGTTTTGCACTCCTGCAATCATGGGCCTCGCCCTGCTTTCACTCACTGGCACCGCATGGGCTCAGTCAAGCGAACCCACCACGCCAGATGAGCCTGAGACGGAGATGCCGGAGCACATGCGCGGCATGGGCGGGATGACGGGCGAAGGTATGCTCGCCATGCCCGAGATGCATCCCGAACGCGGCCGCAAGGTCTTTGCGGAAAAGGGCTGTGTCGTCTGCCATTCCATCAACGGGATCGGCGGCGAAGACGCTCCGGCGCTCGACGCCTCGACCATGACGCCGATGATGAACCCCTTCGAGTTCGCGGCAAAGATGTGGGACGGCGCCGAGGCGATGGTAATGATGCAGCGTGATGAGCTCGGCGAGCCGATCCGGCTTTCCGGCGAGGATCTTGCCGACATCATCGCCTTCGTCCACAACCACGAGGAGCAGGCGAAGTTCACCGAGACCGATATTCCTGAAAATATCCGCGAGTTGATGGACCATGGTCACGAGGAGGGGGAGGGCGCTGACGGTCACAAGAAATGACCTGACGGAAGGGCCGCGCGCTCTGGCGAAGAGAAGGCGGATACCACCGCCCGGCGCCGCGCAGAGACAAAAATGCATGGCTTGAAACTGCTGGCCGGGGCCTTGACCATAAGTTTCGGATGTCCAGGTCCGGGTAACCGTTTGGATTGACTTTGCTGCGCTCGAAATCCTCGAGACAGAAGCCGTGGGATGAGTCTGTCCGGGATAAGGGAAAGCTTGACCATCAGTTGATTCGTGCATCGGAGTCGCAAACCGTCACCAACGTCTCGATGTTGATGGAGATCAACGATGACGCATGGCGCTGCGTGTATACTCAAGGCGCGATGGTGATCGGTCCCGCGCAAAAGGAGAACTCAAATGAGACTGCGAAATATTGCTCTTGCCCCGGGACTGGCCGCGGCAATCGTCGGGGCAGCCTCGTCTGCGCTGGCGCAATCCGGGGACGCCCCGAACCGCGAGGCACCTTACTATTACGGGCATGACATGATGTGGGGTAGCGGCCAATGGGGGGGATTTGGCATGGTTCTGGGGCCGATTTTCATGATCCTGATCGTGGTCGGGATCGTGGCCGGGATCATCTATCTCTTGCGCCTCTACGGTGGCCCGTCGCTCGGTGGCAACAGCCATGCGGCACATGACCGGGCCTTGGCGCTGCTCAAGGAACGCTATGCCAAGGGCGAGATCGACTCGGTCGAATTTGCCGAGCGCAAGAAACATCTGGTTGATTGACGCGGCTCCGCGCTTTGACCTTTGCGGCTTGTCTGCCCCCCATAACGCGTTGAAGTTGAAAAAACTCAAGGTCCCTGCCGAACAGGGCGAGAGGGAAAGCCTCCGGGATTGCTGTGGTGAGCGTTTCCCGGGAACCCGGGGAATGGCCATTGTCTATCCAAGAAAAACGTATAGATAAGCCTAATGTTTTTCATG
>NZ_JACIYP010000243.1 GCF_014359905.1 Hoeflea sp. | reverse complement strand
GTGATGAAACGCTTCGTGCCATTGAGGACGAAATGGTCCCCGTCGCGGCGCGCCGAGGTGCGCACCGACCCGGCGTCAGAACCTGCGTCGGGCTCGGTCAGCGCGAAGGAGGCGATCATCTCACCGCTTGCAAGTTTCGGCAGATAGGCCGCCTTCTGCTCCGGCGTGCCGTCGATGATGATCCCCTGCGAGCCGATGCCGTTGTTGGTGCCGACGAGCGAGCGGAACACAGGCGACGTCTGTCCCAGCACGAAGGCTGCTGCGACCTCTTCAGCCATCGTCAGGCCCAGACCGCCGAACTCCTCGGGGATCGCCATGCCGAAAAGTCCCATATCACGGATTTCGGCGATCAGCGCGGGCGGAATGGCATCTTCTTCCGCCACCCGCTCCTCGTTCGGGATCAGGCGCTCCTTCACGAAGCGGTCCAGTGTATCCAGAAATTGTGCGAGCGTTTCGGGGTCTAGCGGCATGATGTTCGAAGTCCTGAATTCAGTGGGTGACCGCCGACACGCGGCGGACGAGTTCGGCAAGGCGGGGCGCGACATCGCTTTCGATCCAGTCGCGCGTCAGGGTCTGGGACGGCCCGCCACAGTTGAAGGCCATGACCGGCGAGCCATCCCGCGGCGCAAGCGCCACGGCAACGGCATTGACGTCCGGCTTCCATTCAGTGAGCGACATGCAATAGCCACGCTCCTGATAGCATTCGATCGCAGCCTCGATCCCGCGCCTGACTTCCGGCCAGGCGGCCCCTTCGTGCTGCTCGAGCTGCTCGAACAACGCGGCGCGCTGTTCGGGAGGGATGACAGAAAGATAGGCGCGCCCGACGGCGGTGGTTGCCATCTTGATATGGGCGCCGACCTCGATGGCAAGTGTCACCGCATTCTCCCCGCGGCAACGCTCCAGATAAACCATGGTCAGGCGATCCGGGCTTGCCAAGGCGACAGGCATCCCGGTGTGGTCGGCAAGCTCCTGCATATACGGCCTTGCGATCTGCCGCAGCGGCATGCCAGCCAGACAGGAGAACCCCAGCGAAAGCACCGGCGGCGCCAGTTGATAGCGCGCGGTGTCGGGATTCCAGCTCAGATAGTCGAGCTTGTGGAGGGTATAGGTCAGGCGCGAGACGGTCGATTTGCTCAACCCGGTGCGCATGGCGAAGTCGCCGTTGCCAAGCGCCTCACCCTCGCGGCGAAAGGCGCGAAGAATTTCGAGACCCCGCGCCAAAGCGACCACGAAATCGCGGTCCTGCCCATCGCATTCTGTGCGCTCCTTGCGTGGCCGCACGTTCGCCCCTCCCCGGCGGACCGCCCCTAGATGAATCAAGGTTAGTAGGGCGCTATCGTCCCTGTCAATAGTGCGGAAAAGTTTCCCGCAGTGCGGAATATCTCATTCCGCTGCCGATTGCCGAACAGTATTCCGACTGTCGGAACAGACACCTCTCCGCTCATACGATGCGAACATGGCACCGGGTGTGCGACCGCACCGGCGCGCAACGAAGCAACCGCTTGATCGAGGTCACGCCGAGTCATGCGTCTCTTTCGCTCGTATGGGCACTTTCGGCACGCTTCGTGTGCGCGAGGAACGAATTGCTTCTTGCAGGAAGGCCCGGCCTGGCGGCGTTCCAGCCCATGCCGCGCGGACGCGCGCCTCGACCGGGCAGCAAGAATACACAATGAACCGAGCAAGATTGTCCAATACAGGCCACTGCAGCGGTTCTAGGCTCAAAGAATTGGAGGGCGATCCGCGACCGGCCCGTGCCGATTGGGATCTCGGCCGAGATGACGCGGACCTGCAAGACAAACCTGTCTCTGGGAGGAGAAATATGCCGATCAGCAAGGAAGCCGATACACTGCGCGCGCTCTATCAGAGTTGGACCGACCAGATGGTCGCGAATCCGAATCTCTCGATCCTGAATCTGCGCAGCATGTTCGATGAATGGGGCCAGCCCGCGCTGGAGCCCGAGAACGTCACCTACAAGAGCGACCATGTCGGCGGCGTCGAGGCGATCTGGGCGCTGCCTGCGGGCGCCGACACCAAGCGCGTGATTCTCTATACCCATGGCGGCGGTTTTTGCGTGGGGTCGGCCGACAGCCACCGCAAGATGGCCGGGCATCTGGCCAAGGCTCTGGGCGTGACGGCCTGCATCCTGCATTATCGCCGCGCGCCGGAACACCCCTTCCCCGCCCAGATCGAAGACGCCGTGGCCGCCTACAAGGCGCTGCTGGCCAATGGCTATGAGGCGAAAAACATCCTGACGGCGGGCGACAGCGCCGGGGGCAACCTTGCCGTCGCCTCGGTTCTCAAATTCCGCGATCTTGGCCTGCCGCTGCCGGGTGCCGTCATCGCCTATTCGCCCTGGCTCGACATGGCGCTGCGCGGCAAGACGTTGGAAACCAATGCCGGGACGGACGCTCTTGTCAGTCGTGCCATCCTGGAAGGGATGTCGGGAATGTTCCTGGGCGGTGCGACCGACCCGCTGAACCCGCTGGCCAACCCGCTGGAAAACGACTTCACCGGCTTCCCGCCGCTCTACATCACCTGCGGAAGCGCCGAGACGCTGCAAAGCGACTCGGAAGCGCTGCACGCCAAGGCCAAGGCCGCGGGCGTGAATACGACGCTTTCGGTGGTTCCCGGCATGCAACACGTCTTTCCGTCGCTGGCGGGCCGTGCGCCCGAGGCCGATCAGGAAATTGCCCGCATCGCCGCCTGGTATCGCGCGCTGTGATTGCGCCACCCGGCGTCGCATTGCGGCGCTGGGCGGCCTGACGCGCCAAGACAATCAATCCGGCGCCAGGCCCGTATCGCACGGGGCTTCGGAGCCATGATATGGGAAGAGAAACATGACCGAGACACTTGAAACCACCAAGACCAAAGGGGCCGATTTCGATGCTGTCGTCGTCGGCGCGGGCTTCGGCGGCCTCTACTCCGTTTACAAACTTCGCAATGAGCAGGGCCTGAACGTCAAGGCCTATGACAGCGCCGGCGATGTCGGCGGCACCTGGTACTGGAACCGCTATCCCGGTGCGCTGTCGGACACGGAAAGCTTTGTCTACCGCTATTCCTTCAGCGGCGAATTGCTGCAGAAAGGCCGCTGGAAGACCCGCTACCTGACCCAGCCCGAGATCCTCGCCTACATGAACGAGGTTGCGGATACCTACGATCTGCGCCGCAGCTACGAGTTCAACACCCGCGTCACCGCGGCCCGTTTTGACGAGGAAACCGGGCTCTGGCATGTGACCACCGACAAGGGACAGACCGTCACGGCGAAATACCTCATCACAGGTCTTGGCCTTCTCTCGGCGACGAACCTGCCGAAGTTCAAGGGTATCGACAGCTTCAAGGGACAGATCCTGCACACCGGCGCCTGGCCGGAGGGGATCGACCTGAAGGGCAAGCGCGTGGGCATCATCGGCACCGGCTCGACCGGGACTCAGGTGATCACCGCCACCGCCCCCATCGCGAAACACCTGACGGTGTTCCAGCGTTCGCCGCAATATGTCGTGCCGATCGGCAACACGCCGCAGGACGAGGCGACGATCGCCGCGCAGAAAGCCAGCTATGACGACATCTGGAAACAGGTGAAATCGTCGGCCGTGGCGTTCGGCTTCGAGGAAAGCACCATCCCTGCGGAAACAGCCACGCCCGAGGAACGCGAGCGCGTGTTCGAGGCGGCATGGCAGCGCGGCGGCGGCTTCTACTTCATGTTCGGCACCTTCTGCGACATCGCCACCAGCCAGATCGCCAATGACGCGGCGGCCGACTTCATCAAGAAGAAGATCCGGCAGATCGTGAAGGATCCCGAGACCGCGAGGAAGCTGACGCCGACCGACCTCTACGCCAAGCGGCCCTTGTGCGGGAACGACTACTACGGGGTCTACAACCGCCCCAACGTCACGCTGGCCGATGTGAAGGCCGATCCGATAGCGGAGTTCACCCCGACCGGCATCCGTCTGGCAAGCGGCGCCGAGCATGAACTGGACGTGGTGATCTTCGCCACCGGCTTTGACGCGGTGGACGGCAACTACACGAGGATGGACCTGCGCGGCCGCGGCGGCGTGACGATGCGCGACAAGTGGAAGGACGGCCCCTTGGGCTATCTGGGCATGATGGAGACAGATTTCCCGAATCTCTTCATGATCCTTGGCCCGAACGGCCCCTTCACAAACCTGCCGCCCAGCATCGAGACGCAGGTCGAATGGTTTTCGGACACCATCGAAATGATGGAGGCCAAGGGTCTGAAGAGCATCGAGCCGACCGAGGCTGCCCGCGACGAATGGGTCGCCCTGTGCCGCACGATTGCCGACATGACCCTGTTCCCGAAAGCTGACAGCTGGATCTTCGGTGCCAACATTCCCGGCAAGAAGAATGCCGTCATGTTCTACCTGGCGGGCCTCGGCAACTACCGCGCTGCGATCGACGCGGTTAAGGATGGTGGCTATCAGACCATGATCTTCGACCGCGAAATGGCCTCGGCCTGACGCGCTGGCCGGGGGGAGATGGTGCCCTCCCGGCCACAGTTTGCTTCGACGAAAACCGTAGAATTAAGGGAGAGAGTCTATGGGACGTGTATCTGGAAAAGTCGCCCTCGTGACGGGCGCTGCGATGGGGATGGGCAAGTCCCACTCCGAACTCCTGGCGCGCGAGGGTGCGCATGTCTTTGTCACCGACCGCGAAACTGCGGCGGGCGAAGCGGTGGCCAAGGGCATCGTGGCAGCCGGGGGCAAGGCCGACTTCATCAAGCATGACGTCGCCAGCGAGGACGACTGGACAAAGGTCATCGACACCGTGCGCGCCAAGGCCGGGCGGCTGGA
>NZ_JACIYP010000242.1 GCF_014359905.1 Hoeflea sp. | reverse complement strand
TTCAGCATGCGAATCGCCTAGCAACTTGACCTCACGCTATAGGATAGAATGGTCTTCCATCCTGGTCGACTCCAGCCATCAACACAGCAGCTTCGCCTCGACCATCGCCATCGCATTCTGGTGATCCGGAGAAGGGAACAGATGCCCATAGCGTTCCATGGTCATCTGGATCGAGGAATGGCCAGCGAATGTCATCACCTCCTTGATCGAGAAGCCCTGCTCGATCCAGAGCGACACGGCGAAGTGGCGCAGGTCGTGCCAGCGCATCTTGACCCCGATGTCGGCTTGCAGCTTGCGGAAGCGTGCCTGCGTGTTGGTGTGCTGGAGAACGCCGCCGCGCGGCGCTGGGAACACCAGCCCGAGATCGCTCTTGGGGCAGCGCAGCTTCCAGCGGCGCAACGCGTTCAGCACCATGGGCCCGGCTGGAATGTCACGGAAGCCAGCCTGTGACTTCGGTTCGCCCAGCTGGTTGTACGCGTCGGCGCGCTGGCGAATATGGATGAAGCCCTTGTCGAAATCCACGTCCTGCCATCGCAGGCCCCGCAGTTCTGACGCACGCAGGCCGCCCAGCGCCGAGACGATCAGGTGCGGCTTGAAATCCTCCTCGGCCAACTCGATCAGCGCGCGGATCGTCTCTTTCGACGGCACCGGCGCCTTGTGGTCGATCCGGCTCGACTTGATCACGCGCACACCGTGGGCGGCATTGGTGAACAGCTGCCCGTTGTCGATGGCGTGGTCGAGGATCAGCTTCAGCACGGATATGGCGCGGCGGGTCAGATGCTCGGACCGGCCATTCAGCAGCAGCCGGTCGCGGAACTCGTTCACATGGCGACGGGACAGCTGGACGATCAGCTTGTCCCCGATCCCGATCTTGGGCTCGGTGATGTGCAACCGAACATAGTCGCTGTAGCCGCGCAGGGTAGACCGCTCCATCCGCCGTCCCGTCTTGCAGCGCACCTCGCAATGGTCGAGCCAAGCCTTCGCGGCATCGGCCACCGTCGTGCTGTCGCTGTCGGCCAGATAGGTGTGGTTGGCGACCAGCGAGCGGACCTTGACCAGATAGACATCCGCATCCTTGCGGCGCGGAAACAGCTTTGACCGACGCTTGCCAGCCTGGTCGGTGAAGTCCACCTGCCAGCGGACCAGGCCCGAGGGCAGCGTGCGTTTGCGGATCGTGGCCATGATTTCCCTCCGTGAGCGTAATGAACGGGACCAGTTGTCAAAGTCCGTCAATGGCGATAAGCACCATCCTGCACACACTTGCAACGGATCATCTCATGTGTAAATCCCTTGTTCATGAACGGAGCCCTCATCAATGACAGCCAACGAACGGAACGGCGCGGAAGTGCCCGAACCGCTCCTTTTTGGCGACGCGGACGCTGTGGCGGCATCGGGGATGCCCCTGCCCAGTCTGCGTGTCCTGCAAGCGGCCGGAGCCATTCAGGCACAGAAAACCCCCAAGGCACATGGTGGCTTCAAGCGGATGTGGCGCGAGGAGGATGTGCTGATTGCCGCGATCGGTGCCGCGATCAGCGAGCACTTTGCCTGGAACATCCGGATCGTGGCCGAAGCGATGGCCAAGACGCGTCCCGGCACATGGTCCGCGCTCGTGGCCTCGATTGCGGAAACCATTTCACCCGAAGCTGGTCCGCTAATCCGATCATCGAAGGACGACTGGTATCTCGACCTGGTCGACCGGAAGCTCCTGTTTCTGAGGGTGCCACATCTTTTCGCCATGCTTTTCCACGATGCACCGCCCGGAGAGACCAACCTGCTTCTTGGGCAGGCGACATCGAAGGACACGTTCCAGATGCTGCCTTGGCTGCTCGGCCATCCCGAGGGCCGCGCCAAGCTCGCGGCGATCACTTCTCCGGCGCAGATGACGACCGCCGAACGAGCCTACAAGCTGGCCATGGCGACCCGCGCCAACGCGCTGAGCACTGCCAGCATCAACATCAGCATGCAGGTTCGCGCCACATGGCGCCGCCTTCACGGCCTTGACGCCCACTTCCTCCAGCAAGCCCTGCCCTAGAAAGGAACCCCGAATGACCCACCACCCCCGATCGATCGACAGCCTGAAGCAGACCGCGACCGAGGCGACGCTTAGCGATGACCTGCTGCACGGCGCAGACGAGATTGCCAAGTTCATGTTCGGCGACGCGAAGCACCGCCGAAAGGTTTACTACCTGACCGGCGAGGCGACCAAGGGCCTGCCGCACTTCAAGATGGGGTCGCTCATCTGCGCACGCAAAAGCACAATCCTGAACTGGATCGCCGAACAGGAGGGTCGTGCATGACAGCCGCTCCTGCGGATGATCTCACCGACCTGCGCCTGACCCTCCATCGCAACGCCTATCGCCCCGTCCCCGTCCTTGGTCCGCATGTGGCAACAAAATCTGCGGGGAAACGCCCGGTCATGAAATCCTGGGAGGCCGTTTGCGCGACGGCCGACGAGGCCGAAATCACCCGCTGGACCAACGCCCAACGCAACTGCACCAATACCGGACTGCTCTGCGGCACCCTGATCGGCATCGACATTGATGTGCTCGACGCGGACAAGGCCGCGCATCTGACCACGCTCGCCTGCGACATGCTGGGCGCGACACCTGCCAAACGCATCGGACGCGCGCCGAAGATCCTGCTGGCGTTCCGCACCGATGATCCCTTTGACAAGATCCAGACGCCCGAGTTTCACATGCTTGACGGCACGGTGGCGCGCGTGGAAGTGCTGGCGACGGGGCAGCAGTTCGTGGGCTTTGGCATCCATCCCGACACCAGGGCGCCCTATCACTGGCCCGAACGCTCGCCGCTTGAGGTGGCGATGGCCGATCTGCCGCCTGTTTCCAAGGATAGTTGTGCTGCGTTCATCGCCGCGGCGGATAAATACCTGCGCCAGCATGGCGGGCAGAGCAAGGCAGACACGCGCGACGTGGAGCGTGAAGGCCGGAAGGCTGCTGGCCTGCGGCGGCTTGAGGCCCCGTCGTTCGCCTTGGTCGAGGAGGCGCTGTCCTGCATCCCCAATGACGATTTAGCTTACGATGAATGGATCCGGATCGGACTGGCGCTGTATGCGGCGCTGGGCGCTGAGGGGCGTGCCCTGTGGGAGGAATGGTCCGCGCAGGCCGCCAAGAATGACGCAGCCTTTTCGGCGGACAAATGGGACAGCTTCTCGGAGGTGCGCAGCATCACCGTGGGCACGCTGTTCTGGCTGGCGCGGTCGCATGGCTGGCGCGCGGAAAAGCCTCACAGCCCGAACGCCAAACCAGCGCAAACGAGCCACGATGGCCATGCGCCCGAGGATGACCGTCGGCCCACCATCAGGATCTACGCGGGCTTTCTGCACGAAACCGTCGACAAGGCCGAGGGTGCGCTGATGCAGGCCAAGCTCGGATATTACCAGCGCGGCAGCATCGTGGTGCGACCGGCGATGGTGCCTGTGGACGTTTCCGGCGGCCGGATCGTCGCTGTGCCGCGCCTTGTGGATGTCAATGCCCACCATATGGCAGAGGCCCTGACGCGCGCGGCGAGTTGGGAGCGGTTCGACAAGCGCGCCGAGGAATGGCTGCGCACCGACTGCCCCCACCGGATCGCCGAGACGTTCCTCGCGCGTGAAGGCCAATGGCGGCTGCCCGTGCTGACCGGCATGATCATATCCCCCACGCTGCGCGCCGACGGCTCGATCCTCGATCTGCCCGGCTATGATACCGAAACCGGGCTTCTGTTCGACCCAAAAGGATGCCGCTTTCCGGTGATCCCGCGCGATCCTGACCGGGCCATGGCCCTGCGGGCGCTGGGCTTTATCAAGGATCTGATCTCGACCTTTCCCTTCGTGACCGAGGCGGATCGCGCGGTGGCGCTGTCAGCCATCCTGACGGCCCTGATCCGCCGCTCGCTGCCCACGGCCCCGCTGCATGGCTTCAGCGCCCCGACTGCCGGAAGCGGAAAATCCATGCTGGTCGATCTGGCGGCCACCATCGCCACATCGCGCCCAGCGCCCGTCATCGCGCAGGGCAAGTCAGAGGAGGAAATGGAAAAGCGTCTCGGCGCGTCCCTGATCGCGGGCGACACGATCATCGCCATCGACAACTGCGAGGAACCGCTGGGCGGCGAGTTGCTGTGTCAGACCATGACCCAGACGAGCCTCAAGGTCCGGATCCTCGGGAAGTCCATCAATGCCGAGGTGCCGAGCAATTCCGCCGTCTTTGCCACGGGCAACAACCTGAAATTCGAAGGGGACATGACCAGGCGCGCGATCCGTGCCACGCTGGATCCCGGTGTCGAACGCCCCGAACTGCGGGCCTTCAAGCGCAAGCCGCTCGCCATGGTCAAGGAGGCGCGCGGCGACTATGTCGCGGCCGGGCTGACGGTCCTGCGGGCATTTTTCGTGGCGGGCAGGCCGCAACAGCGCACGCCCATCGGCTCGTTCGAGGACTGGTCGTCCTGGGTTCGCGATGCGCTGATCTGGCTGGGCGAGGCCGATCCGTGCCAAACCATGGAGGACATGCGCTGCGCGGACCCGAAGCTCAAGGCGCTGACCACCGTGCTGGAGCAATGGCACGCCGTCATCGGGGAGGCCCCGATCAGCGTGCGCGAGTTGATTGACCGGGCGGCGGAACAGCGGCAGCAGATGTTCGGCAAGGCAGAGTTCCTTCACCCTGAACTGCGCGAGTCCTTGCTGGTCGTGGCGGGCGAAGGCGGCGCGATCAACAGCCGACGTTTGGGCAAATGGATCGGCGGCAACCAGAACCGCATCGTTGGCGGCCGCAAGATCATCGGGGCGACCGTCTCGGCAGGCAACGCGCGCTGGCAAATCCAAGGGCGTGCAACCGAGGGCGG
>NZ_JACIYP010000241.1 GCF_014359905.1 Hoeflea sp. | reverse complement strand
CATTTAGCCCGTCGGTTACCACTTCTTCCACTCCACTAGCCGCGTAAACGATCGGGATCACCCCTGCCGACATTGCCTCAAGCAGGGAATTGGACTGCCCCTCCCGCCGGGAAGCGGATACGAAGAAATCAGCTGCCAGCAACTCGGGATAGACATCGGACATAAAACCGGCAAAGCGCACAGCCTGATGCCCCGGCTCTCCCCTGGCCTGGATGGCCTGCAGCCGATCCTTTTCCGGGCCGTCGCCGATCAGTACCAGTTCCAGCTGCTCGCCGCTCGCCGCCGCCTCAGTCGCGCCGTAGTAGAGAACGTCCACACTCTTGTCCGGCAACATTCTTGCCATGTAGACAAAGCGACGACCCCTGCGCCGCTCGGCCGCCGTCGCCAGAGACGCCGGGTCGGGAAGTACAACACCGTTGGGGAATTCGGCTATGCGCCCGTCCTCAATGCCGAGGGAGCGCAATTCCTGGGCGATCTGGCCGCTGTTTGCCACAAACATACATACCCTGCGGCGCAGCAGCCATTCCACCCACCGGCCGTACAGGAATCTCTTGGTGCGCAACGCTTGAAACTCCGACGCCTCTCCGCCCCCGCCCAGCTTCACCAGCAAAGGTGAGCCGAGGCGAATCGCGGTCAGTGTCGCCGCCAACGCGTGAAGCCTTGCATGGAAGACGTAAACCGGCACGCCACGCCATTGCTCCGGTGGGAAGGTCCGCGGGAGCCACAGCGACCAGGCGAGAAACGATCCGAAGTGACGTCCACCCAAGTTCGGGTAGGAACGGACCCGCATTCGCTTGATCCTGCCAAATGACGTGGGTTCGTCCAGCGGTGCGTCAGGCGAACGGGTGGGCGCTACGAGGACCACGTCGATTCCCTGACGCCCCAAGGCCTCGGCCAAGATCTTCGCTTGCCGTTCGGCGCCGCCATAACTGTCAGGAAAATAGGCCGCCACAACCAAAATGAGGCGAGTCATCATAGCACGCCGGCTCTGAACCGGTCGCCCGCCAAGGAGACCGCTTGAGAGAGTGATCCTCTTCCATTCGTCCCAGCTGGGCGCACCAAGTGAGATCCGCCACCGGCGCACCGCTTTCTATGTTGTTCAAGGCTGGGCGCAGAGATCACACGCATGCCCTGACTTGGCCACCGATTGTCCCGAGTCTGTTTCTGCGCCCGTGGATAGCCTGCACCAAAGTGTCCGGCAAGCGCACCGCCCCTGCTGCGCTGCGATAGTCATGAAGGTTCGGGTGGATCACAGAGACTCGCGCACGCGCCGGGAAACGGGTCTGTAGCTGCGCCGCACAATTTCGTGCGGTGACGGCGGCGGCAGGCGTGCGGCCACGACGCCGCAGAGTCCGATGAGGATGAGCAGCGCCGTATCGAATGCCTCTGCATAAGCGTAGCACAGGACAAACAGAAACAGCATGAACGGCGCTCGTTCCAGCGATGATCCCGTGCGAGCGGGCCGCAGGAAAGCAAAATGGGCGGTCCGCCAGCCGACCGCGATCAGGTAGGCGCAGGCGATGATAATGCCCACGATCCCGCCCTCAACCGGCACGCGGTTGATCTCACCATGCACGTTCATCGCCATGCCACCGTAGGCACCGAAAGTTTCGCGCGCCCAACTCCAATAACCGGTCGCGCCGAGCCCCAGCCAGCGATGCTCCTCGAATAGTCTCCACGCGTTGCGGTTCACGAACTCGCGGATGACGTCGCTTTGGTCTCCGATATTCTCCACCGTCATGAAGAACCGGTCGGAGACGCTATCATAGCTGACCGACGTTGCCTCGACCTTTCGGGCGAGAAGGCCGTCATCTAACCCAGATAGCGCGATGAATCCGACCAAACATGCACCGGCAGCGAAGATCGCCGCTTTCCATCGCAAGCTGACGTTGGCAAATGCTACGAGGGCGACGAACAAGAGAAGCGCCTTCCGTTCACCACTTGCCAAGACAATAAAAAATAATACTACTGCAACTCCAAGGAAGGGAAGATATCGGCTAATCTGATCACGGAGCGAAAAGCATAAAAACACTACTAACGAAAATACTAGCTTCGTGTCCTCAAGGTACTTCCAGACCACCAAGCGCCCCGTGAATAGGTGATACACGATAACGTGTATAATTATTGCAGCACTTACCAATGCAGACCATACAAGCGCCGTCTCGAACGCCTTCTTTTCTAGATTCCAAGAGTATAGATAAGCTCCCGTCAGTCCCGAAGCTACTATTATAAACTGAGCGGTCCTGATTACCCCCTCGCCTGTCGATACCATAAAAGCCGTAACGGTGGCGTCCGCGAGGTAAATCAATGTGAGAAGGAAGGTGGCGTTGATCTTGTTGAGATGGGCACGTCCTGCCCAGACGCCCGTCGCCAACAGCGCCAGCGCCAGCAATCCGGCCGCGAACATCTTATAGCAGAGGGCGACGATCAACAGGACCAACGCGGCGACATATAGCTCGGACCAGCGCGCTGACCCGTCGCTCCCGCGGAGATTGGATCCGAAGCGTCGCCGCAGCAGCGGAGTGTCCTGGCGTCTGCCTCGAAACAATTCTTTCGTGCCACTCACTGCCTGAAGAGACCTCCATCCACCATGGCCACGAACCGGACTCTTGGCCTCGTGCATTGAGACATGCGGGTTCTTGCCGCTCCAATAGATGCCGGCAGCATGGATGCCCAGCCGATTACGGCACGATGACCGTACCCCCATTGCACGAGAGACGATCGAGTCGGTATACACCGGCGCCGATACCGCTTCCGAGTGGAGAATGAAACGCCAAACCTCGGCTCCGGAGTTGCTCGACGGGCCGCTATCTGCCGCCGGTTTGAGCCGGCACTGGGGACCATGCTGGCGCTCGGGGGCTTCGCTCGAGGTAAGCGGGCCTTCAAAGGACCCGCGGTCGAGGGTCGTGATATTCAGGTAGGATGAGCGCATGATCAACCGGAAGTTTGCTACCACTGTCTGCCTGCTTTGCTGGGCCACAGCTGCGGCGCCTCAACCTCAGAACTCCGGGCGTGCGCTGACGGCAATCAACACCGCCAATGGCGTTTATCTCAGCTGGCGCTCGCTTCCGACGGATGCCCCGTCCGTCCCCTTCGATGTCTTCAAGGTCTGGCGGGGTGGACAGGTCCAAAAGCTGAATTCCTCTCCGGTACAACGGACCACTGATTTCCTCGACAGGAGTCCTCGTGCGCCCGGCGATCGCTGGTATGTGCAGGCGCGGAATTCTGGGCCGGACAAGAACTCCGATGTGGTTTCCGTCGCGGGCGATATGACGCAGAAGCCGTACTTGAGCATTCCGATGCCACAAAGTGGCGCTCGAGCAGGAGCCGTAACATTCTCAGACGTCAACGGAGATGGTCATCTTGATTACACGTTGAGAGTAGGCCCTGGGTCAACTGACCCGTATTACAAGTACTGGCATGAAAGTAATGGCTCGTACCGCCTCCTGACATATAGCTCCGGCGGCGCCTTCATTAGCACGTATGATTTCGGTCCGGGTATCGAGCACGGAATTTGGTACGCACCCTATTTAACCTACGATCTTAATGGTGACGGAAAGGCCGAGCTGGTCACCAAGGACACCGATCGCACCCTCGACGGCAAAGCCTTGAAGGATCGCTCTGGACGGGTGGTTCACGGCCCCGAATACGTGGCGGTCTACGACCCCCTGACGATGAGGCGCCTTGCAATAGCAGACTGGCCGCACCGCTCTGGCTTTGACAACGACGCTCCCACCCGGCCCCCTCAGGAACGGGAACCCTACAACAGAGCTTCGCGGAATCAGATGGCGGTGGCCTACCTTGACGGCGCGAAGCCCCACATCATCGTCGAACGGGGCACTTATGGCAACATCTTCGTAAAGGCGTTTCGTTTTGACGGCCAGAAGCTGCGAGAGGTCTGGCACTGGGATAATACCGCTGGTGGGAAGGACCGCGGCAAGGGTGCGCACACGATCAAGGTGGGTGACCTCGACGGAGACGGTCGGGATGAGATCATAATCGGCATGACCGCGATCGACGATGATGGAAAGACCATGTGGCAACGGAAACTCGGACATGCTGACCACATCTATCTCGCAGACTTCCTTCCAGCTCGCCGCGGCTTGGAATTGTATTATGGACTTGAGACGCAACGCTATCATCATAGCGGAATGGGCCTTCTCGACGCCAGTACTGGAGAGCAAATCTGGCGGTACGGCGGGCCGACGAGACACATTCACGACAGCGGGATGTGCGCCGACATCGACGCTGGTCATCCCGGACCAGAATGCCTCAGCGCCGAGCAAGACGGCAGAGGCTCGTGGATGTGGACTGCGAACGGAAGCCAACTCGATAGAAGAGCGTTCGGCGGCGCCTTGAAAGGGTGGGCGGCGTATTGGGACGCAGATCCGCAACGCGAACCCATTATCAATAGCGTAGTCCGGGATTATCCGTCTCTCCAGGCGGCCGGGCCGACGATCGAAACGGGTAATCGCGGGAAAATCATCGCCGTCGCCGATGTGTTCGGCGACTGGCGGGAAGAGATCTTTGTCGCGCTTCCAGGAGAGCTGCGGATATACGCATCCACGATTCCGGCAAGGGACCGTCGTGCGTGGCTGTTCACCAATCCTGTCTATCGGAGCGACGTGACTGTCTACGGAATGGGCTATCCGCAGCTTCCGCTTCCTTCCCGCCTGCCATAGCAGCACCGTGGAAGATTGTTTCGGATCAGGAATCTGGGGCGATGTGGGCACCGCTGCGGCGGCGGCTGTGCGGGAGCCTGTGGACCGGCACCCATAAGGACCCGTTGCCGAGGTGGGGACCTCCATAAGGCCCTGGCGAAGCGGCAGACGGCGGACAGACGCTACCCGGCTGATCCCAGTTCGGGGTTCCCCTACCACTTTTGCAAACAGAGCGTTTTCCCATCATTCTGGA
>NZ_JACIYP010000240.1 GCF_014359905.1 Hoeflea sp. | reverse complement strand
CTTTACAAAGTGAGTGATCTATTACATCGTGTCCAGCAGATATTCCGTCTTGTAAAGCCCAGGTATGCCCCAATGAGATATGTCGCCAAATTCACCCGGTTTTTACTGCTGACTGCGAGCATGCTTGCTGTCGGCCCGACGCTGGCCGAGACGCTGACCCAGGCACAGATCGCCGATCAGATTATTGGCAAGGACTTGGTTGGCCACCGCAACGGCATGACCGTGCGGCTGCGGTTCACTGCCGATGGCCGTGTCGCGATGAAAGCGGCTTTCATAACTGGCGCCGGCACATGGGCTTTTAAGGGCGACAGGCTCTGCATGATGATGACGAAAGGGCCGAAGCGCGGCAAATCCTGCATTTCCTTCGAGGATCTCGGCGACGGCGCCTTCCTCAATTCGGAAGGGATGACCCTGCGGGTCGGCAAGTGATGCATCTCGGAAACCAGCCCGGTGCGGCGATATTGCGGGACGGTGGTTTGCGCCATGCCGTGTGGTTTAGTTCGAAGTTTGACAGGGGATGTGGAAGGTAGCGGATATGAAACGCAATCGATTGATTGGCGCAGTGGCGATCGCTTTTGGCGCCTTGACGCTCTGGTCGGGCGGAATGGTGCTTTTCGGACCTGATGCGGCGCGTGTCGCGGCTGGGCGGGTTGTGCCCTTTGTGCTTTGGTTCAATTTCCTGTCGGGCGCCGTCTACATCGCCGCCGGGATCGGCATCCTTCAGGGGCGTCGTTTCGGCAAGATACTGGCCAGCGCCCTGGCCATGGCCCTGGCCGTGCTGTTCGCGGCCTTTCTTGCCGCCATCGCAGGCGGCCAGGAATGGGAAACGCGAACCTTGGGGGCGCTGATACTGCGCTTGGCATTTTGGTGTCTGGCCGCCTGGGCGAGCGTGACGACGAGACCCGCCAGCTTGGACGCCCGAAGCTAGGGCCGTGATGCCTCAACCCGCTGCCGTCCGATGGCTCTGCCCGCCAATGCGCAGCGCCGTAAATGAATTGGAGTCCGTCCTTGCGCCGCAGTTCCGCTTTCTGGTTTCTCCCGCCGGTCGCGCTGGGAATAGCCGTTGCCGCCATCTTCATCAGCCAGGCCGAGGGGCCGGCAGGTGTTGAGGATCCGCTTGTGGGCCGCGCGGTGCGTACGGTTTCGCTCCAACCAGTGGACATCGCACCGGTGGCGATTGGTTGGGGCAATGTGCAGGCGGCGGAGACCTGGACGGCCGTATCGGAAGTCAAGGGTCAGGTGATCTGGCGTCATCCCGATCTGGATAGCGGCAAACTGATCGCCGGGGGTACAAAGGTGCTTGAAATCGATCCGACCGACTACCAGCTGGCCATCGTTCAGGCGGAAGCCGATCTGGCCGCCTATGCCGCCGAGGCAGCTCAGATAGACGCCGAAGCGGAGAACACCAGCCGCATTCTGGATTTGGAAGAAGCGCGCCTGGCATTGTCCGATGCCGAGCTTGTGCGCAACCGCCAACTCCTGAAGCAAGGGGTGGCGGCGCAGACCCGTGTCGACGAGGCCGAACGCGCAACCCTTCTGGCCCGGCGCAGTGTCGTCGAGTTGAAAAATACGCTGGCGCTGATCGGGCCACGCCGCGACCGCCTTGCGGCGCAAATCGCACGAACCAATGCCGCATTGGCCCGCAGTCAGCGCGACCTGGACCACACTTCGATCAACACACCCTATGATGTGCGGGTCACCGCAGTCACGGCCGAACGGTTCCAGTATGTCAATATCGGTCAGACCCTGGTGGCGGCCGATGGCGTCGCCCGGGTCGATGTTTTGGCGCAATTGCCCTTTGCCGCATTCCTGCGTCTTCTTTATGAAACCGAGCCTATTGAGGATACGCTGGCGGCGATCCGCGATGGGCCCTCCAGCCGGATTGCGGCCGAGGTGCGGCTGGTGTCAGATCCCACCCAGGTCTGGTCCGCGACAGTGACCCGGGTCGAGGGCGCGCTTGATGCGCGTGCCCGGACCGTCCCGGTAGTGGTCACGGTCGAAGACCCCTATGGCAATTCCAATCCGCCGCTCCGGCCGCCGCTGCTTCCCAATATGCAGGTCGAGCTTACGCTGACCGGCCGGATCATCCCCGGCTCTCTGGTCATCCCGGAAGCCGCGCTGCATGGCAACCGAGTCTATCTTGCCGACGATCAGGATCAACTTGACATGCGCCCGGTGACCGAAGCCTTCCGGCAGAACGGGCTTGTTGTGATCGCCGAGGGTCTTGCCGCGTCAGACCGCCTGATCCTCGATGACATCACACCGGCCATCCCCGGCATCAAGCTGTTGCCGATCGAGGTCCAGCCATGATCCGCTGGTTTGCTGGACACCCGACAGCCGCGAACCTTTTGCTCCTGCTCTTCATCGCCGCCGGGATGTTCGCGTTTCCCACCCTGAAACGCGAAACCTTTCCCGACTTTCGCCCGGTCGAGGCGGAAGTCAGCGTTGTCTATCGTGGCGCCACGGCGGAGGATGTGGAAGCCGCCATCTGCCGTCCGCTTTGGGACGCGCTGCAGTCAATTGAGGGGATAGATGAAGTTGCCTGCGTCGCCCAGGATAACAAAGCCCGCGCCGTCGCCACACTGACGGCAGGTGGAGACGCGTTGCGTTTTGTCAACGAAGTGCGGACCGAGGTCGGCGCCATCGACAGTTTTCCCGCTCGGGCCGACCCCGCGGTGGTCCGCGAGCTGCATCGCACCGATCTGGTGACATCCGTGGCTGTGTCGGGCGACCTGCCGGCGCGCGAGCTCGAACTGTTCGCTTCCAAGCTTTCGGACCGTATTGCCGCACTTCCGGAAGTGGCCAAGGTTCTCACGTCGGGCTTCGGCGAACGCCAGTTGCGCATCGAAGTTCCGCGCGCGGTGTTGTCCCAGCACGGACTGACCGCGCAGACCTTGGCCGCCATTCTCGGCAGCCAAAGCCTTGATCGGCCCCTGGGCAGACTCGATACTCCGGGGGAAGACCTCAGCCTGCGCTTCACAGAAGAGCGACGCAGCGCCTTGGAGCTCGCGGCAATTCCGGTGCTGACATTGGCCAATGGCGCCAGCCTGACATTGGGCGACATCGCCCGGATCAGCGATTACTACAGCCCCGACGAAGAAAGGGCACAGCTCAACGGCACCCGCGCGGTGTTGCTGGCAGTGCATAAGTCGCTCGATGCAGACGCCCTGCGCGCGCTCGACAAGGTCAAAGAGCTGGTGGCGGCCGAGAATGCCGCCCTTCCGGCGGCCATCCGCGTCGAAGTGGTGCAGGACGTGACCTCGATCATCCGCGACCGCTTGGCGATGCTGGTCAGCAACGGCATTGTTGGACTGGTGCTTGTGATTGTAGTGATGAGCCTCTTCTTCCGGCCCGGATATGCAATCTGGGTGGCAATGGGCCTGCCGGTGGCCTTTCTCGGCGCTTTCATCTGGATGGCGCTGTCTGGACTTTCACTGAACATGATGACGCTTGTGGCACTGCTGATGGCAATCGGCATCGTGATGGACGATTCCATCGTAATCTCCGATTCGATCGCCACGGCTGCGGCCGAAACGGGCAACAATCTGGACTCCGTGACCCGCGGCGTGTTGGCGGTGACGCCCGGCGTTGTTTCATCCTTCCTCACCACGTTAGCGGTATTTGCGCCGCTGTCGTTTCTTGCCGGCGACCTTGGAAAGGTGCTCGAAGTGTTGCCGGTGGTGCTGCTGGCCGCACTGGCCGCCAGTCTCATCGAAGCTTTCGTGATATTGCCACACCATCTCAAGCACGGATTGACCGGCAGCACCAAGGCGCCCTCAAAGTTCCGCCAGAAATTTGACGCAGGCTTTGACGTGCTGCGCGACCGCTGGGTGGGGCGACTGGCCGATCGGGCGATTGACTGGCGATATCTGGTGGTCGGAGTTGCGGCCGCCGCGCTGATTGTAACGGCCGGCGCAATGGCTGGCGGCCTGGTCAAACGCGAGGCAATGCCGGAAATCGACGGCGACGTGCTGGAAGCGCGGATCATGTTGGCCGAGGGAACGCCGCTGGCCCGCACCGAAGTCGTGGTGGCGCAGGTAGAGGCCGCCCTGGTGCGCGTCAATGAACGGTTTGCGCCGGCGCAACCGGAAGGTCAGGCGCTGGTTCAGCGCATGATTTCCCGCTTCAACTATAATGTCTCGGCGTCGCAGAGCGGCGCGCATCTGGCCACGGTTTCCGCGGATCTGCTGAATGCTGAAACAAGAAACACGACACTCGACGAAATTGTTTCCGCCTGGCGTGAAGAGGCCGGACCGCTGCCCGGCGTGACGTCGCTGATCCTGGCCGAACCGGGGATCGGTCCGCAGGGAATTGCCTTGGAGTTGCGCCTCTCACATCACGACCTCGATGTGCTGCAGGAAATCGGCGCAGCGACCTGGCGGGAGCTGGAAAGCTACCAGGGGGTGCTCAATGCGATGGTGGACTTGCGTCCGGGCAAGACGGAATTGCGGTTCCGGCTGGCGCCCGGCGCACATGTCCTGGGATTGACCTCGGCCGATGTAGCTTCTCAAATAAGCTCGGCTTATCTGGGCAGTCGGCTTGTGGAGGTGCGACAGGGTGAGATCACCCGCGACATAGAGCTCCTTCTGGCAGAAGATGACCGCAACAGCCGGACGGATCTGGAAAATCTCACCATCACCTTGCCCGATGGCACTGAAGTACCATTGGCCATAGTTGCTGATTGGAAAGAAGCCCGCGGCTGGGGTAGCATTACGCAGGTGGATGGCATGCGCACAGTCACCGTTCAGGCTGATGTCGATGGCCGCTACGCCAACGCTGATGCGATCACAGCGCGTCTGGCTAAGGATTTTCTGCCGGATCTGGTTGCGACAACGCCGGGTCTACACTTCGAGATTCTCGGTCAGGCTGCCAATTCGGCGGAAACAGTCAGCTCGATAATGGTCGGTTTTCTGATCGGTCTTGTCAGGA
>NZ_JACIYP010000024.1 GCF_014359905.1 Hoeflea sp. | reverse complement strand
AGAACAGCCGGGAGCCTCAGGGCTCCCGGCTTTCTGCATTCACCCCTGCCGCCTCCGGTGTGCCCGGAATCCGTCGCTCGGACCCAAGGTGCGCACGTGCCCCCCAATCCTTGCCGTGACGGTTTAAGGGTTCGTAAAGTGAGTGAATGAGATTGCTGAGCCGAAGGTCCGGGACAACCGGACCCAGCTGGTTGTGGCATGATGCCCGTATTTTGGACCCATTAAGGGTCTCGCGCCGCCAGGGCTTACTAGGGTACCCCACCATGACACTGAAGACACGGATTTTCCTTCTCGCGCCCCTGGCCATACTCGGCATGCTGGTGGTGGGGTCGATCTTCTATTTCGGCAACACGGTGGAGCAGAAGTACCGCGCCGACCTCACCCGGATCGATGGCCTTTACGGCCTCGAGCGCGACATCGAGACCTCGCTCCTGCAGGCCCGGCGCGCCGAGAAGGATTTCCTGCTGCGCGGGCAGGAAAGCGATGTCAGCCGGCACACGGACGTGGTGACGGTGACCGCGGCGCAGATCGAGCAGCTCCACGCGACGATGTCCGACATGTTCCCCTCAGACCTCGCCGGGCAGCTCGATGCGCTGAAATCCCGGTTCGCCGGCTACGTTGCGGGATTTGAGGCATTGGTGGCGAAAAAGCGGCTGCTTGGCCTCGACGAGGAGGATGGGCTGCAAGGCTCCCTGCGCACCGCGGTCAAGGCCGCCGAAACCAAGATGGATACGCTCGACCAGCCCGAACTCAACGTGAAGATGCTGATGATGCGGCGCCACGAGAAGGATTTCATCGCGCGCGTCGACGAGAAATACGTCACCAGCCTCAACGAGCGCGTCGCCGAGTTCAAGCAGTTTCCGATGAGCTATTTCGGCACCACCTCGAACCGCGAAGCAATCTTCGCTCTGATCGACGCCTACCAGGCGGATTTCCTGGTGTTCGCGGCCGCCACCCTCGAGGAACGCGGGCTCCGGCAGGGCCTGTCGGCGATCTACAAGGATATCGAGCCCGTTTTCGAGGAGATCAAGGCCTTCGTCTTCGCCCAGAGGGACGCCACGGCGACAGAACTTGCCACGGCGCAGGTGAGCATCTTCAAGACCGTCATCTTCGTCACGCTGGCGGCGATGCTCATCATCGGCGTTGTCGCGGTGCTGGTGGCGCGCTCGGTCGGCAAGCCGCTGGCCTCCACGGTGGCCGCCCTGCAGGCGCTGGCCCGCGGCGAAAGCGGCATCACCATCGAAGGCAAGTCCCGCAAGGACGAGATCGGCGCCATCGCCACCGCCTTCGACGCCTGCCAGGCGCTGGCGGTTGAGAAGGCGCTGCGCGAGCAGGAAGAGGCCACGGCGCGCGAAGCCGGCGAGCAGCAGCGCCGCGCCGAGGAAGCTCGCCGCGACGCCGAGCGCAAGCGCGACCTGGAAACGGCCATCGGCGCCCTGGACGCAGCGCTCGGCCGGCTGGCCGACGGTGATCTGACGGCGACGATCTCCGTTCCGTTCGCCGGCGAACTCGACAATCTGCGCACCTCGTTCAACGCTTCGGTCGAACGGCTCAACGAGACCCTGACCGAGGTGCGGGACAACACCGACAACATCTCCGCCAATTCGCGGGAGATGCTCTCGGCGGTTCAGGAACTGTCAGGCCGCACCGAACGCCAGGCGGCGGCGCTCGAGGAAAGCTCGGCGGCGCTGGAGCAGATCAACGCCACGGTGGCGAGCTCCTCCAACCGCGCCCAGGACGCGATGCGGAAAATGGCGGAAGCCAAGACGGCCAGCGACGCCTCCGCCAGGGTCGTCGCCAATACGGTCGACGCAATGGGCAACATCAAGGACGCGTCCGGCGAGATCTCGAAGATCATCGGCGTGATCGACGAAATCGCCTTCCAGACCAATCTTCTGGCGCTCAACGCCGGGGTCGAGGCGGCGCGGGCCGGCGAGGCGGGGAGGGGCTTCGCCGTCGTCGCCCAGGAGGTGCGCGAACTGGCGCAGCGGTCGGCCACCGCGGCCAAGGAGATCAAGACGCTGATCAGCAAATCCTCGAGCGCGGTCGAAACCGGCGTCGACCTGGTCAAGGCGACCGGCGATGCGCTGGCCACCATCTCGGGGCAGGTCATCGACATCAACGATCACATACGGTCGATCGCCACGGCCGCGAAGGAACAGTCCTCCGGCCTGCAGGAAGTGAGCTCCGCCGTCAGCCAGATGGACCAGGTGACGCAGCAGAACGCCGCCATGGTCGAGGAAGCCACGGCGCTGACCCATCGCCTGAGCGACGAGACCACCCAACTGGCCTCGCTCGTCCAGCGGTTCCGGCTTGTCGGGTCTTCGGGCGGTTCGGCGGCGAAACCGGTGGCGCGCGCTGTCGCGGCGCCGGGCCACGCCTCCCCGGCCAAGGCGATGGTCAACAAGGTGCGCCAGGCCTTCGCCACGCAGGGCTCGGCCGCGATCGACCAGGAATGGTCGGAGTTCTGACGCTTCGCGCAGGCCTGCGATGAGACCGACCGGGAGCCTCAGGGTTCCCGGTTTTTTGTGACGGAGGCCTCGGCCTCCGGCGCATCGCGCCTGACCACCTCGACCGGCGAGCGCATGATGATCTCGCGGTGCGGGAAGGGTATCGCGACGCCGTTTTCCTTGAATGTGTCCCACAGCGCCAGCAGCACCTTGCCGCGCACATTGGTCAGCCCCGCCTGCGGATCGGCAATCCAGAAACGCAGCCTGAAATCGAGCGAGGAGGCGCCGAACCCGGTCATCCAGCACACCGGCGCCGGCGCTTCGAGCACCCGGCCGATGGTGCTGGCGGCGCCGATCGCGAGTTTCGTGACTTGATGCGGATCGCTGTCATAGGAGACGCCGAAATCGACGTCGAGGCGCACCAGCTTGTCGGAGAACGACCAGTTGACCACCTGCTGGGTGATGAAGTCCTCGTTGGGGATCAGATATTCGCGCCCGTCGCGGGTGATCACCGAGACGAAGCGGGCGCGCAGCTCGCGGATCCAGCCGAAGGTCTCGCCGAGCTCTATGGTGTCGCCGGGCTTGATCGAGCGGTCGACCAGGATGATCACGCCCGACACGAAGTTCGACACCACCTTCTGCAGGCCGAAGCCAAGCCCCACGCCGACCGCGCCGGAGAACACGGTGAGCGCGGTGAGGTCGATGCCGGTGGATGACAGCGCCATCATGATCGCCATGGCGATCAGCCCGATCTTGACCACCTTGCCGGCCAGCACCTTGAAGGAGGGCGACAGATCATCAAGGGCGGCGATGCGGCTGTCGAGGAAATTGCCGAGCAGATTGGCGATCCACAGGAAGCCGGTCGCGACAATGACGGTGCGCAACACGAACAGTGCGGAAATCCGCAGGTCGCCGACCTGGAAGGCCAGCTGGTCGAGAAAGGCCGACGCCTCGGGCCTGAGATCGAGAATGCCGAGCGCCACATAGGCGAAGATCGCCAGCGCGATCAGCCGCGCCAGGCTCTTGGAGTGGATGATCCGGGTCGACACCGCGATGGCGAGCCAGGCGGTGCCCAGCGCCAGCGCCAACCCCATCAGATAGGTGCGCGACGGCCAGCTCAGCTCCAGCACGACCTCCCGGGCAAGGGCGAGAAACACCAGGAAGATGACCCAGTTGATCCGGCGCATGAAGGCGATGATGACCCGGAGCAGTCCCGGCTTGCCCTTGATGGCCCTTGCGCGCTCTTCAAGCCAGGGCTCGACCCTCAGCGAGATCAGCCAGGCGGCGAGGTAGCAGGCCGCCACGATGGCGATCTGGTAATAGGTCCAGGGCTGAGCGAAATAGGATCGCCCGGCATCAAGCAGCGCGCTCAGGGTTTGGGAAAGGCCGGCCAGATCTGTGGTTTCCATCCCGCCATTATGGTGGCGATCCTCCGGCTTGAGAAGCGCTGATGTGAGACAGCCACCCGCGGCCCCTTGCGCGAGGGGTGGACGGCGCCCTATGGCATTTGCGGCACACCGGGCACGTTCATTCCGGCACCGGCCGGCAGCGGCGCTGGAGCGTGGCTTGCCAGTCCGTCGGCGCGCGGGCATAAGCGCCTCTGCAATCACGGGTCAGGTCACGGGCATGTTACTCACGCAGACAAGGGACGGGCAGAGCTGGGGTGCGCATGTGCGCGCCACGCTGGCGCTCGGCCTGCCGCTGGTCGGCACCCAGATCGCCCAGATCGCCATCGCCACCACCGATGTCGTCATGCTCGGCTGGTACGGCACCGAGGAGCTGGCGGCCACGGTGCTGGGCTCGCAGGCCTTCTTCATCGTCTATATTTTCGGGGTCGGCTTCGCCAGCGCCATCCTGCCGCTGGCGGCGCAGGCGGAGGGGCGCAACGATCCCACCCATGTGCGCCGTTCGGTGCGGATGGGGATGTGGATCCTGCTCCTCTACGCGGCGCTGGTCATGCCGTTCCTGTGGTTTCTCGAGCCGGCGCTGATCGCGCTCGGCCAGAAGCCGGAACTGGCGGCGCTTGCCAGCGACTATATCCGCATCGCGCAATGGGGCATGTTCCCGGCGCTGATGATGATGGCGCTGCGCTCGTTCTTTGCAGCGCGGTCGCGGGCGGGCATCGTGCTGTGGTCGGCGCTGATCGGAACCCTGGTCAACGGCGTTCTCAACTATGCGCTGATCTTCGGCTATTATGGCGCGCCGGAAATGGGCGTGCGGGGTGCAGCGGTCGCCTCGGTGATCAGCTCGACCATCATCTTCCTGATCATGGCCTCATGGGCGGTGCTGCATCCGCGTCACCGCGAATACCGGCTGTTCCAGCGCTTCTGGCGGCCGGAATGGCCGGCGTTCTTCGAAGTCTTCCGGCTTGGCCTGCCGATCGGCTTCACCATCCTGGCCGAGGTCGGCCTGTTCATGGCGGCGTCGTTGATGATGGGATGGCTCGGCACCGTGCAGCTGGCCGCCCACGGCATCGCCCTGCAGCTCGCCTCGATCAGCTTCATGGTGCCGCTGGGTCTCTCGCACGCGGCCACCGTGCGCGTCGGCCAGGCCTATGGCCGCGGCGACATGCAGGAGCTGGCGCGCGCCGCGCACACGGTGATGGGGCTTTCGGTGCTGATATCCTTCGCCGCCGCCAGCCTGTTCTGGCTGATTCCGGAAACGCTTGTGAGCCTGTTCCTGGACGAAACCAATGTCGATTCGGCGGAACTGCTTGCGGTGGCGGTGCCGCTGCTGCTGGTGGCTGCCGCCTTCCAGATCGTCGACGCCATCCAGGCCATCGGCGCGGGGCTGCTGCGCGGCATCAAGGACACCCGCATTCCGATGATGATGGCGGTGATCAGCTACTGGCCCATCGGCCTGACGGCAGCCTATGGGCTGGGCTTCGGCCTGGGCCTGGGCGGCCCCGGAATCTGGGCCGGCCTGGCGCTCGGCCTGGGCGTGGCGGCGGTGCTGCTGAACCTGAGATTTTCCAACCGGCATCTGTTCTTGGATGTCGCCAAGGCGTGATCGGTTCCCGACGGCGTCAGTTGATCACGGGGTCCAGCCCCATGATGCGGCTCAATGGCGCGTGATCATCGGTCAGGATCTGTGCGTTTTTCCGTCGAAGGATGGTGTCGACAAAGCCGGTCTCCAGCACCTGAAAGCGGGTCATCCCCGGCGCTGCCGTCTCGATCATCGAGACAGGGCTGTCATGTGCGCTGGCGAGCAGGACGAAGACCCGGCGTTCACCGGGTTGCGGCGGGGTTCCCACGGTCCAGACCTCGACGCTGGGAAACACCTCGCGCAAGGTTGCCACCACCGCCGCCAGCGCCTGGAGCCGGTCCACATTGTCAAGAAGGTTCATGGCAAAGACCCCGCCGGGATTAAGCCGGTCGGACACAAGCCTGAAGAACTCGCGCGTCACCAGATGTTCGGGAACGGCGATGTCCGTAAAGGCATCGCCGACGATGACGTCGAACCGTTGCGCCGCGTTGCGCAAGGCGACGCGGGCGTCCTGGTGCAGAATTTTGGCAGTCTCGGGGTCGAACCAGAAGCGGTCAACGGCCATGGCGGTGACTTCCGGGTCGATCTCGGCAATCGTGATGCCGGTGATGCCCCGGTCCGCCCAGGAGCGGGGAACGGAATAGGTCCCTCCACCAATGTGAAACGAGGTGAAGCCGCTGCCCTGCATGCGCATCCGGGGCAGGGCGTCCAGCATGGCCGCGTGTTCCGTGAACATCACCCTCGGCTGGTTTCGGGAGCTGATCCCGTGGGCAAGATGATTGACGACCATCAGGTTGACCGGGTCCTCCGGATCGTCCGAGATGGCGACGGTGCGGATGCAGTAATAGCTGCTCTCGCGGTCGCAGACAGCGGGCAGCCCGAAGGCGCCCATGCCTATCAGCAGGGCCAGGCCGATGCCTGAGACGGAGATCACGGCTTCGCGCCTCGAGGCGCCGCCGAGCCAGAAGCAGACGCCTGCCGCAAGCACATAGATCGCGGCAATCAGCAGCAGGGTCGCAACCGAGCCCATCCAGGGGACAAACAAAAATCCTGCCAGCAATGTCCCGGCAATGGCGCCGATGGCGCCCGCCGCAAACATCGCTCCGAGCGCCCGTTCGGACTGGTCCCTGTCGCGTATCGCCGCCACCGTCAGCACGGGCGCGGGCACGCCGGCGAACAGCGAAGGCAGAAAGAACGCAAGCGCGCTCAGCGCAGTGATGGCAGCCAGGGGATGCTCAAGGTTGGCGAGGACCGGATCCGCCGTCGCCCGCAGCAGAAGCGTTGCCCCGGCCGTCGCGCAGGCGGCGGCGATCATGGTCCAGCCTGTGATCCGCAGGGCGCGTCCGGTCGGCCGTCCGGCGATCCTGCCGCCCCACCAATGTCCCACCGAAAAGCCCGCCAGCACCACCGCGATGATCGATGTCCAGGTGTAAAGGCTCATGCCGACATAAGGCGCGATCATCCGCCCCGCGACGATCTCGACCACCAGGCTCGACGCGGAAATGCCGGCCTGCAGCAGGATCAGCAACCAGAGCGGTGTCAGTGCGGGGTGGACGGGCCTTGTCATGAACGGCCGAGTATCGCCGCGGCTGAAAACCAGTCAAGTGGCTTTGACTGCATCCCAAGACAAACAGACTCTTCGCCACTTGCCGTCTGTGAAAGATGATCAGCCTTAGAGAAAAAAATGCATTCCGGCTCTCTGCTTCAGGGACGAGCAGCTCCCTCCGACAACCCGAGCGGATAGGCTTTCAGTACCCGCATCGACAGCAGAGTGTTCCACCGGCTGGGTTGACGTGGCTGTTCCATTTGAAAATGCACCTGCCCGGTATGCGCGGCCTGAAGCGGCCACCGCCCATCAGGCCTTCGTTTCGACATCAGCACGCCGAAGGCGTCTGTCATGCGATCATCCCACGGCGAGCCTGCGGCTCGGAAGTGATCCAGACTGCGCAGGATGTTGTAGTACCAGCGCGGTGGGAACGAAAGCTGAAGGAAATCCTTGCGAATGATTTCAAGGGTATGATCGGATTTGAAGAGCCGGTGCAGCAGGATGAACTCCCGCGCTGCCGCCGCCGCCTGCTGGAGGGCATCAAGCCTGTAGTGAAAACCGTTGTCAGCATATTCCTGAATACCTTCGAGTACCGACAGCGTGGAGTGCAATGAGCTGTGGCGTGCACCGGAGCGGTTGCTTTGGCAGTTGAACCCGCCATCCGCCATGCGCTCGGCAAGCAAGAAGTCGACAATCGAGCGCAGCTGCTCTTGCGGCATGCCAAAGTAGCTAGCGTAGTTCAGCACCATGCCGTTGACGCAAACATCGCTTTTCTTGTCCGCGCGCGAGCAGCGTATCCCGCCATCTTCGCCCTTGAGCTCGGCAAAGACGCTTTGAATGCTCTGGCGGATATCCGGATGGTCCGGAGCGATGCAAAGCGTCTTCAGATCGATCAGCGTATAGTGGGAACTTGTCCATTTCGGTTGATAGAACCGTTGGCCCCAGGACCCGTCGGGATTGCGGCAGGCGAGAAATTCGGCCCCCCAGCCCTCACTCGAAATCCGCGCCCGAATATCGGGGCGCATCTCGTCGAGAAGATCCCGACGAGTTTGGTACTGGATTGCGGGGTCGCCTTCTAGCAACCAGCCAATTATCTCTGGTTCCCTCATTTGACAACCATAACACGGTTGCAGTCCTCCCAGCTTGACTTGGGTCAGGGTCAGCAACCTGTGTCATGGCTTCAAACGACACCCAGCCTTGGAGTGCCAGATGGCCACCTCCTGCCCCCCATCACTGACCCTTTTCGCCCAGCGCCACCAGTACCTCCCGTGTCGCCTCATCCGCCGGAAACAAATGCTCGATCTGCCAGTCGGCGAGCGCAATGTCCTCGGCTGTCGAGAACTGGCTGAGCGTCGAGAAGAACGACAGCGTCGTCTCGCCCAGCCGGTAGCGGGTGGCGATGATGGCCTGGGCGCCGGCGGTGGTGTCGGGAAGCGCTTCTCCGAGCCGGGCCGCGAGCCGCGCCGCCATTTCGTCGAGCCGGGCGTCGCCGCCCAGATGGGCGGAGCGGGCGCGCAGGCGGTGGACAAAATGGCGCGCCGTCTCGTCCCAGTTTTCGATCACGCTTGGCAGCCGGCTTTCGTCGAGCAGCGCCTCGACCAGGTTTGCCTCCGCCGCGAGGCCGATTTGCGCGAGCATCATCCCGGCAGTCGCGTTGGCCCGCAGAATTGTCCAATGCCGGTCGAGCACCATGGCCGGGTAGGGCAGGTGGCGATCGAGCATCCAGTCGAGTGCCGCTGCAATCGGCGCCATCTCCGCTTCATCGAGATCGCGGCTGCGGTAGCTTGGCGCAAAGCCTGCCGCATGCAGCATGGTGTTGCGCGAGCCGCGCGGCAGGTCGAGCACGCTGACCAGATTGAGCACCATGGCGCGGCTCGGGCGGGCGCGGCCGGTTTCGAGAAACGAGATGTGGCGCGCCGAGACATTGGCTTCGAGCCCGAGGTCGAGCTGGCTCACCTTGCGCGCCTCGCGCCAGTGTTTCAGCAGATCGCCGAATTGCGTGGCCATCGCTGTGTCCTCCATTGCCCATCCGAACGCGCATCATAGAACGCCGCGAGAGCCTGTCACTTACCTCCAAGGTAGTTGCGCGGCCGCAGGGGACCGGGTCATCTGGGAGGGTCAACAAGGGAGTTTTCGACATGGAAAATGCACGGACCCAATCCTGGGCCAAGGCCGCTTCGGCCGTTGTCATCGGCGTCGGACTGGTGCTGGCGGCAGCCGCCTGGCCGCCTTTGGCCGCCCCGGTGGCGCTGCTCACCGACCTCGTCATCTGGCCGCTCGACGGCATGCAGACGCTGGCCGCGCCCGAAACACGGATGTTTGCCGCCATCGCCGGCGGAGTCATGGTCGGCTGGGGCGTCACGCTGTGGACAATGGCCGCGCATGTGCTGCCTGCCGACCTGCCCGCGGCTCGGTCAATCGCGCTCTCGGGCATCTATACCTGGTTCGTAGTCGATTCGCTGGGCTCGATTGCGGCAGGGGCCAGCCTCAACGGCGTGATCAATATCGGCTTTGTCGTACTGTTTCTCTATGCCTTCCGGCAGCCCTCGGCGACGGCGGTTCCCGATTAGATCCTGATCGGGACGACCGGGGTGCGCCGCACTGGCAGGGCCGCGGCGGAAACCTCCGCCCGCGGCCTTCAGCGTTCAGCCAGCGCCGGCTCGCCCTTGCGCTCGCGCACCATGTTCATGAAGCGGCGGAACAGATAGTGGCTGTCCTGCGGGCCGGGCGAGGCTTCCGGGTGGTGCTGCACGGAAAACACGGGCTTGCCCACGAGTCTCAAACCGCAATTGGTGCCGTCGAACAGCGAGATGTGGGTTTCATCGACGCCGTCGGGCAGGCTCTTGGCGTCCACCGCGAAGCCGTGGTTCATCGACACGATCTCGACCTTGCCGGTGGTGAAGTCCTTGACCGGGTGGTTGGCGCCATGGTGGCCCTGATGCATCTTCACGGTGGTCCCCCCGAGCGCCAGCGCCAGGATCTGGTGGCCAAGGCAGATGCCGAACAGCGGGATGCCGCTGTCGATGAGTGACTTGATCACCGGCACGGCATAGACGCCGGTCGCCGCCGGGTCGCCCGGGCCGTTGGACAGGAACACGCCGTCGGGCTTGAGCGCAAGCACGTCTTCTGCGCTTGCGGTGGCGGGCACCACCGTCACCTTGCAGCCGAGCCCGGCGAACAGCCGCAATATGTTGCGCTTGATGCCGTAATCGATGGCGACGATGTGGGCGGTCTCCGCAGGCGCGTCCGCATAGCCCTCACCCCAGACCCAGGGCCCCTGGGTCCAGGTCGAGGACTGGCCCGACGTCGCGTCCCTGGCAAGGTCCAGGCCCTCGAGCCCGCTCCAGTCTTTGGCCAGCGCCTTGAGCGCCTCCAGGTCAAAATTGCCGTCCGGGTCATGGGCGATCACCGCGTTGGGCGCGCCGTTTTCGCGGATCCAGGCGGTCAGGGCGCGGGTGTCGACGCCCGTGAGCCCGATGATGCCGCGGGTCTTGAGCCACTGGTCGAAATGTTCCGCCGAGCGGTAGCTCGAGGGCGCCGTGATGTCGGCCTTGAAGACCGCGCCCACCGCGCCGATGCGCGCCGCCGGCGTCAGATCCTCGATGTCCTCGCCATTGGCGCCGATATTGCCGATATGGGGGAATGTGAAGGTGACGATCTGGCCGAGATAGGAGGGATCGGTGAGGATTTCCTGGTATCCGGTCAGCGCGGTGTTGAAGCAGACCTCGGCCTGCGCCTGGCCGGTGGCGCCAATGCCCTGGCCTTCAATCACCGTGCCGTCGGCGAACACCAGAACGGCGGTCGGCCTTGTCTTCGTCCATGGGCTTGGGGTCATGTCCACTCCGTTGGCGGCGCGCAGGGCCGCTTCATCGCTGCCGGCCGCCCCCTTGACGTTCTGTCGGGGCGTCGCCATTTAACCTGCTTGAAAACAGGCACGGAAAGCAGTTCCCGCGCCTCGTGTGTCTTCCATTCGGTCATGCATTGGCAGGTAAATAGAGAAGCCGCACGCTGTGGTCAATCGGGCCCGCGGCTTGGTTCCGCCAATAATTTGCTTGAACAGGATGCCGCCCAGAGGGTAATCCTGTCGTTCAGCATGTGCGGACGCCTGGGGGTCCGTGTGTACGAACTGCCGGAGAAAGTTTGATTATGCGTGAACGTTTTGCCGAAACGCTCAAGGATGCCATTCGCGCCAAGGACTCGCGCCGCGTGTCGACGCTGCGGCTGATTCAGGCTGCCATCAAGGACCGCGATATTTCCAATCGCGGCGCCGGCAAGGATCCCGTCAGCGATGACGATATCCTGCAGATCCTGACCAAGATGATCAAGCAGCGCGAGGAATCGGCTGCGATCTACGAGGAAAACGCCCGGCTGGAGCTTGCGCAGCAGGAGCGCGACGAAATCGCCATCATCCGCCAGTTTCTGCCGCAGCAGTTGCCGGAAGAAGAAGTGCGCGAATTGTGCAAGTCGGTGGTGTCCGAGACCGGCGCGTCCGGCCTGCGCGACATGGGCAAGTGCATGAATGTGCTCAAGGAGCGCTATCCCGGCCAGATGGATTTCTCCAAGGCCTGCGGCATGGTCAAGGGCCTGTTGCGTTAACACGCCTTGCCGTTCGGGCGAGGACCCCGTGGCGCCCGGTTTCCACGCATCCTGGTCCGGTTTTGCGGATCTCACGGATGAATTGGATGAGTCTCACGCATTTTTGCTGAATTTGGGCAATCTGTCCGACATCGCGCGCATTTGTCTCCTATGACAAGAGGTTGTTGAACCGCGGGTGATTCGGCCACTCGCGTCAAAAGCCATTCAAAGGACACGTCATGCCCCAGACTGTGACCACGCATAAGACCAGTTTCCGCTTTGTCGGGCTGCTGCACCGCCGCATCGGCAATTTGCGTCCGCGCGCGTCTGTCCTACGGATGGAGTTCTGAGCCATGATGGCATCCGCATTTCCTCCGGTGTTTCAGACCGAGCCGTTCGCGCAGATTCCGGCCATCCGTACGGTTTTCGACGCCATACAGGTGTTGCGCAAGACTTGCGTGGGCTATGGGTTTCGCTACTTCAAGGTGATCGCGCTTCCAGCCAATATGTCGGGCGGCGACAGCAGCCTTTCGAGACTGGCCACCATTTCAAGCTGGCCGCCGGACATGATCGCGGATTATGATCGCCTGCAACTGGCTCGCAACAGTCCGATTCTCAACCTGCTGCGCAAGCAGATCACGCCGCTGGTGTTCGATTTCGATGACATCAACAACCGCCGCCCCGGGGAGGAGCCGGCCAGCGCCGACGCGCTGTTCGCGCGGTTCGGCCTGACCATGGGCGTCTTTTTCCCGGTGCATGATTTCCGCAGTATGCGGCATGCCGTGTCCTTCGTGGGCGACCGGGCGCCGCTTTCGGCCGAGGAACTGTCGACGCTTGCGATGTTCTCGACATTGCTGATCGAGCAGATCTCGAACGTCACCATCGCCGACCATGCGGCCAAATCCGTGCTCAACGCCCGCGAGACCGAAATCCTGCAATGGACCGCGGAAGGCAAGACCAGTTCGGAAATCGCCGGCATCACCGGCCTTTCGGAGCATACGGTCAATCACTACGCCACGATCGCGACGCAGAAACTCGGATGCTCGAACCGCACCCAGGCCGTGGTCTACGCCATGCGTCTGGGCCTGTTCAAGTAAGCCGCCTCAGGCGCTGGCGCTGACAAAGCCAGAGGCAGCCAACATGTCCAGGCTGGCGTGCACCGGGTTCTTGGTCCTGAGATCTCTCCAGGTTTCGAAATCGCATCGCTTCATCGGCTTGGAAAAATAGAACCCTTGGATTTCGTCGCAGCCAAGCTGTGCCGCCGCGGCGACTTGGCTGGAGGTTTCCGTGCCTTCGACAACCACCCGGCAGCCAAGATTCTTGCCGAGCTGGATGATGGCCCGCGAAACCTCGCGCGAGGTGCCTTCGAAATCAATGCCGGTGACGAAGGACCTGTCGACCTTCAGGATGTCGAATTTCAATCCGGTCAATTGCACCAGGTTGGAATAGCCGGTGCCGAAATCGTCTATGGCGATGCTCAGGCCGGCGGATCGCAGGGCGGTGATCTGGCTTGCCACGCCCGCCACATCGGTGGTGGCGAGCGTTTCGGTGATCTCGATGGTGATCAAATGCGCCGGGCAGGCATGCTTTCGCAAAAGCGCTATCACGGTGTCGGCGAAGGTGGCATTTTGGAACTGTTCGACAGATACATTGACCGAGACTTCGGTCGTCTGGCCGTCGCGGACCCATGCGGCGCATTGGGAGATCGCCTCGTCAAGCACGATCAGGCCGATGTCACCGATCAGCCCGACCATTTCGGCGACCGGTATGAACTCGCCGGGGCCGACGACGCCGCGCTCGGGATGGTTCAGGCGCACCAGCGCCTCAACGCCCGTGACCGCCCAGCTGCTGGCGCTGACCTTGGGCTGATAATAGACCTCGAACTGGCGTGCGGCGATGGCGGTGCGCAAATAGTGCTCGATGGTCTCGCGGTTCTTGATCGCCTGCATCATGTCTGTTTGAAACAGGGCGGTCTTGGTCAGGACGGGCAGGGCCAGGGCATGGTTGCAGGCAAGCGCCGCATATTGCTTGACCTTGTTGGCGGAGTCTGAATCCACGGGGTATCGGGCGATGCCGATAGCGATTTTCGGTCGAAATTGCCGCCCGGTCGCTTCAACAATGCCGGCAACCGCCGCATGCAACCGGTCCGCGAGAGCGCCAATCTCCATGGGGTCGACCATGTTCGGAATGGACAGGACCAACTCGGTGCCGCCAAACCGGGCGAGAACGGGCCTGGCAAGCCCGTCGGCCGCCGCATTGAGCATGTTCTCCCGGTCGTTCCTGCAGGGCGACGCCGCAATGAGCAGGTGGGCGATGCTCTTGAGCAGCGTGTCTGACGTCTCGTGGCCGAACCGGTCATTGACCTTGCGCAATTCGAGAATGTCGATGAAAAACACCGATCCCCTGGCCGGCTGCCCATTGGCGTCAAAGGATCCCACCTGTCGTTCCAGGAGGGTCTGAAGCCGGTAGCGGTTGGGAAGGCCGGTGATCAGATCATGGTTGGCCAGTTGGCGGGTTTCGGCGGTGGACAGGCGCAAGCGCTTGACCATCAGACGCATGCTGGCCGCAAGCCCGCCGATTTCGCATCGGCAGAACATGGGAATTCTCACATCCAGTTCGCCCTTGGCGATGCTGTCGGCAATCTTGGTAAGCTGGCGGATCGGCCGAGTCAGCTTGCGGGTCATCAGGAACATCAGGCCGGCGGTGATGAAAAGTCCGACGACCGCGAGCTTGAGAGGCGTTTCTTGTGTCGCGCCGCTGTCCTGCCCAATAAGGGACACCGAGACGAGGATCAGGCAGATGGCAGCCAGAACCGTGTAGATCAGAGTGAACCGCACTCCAATCGCGTTGAAGCCTCTGCCGTAGATGAACTGTTTCTTGCGCATGACCGCCGCTCCGGAAGCCGAACCTGGGGGGCGGGTTCGCTTTCACTCAAGGATTTTGATCGACATGCCGTTGCTGCGGCCATGCAACAGACCGCGGCATCATGCCTGCGGGGGAGTGTGTCCATTGCGACGGTTCGATATCTAACAGTAGTTTATTAATTCCCGATGCGAAAAATGCCTCGGATTTGAATGATCGGGATGCAGCCATGGAACAGATGCAGGTGCGTTGTCGCTCACATCAAGCAGTTTGCGCGCGAACTGCATCGCGCATGGTGGCACATCCGGCAGGCCCGGGGGCCGCCGATGTGCATAACGGGGAGGGCGGCATCAAGGTCTTTGCCAGCGATGCGCGCAGCTCCTATATAGATGTGTCCATCATCCATCCCCGCCCAGCGCCGGAGGCGCGTCGATCTTGCGGTTTTCACCGTCCTTTCTTGACGAAATTCGCGACCGGGTTCCGATCTCGGACGTGATCGGCCGTCATGTGACCTGGGATCGCAAGAAGACCAACACCTCGCGCGGCGACTGGTGGGCCTGCTGCCCGTTCCATGGCGAAAAATCGCCAAGCTTCCACTGCGAGGACCGCAAGGGCCGCTACCATTGCTTCGGCTGCGGCGTCTCCGGCGACCATTTCAAGTTTCTCACCGAACTTGAGAACCTGAATTTCCCCGAAGCGGTGCAGCGCGTGGCCGATATGGCCGGCATCGCCATGCCCGCGCCCGATCCGCAGGCAGCAGCGCGCGAGCGCACACGCGCGAGCCTCGAGGACGTCATGGAAATGGCGGCGTCGTTCTTCGAGGAGGAGCTGCAGGGCGCGCGCGGCGCCAAGGCCCGCGCCTACCTGCGCGACCGCGGCCTGTCGGGCCGCACCATCGCCGCCTTCCGTCTCGGCTACAGTCCCGACAGCCGCAGCGCGCTGAAAGAGCATCTGGCGTCCCGCGGCGTCGACCGCGAGCAGATCGAGGCCTGCGGGCTGGTCGTGCACGGCCCCGAGATCGCCGTGTCCTATGACCGCTTCCGTGACCGAATCATGTTCCCGATCCTGTCGTCGCGCGAACGCGTCATCGCCTTTGGCGGCAGGGCGCTGGCGCCGGGCGCGCCGGCCAAGTACCTCAATTCCAACGAGACCGAGCTGTTCCATAAGGGCAATGTACTTTACAATTTTGCCCGCGCCCGGCGCGCCTGCGGCCAGGATGGCACGCTGATCGTGGTCGAGGGCTACATGGACGTGATCGGGCTGGCGCAGGCCGGCATCGACAATGTGATTGCGCCGCTGGGCACGGCGCTGACCGAAAACCAGCTCAAGCTTACCTGGCGGGTGACGCCGCAGCCGGTCCTGTGTTTTGACGGCGACGAGGCCGGCCAGCGCGCCGCCAACCGCACGGTCGATCTGGCGCTGCCGCTGATCGGGGCGGGCCGGTCGCTCCGCATCGCCGTGCTGCCGCCAGGCAAGGATCCCGACGATCTGGTGCGCCAGGACGGGCGCGAGCCGTTCGACCAGCTGGTTGCGGCGGCGCGGCCGCTTGCCGACGTGGTCTGGTCGCGCGAGGCGGGCGCAGGCGTGTTCGAAACGCCCGAAAGCCGCGCCGAACTCGAAGCGAGGCTGAAGCAGGCGACATCGCTGATCCCGGACGAGAGCCTGCGCCGCCACTACCAGCAGGACATGCGCGAGCGCATGCAGGCCTTTTTCGGCACCGGTTACGCCAACCGCGGACAGGGCAAGGGCGGACGCGGCGGCTATGGTCAGAATGGGTACGGGCAGGGCGGCTATGGCGGCAGCGGCTTCGAGCGCGGCAGCGATCGCGACGGCGGACGCGGCCCCGGCCGGCCGGGGCAACAGGCGGGGCGGGCGATGGCGGTGTCGGAGCGGCTCACAAGGTCGGGCCTGGTGCGCGGTCACGCCGACCTGCCGTCGCTGCGCGAGACCGTGCTGGTGATGACGGTCGCCAACCATCCGCAGATGCTGCACGACGAGTTCGATGAGCTGTCGGCACTCGAATTCGACGACAAGGGGCTGATGCGGGTGATGCAGGTGATGCTCGACGCGGCGTCGGCCGGCGGCCGGTTCGACCGCGAGCGGCTGTTTGAAGCGCTGGCAGCCGACGGACAGGGCGCCTTCATTGCCCGGCTGGAGAGCCAGGTGCGCAATTCGCGGATCTGGACGGCGACCGTGGAGGCGGCGGCGGAGGATGCGCGCGAGGGCTATGCCCAGGCGCTGGCGCTTCACAAGCGCACCCGCGCACTCAAATGGCAGAAGGCCGAGCTCGAGCGCGATATCGCCGAGGCCACCGAAGCCGGCGACGGCGAGGCCATTCCGGGGCTGATGCTGGCGCTTCAGGAAGTGCAGCTGGAAGTCGCGCGTCTGGAGAACCAGGAAGCCATCATCGATGGCTTCGGCGTGCTGTCGGGACGGATCAAGGGCGGCCGCAGCACGGGCTGATCTGCCCCCGGCCATGGCGATTTGCGGGGCAGGCACTTGTGAAGCCGCCCGCCGCTCCTACATAGGGTAATTGAGCGGATGAAACCGGCGAAGCATGCAGGACCACGCAATTTACCGGATATGCGTGGTTTTTGCCCGATAAGCCTTGACGGATAGGGTTTTTGTGGGAATCACCTGTTTGTTATAATAGATGCGCGATCACAGGGTCCGGGGCGGGCGCTGAAGGCGCGGTTTTCCGGAACCGGAAAACCGCGAGGCTTCTTGATCGGCATGGTTAACAGGGAATTAAGCATCCATACGCCACAACAATCCGGATGATTCGCAAAAGCCGCCTGCCGCAAGGGGGGGCGTCATGCGCCAGGATCTGGCGCTGAGCAGATGTCAACCGAATGAAATCCGGGGAAAGTGACTGCCCATGGCAAGCAAGGTAAAAGAAGCAACCGACGAGACGGAGAACGAGCGCGACGCCAGCGGACCCGACGGGCCGTTGCTCGACCTGTCGGATGACGCCGTCAAGAAAATGATCAAGACCTCGAAAAAACGGGGTTACGTGACCATGGACGAGCTCAACGCGGTGCTGCCGTCGGAGGAAGTGACCTCCGAGCAGATCGAGGACATCCTGTCGATGCTCTCCGACATGGGCATCAATGTTGTCGAGGAAGACGAGGCCGGCGAGGACAAGGAAGCCGAGGACGATTCGGAGAACGAGGAAGCCGCCGAAGGCAGCGAAATCGCGCCCGCGTCCGGCTCAGCCGTCGCCACCGCCAAGAAAAAAGAGCCGACCGACCGCACCGACGATCCGGTGCGCATGTACCTGCGCGAAATGGGCTCGGTAGAGCTTCTCTCCCGCGAGGGCGAGATCGCCATCGCCAAGCGCATCGAGGCCGGCCGCGAGACCATGATCGCGGGCCTGTGCGAAAGCCCGCTCACCTTCCAGGCGATCATCATCTGGCGCGAGGAGCTGAACGAAGGCGCAACGCTGCTGCGCGAGATCATCGATCTTGAGACCACCTATTCCGGTCCCGAGGCCAAGGCCGCGCCGCAGTTCCAGAGCCCGGAAAAGATCGAGGCCGACCGCAAGGTGGCCGAGGAAAAGGAAAAGGTCCGCGCCGAGAAGGCCGCTTCCGACGACGTCACCAATGTCGGCGGCGAAAGCCAGTACGAAGAGGAAGAGGACGACGACGACGAGAACAATCTCTCGCTCGCCGCCATGGAGGCCGAGCTGCGTCCGCAGGTGATGGAAACGCTCGACACCATCGCCGAGACCTACAAGAAGCTGCGCAAGCTGCAGGACCAGCAGGTGGAAGCCCGCCTTGCCGCCACCGGCACCCTGTCGCCGGCGCAGGAACGCCGCTACAAGGAGTTGAAGGACGCGCTGATCACCGCGGTCAAGTCGCTGTCGCTCAACCAGAACCGCATCGACAGCCTGGTCGAGCAGCTCTACGACATCAACAAGCGCCTGGTTGCCAATGAGGGCCGCCTGCTCAGGCTTGCCGAAAGCTACGGCGTCAAGCGCGACGACTTCCTGGTGCAGTATTCCGGCGCCGAGCTAGACCCCAACTGGATGAAGTCGATCGCCAACCTGTCCGCCAAGGGCTGGAAGGAATTCGCCAAGTCCGAAACCGGCAACATCCGCGACATCCGCGCCGAGATCCAGTTCCTCGCCACCGAAACCGGGATCTCGATCTCGGAATTCCGCCGCATCGTGCAGATGGTGCAGAAGGGCGAGCGCGAGGCGCGCATCGCCAAGAAGGAAATGGTTGAGGCCAATCTCCGCCTGGTCATCTCCATCGCCAAGAAGTACACCAATCGCGGATTGCAGTTCCTCGATCTCATCCAGGAAGGCAATATCGGCCTGATGAAGGCGGTGGACAAGTTCGAATACCGCCGCGGCTACAAGTTCTCGACCTATGCCACCTGGTGGATCCGGCAGGCGATCACCCGCTCGATCGCCGACCAGGCGCGCACCATCCGCATCCCGGTGCACATGATCGAGACCATCAACAAGATCGTCCGCACCTCGCGCCAGATGCTGCACGAGATCGGCCGCGAGCCGACGCCGGAGGAACTGGCCGAAAAACTCGCCATGCCGCTTGAGAAGGTGCGGAAGGTCTTGAAGATCGCCAAGGAGCCGATCAGCCTCGAAACCCCCGTGGGCGACGAGGAAGACAGCCATCTGGGCGACTTCATCGAGGACAAGAACGCCATCCTGCCGATCGACGCCGCTATCCAGGCGAACTTGCGCGAAACGACCACCCGCGTGCTGGCTTCGCTCACACCGCGCGAGGAACGCGTGCTCAGGATGCGCTTCGGCATCGGCATGAACACCGACCATACGCTCGAAGAAGTCGGCCAGCAGTTCTCGGTCACCCGCGAACGCATCCGCCAGATCGAGGCCAAGGCGCTGCGCAAGCTCAAGCACCCGAGCCGGAGCCGCAAGCTGCGGTCGTTCCTCGACAGCTGATCTTCGGACAGACGGAAAAAAGAACCCGGCCTTCGCGCCGGGTTTTTTGTTGCCTTTCGTTGCCTGCCGCTGGTGATTTGCGTGCCGCATCATCCCCCCCGTCGTTCCGGCCCCCGAGCCGGAATCCAGCCACGACGCGTCCGCGTCGTGAGAGACCTTCCCGCGCCACCGACGTGGCGCTGCTGGATGCCGGACCAAGTCCGACATGACGGCGTGGCGGGTCCTCAGCCCCCAAATTCATGATTGCGCCAGGCCTCGGCCACGGCCGCGTTCTCCAGCACCGCGGCGGTGAGCGTCGCGATCTTCGGCAGGGCACGCGCCGGGGCGTGCCAGTCGGCCAGCATCGCCGCATAGACGTCGGTGATGGTCATCTGCGCGCCGAGCAGGAACGGGCCCCTTATGGCGGCCGCAAGCTGCGCGAAATCGCGGTCCATGTCGCGGCCCGCCTGCAGCTTGACCGCGGCTTCCGAGAGAGGGTCGCCATAGCGTTCGGGATGGTAGAAGCGCAGCGCGTCGGGATAGATGTTGGTGGCCATGAAAATCAGCCATTGCACCGCCACATTGCGGCCGGGCGAGCCGTGCGGCGGCAGGAGACGCGCCTCGGGAAAGGTCTCGTCGAGCGCCAGCAGGATGGCGGCGCTCTCGGCGATCACCTGGCCCGAGGGCAGCGCCAGCACAGGCACCTTGCCGGCCGGGTTGAGCGCCAGGAACCGCGGCGTCGACAGCGCCGCCTCCTTGTCGATGCGGATGCGCTCGAATTTTGCGCCGATCAGCCGCAAGGCCGCCTCGACCACCATCGAGCCCGTCCCCGGACGCCAGTAAAGCCTGTATCCCGCCATGTGCATCTCCCTCGATCGCCTGCCCGTCATGCCATCACCGGCGGGCCGGAGCAAGGGCGGGCGGAGCAAGGGCGGGACGCGGGGCGCAAAGCCGCCCGCGCGGGCCGGACCGCCGCCCATCCCGCAGCGGCTCATTTGGGCCATCCGGCCTGGTCCCAAATCTTGCTGCAACCCGTGCGCCCATAACGGGTCTTTCATAGTATGCGTGCATTCGGGGCATGGGGGCGGCCTATGACATCGGCAGGGCCGAGCACCTGCTCGCCCGGTTGCAGGGAGGCTCCGCCTGAGGCGCAAGGCGCGGCGGCTTTTCCGCTGCCCGGCAACCGCATAGAGCTTGCAGGCGCTCGCCGTCCTGCCTGCGGCGACCTTGCGTCGGACGCATTGTCCCCGCAAGGCCGCAGGCGCGCCGGACTCAGTCGCTCGGCATCAGGAAGATCTCGCGCACCGTGGCGCGCGGATCGGCGTCGAGCGCGAACACCACCGCATCGGCCACGTCCTCGGGCTGCAGCTTGTCGGGCTTTTCCTCGTCGAAGAAGGCGGTGTTGACCATGCCGGGCGCCACCACCGTGCAGCGGCCGCCCCACGCGCGCATCTCGTCGGCGAGATTGCCGGCATAGCCGTGCACGAACCATTTCGAGGCGCCGTAGATCGAGCCTGAAATATGGGTCCGGCCCGCCGCCGAACCGGTCATCACGATATGGCCCTTGCGCGGCTTCAAATGCGGGATCGCCGCCTTGGCGGTGTAGAGCAGGCCCTTGATGTTGACGTCGAGCATCCGGTCCCACTCGTCGGGATCGCCGTTCTCGGTGCCGGCGGCGTTGAGACCCATTCCGGCATTGGCATAGGCCGCATCGACGCCGCCGAAGGCGTCGGCGAGCTTTTCGAGCGCCCGGGTCTGGTCGTCGAGGCTGGTCGCATCGCCGGGCAGCGCCAGCGCGCGCGCGCCGAGCTCCTTTGCCAGAGTGGCGAGCTTGTCTTCGGAGCGCGCGAACAGGCCGACATTCCAGCCGGCGTTGTGGGCGGCGCGGGCGGTGGCGGCGCCGATGCCGCTCGAGGCGCCGGTGATGAAGAGGGTCTTGACGGTCATGGAAAGGCTCCTTTGGTGATGGGCTGTCGCTGGGCCAACGCCGCCACGGCCGGAGCGTTCCATCACGGCTGTGTGCGCGCGGCGGGGCGCGGTAAAATCCGCAAAGCCGGCGCCCGCATCCCCTTGTTCCGCCCGATTCTCTGCTATGGAACGGCTCATGATGCGTCTGCGCAAACCAAGCCTTGATTCCTTCAGCGGCGGTGTGATCCTGTCGCTCGCGCTGCATGGCGTGATCCTGGCCGCGCTGCTCGTCACCATTCCTGTGCCTGAACCGGAGCCGGAGGCCGAAGAGCAGGTGGTCGAGGTTACGCTCGTCGAGCCACCCGAAGCTGCCGAGCCGCCACCGGAGCCTGAAGCGCAGCCCGAGCCCCCACCGGAGCCCGAACCCGCCCAGGAGCCTGAACCAGAAGCAGAGGCAGAGCCCGAACCCGAGCCGGAGGCTGAACAAGAAGCCGGGCCGGAACCCGCGCCGATCGAACCGCCGCTGCCCGAAGCCGAGCCGCCGGCCGAACCCGAAGCGCCGGCCGAGGCCGCCCCCGAACCGGAACAGGCTCAAGCGCCCGATGCCGCCGGGGCGGGCGAGGCCGCGCCGATTCCGGTGCTCAGGCCGGTGTTCCGGTTCGGCGAGGAAGACAGCGGTCCGCGCCTGGCGCCCGATGGCGATAGCGCCGAAGAGCCGGCCCCGCCCGAAAGCGCCGAGAGCGAGACGGCCGAGAGCGCAACGACGGACCCCGCGCAAGCCGATGCGTCGGGTCCCGAGGCGGACTCCCCCGAGACCGAGCCAGCCGGGATCGCCGAGCCGGAGACCGCCGCCCCCGAGACGCCGCCGACGCCCGGCATCGCCCTGCCGGAGATCGCGCTGCCCGAGGCGCCGCTGCGCGACGGCGCGCTGCCGGAGCCCGACCCGGACGCAGCCCCGGTGGAGCTTTCCGGAGCGCCCGACGAGGCTCCCGCCGCCCCGTCGCCCGGCGCGCCCGAGCCCGTGCCGCCGCAGGCCGACCGCGCCGATGCCGATCTGGTCGAGGCGGGCGAGTTGTTCTCGCCGGTTCTCACCCGGGACCGGGCGGCGATGACGGCCATGGGCAGCCTGCCGCGCGGTTTGCGGGCCAGCCAGCTCTGCACCACCGAATTGCGCGAGCAGTTGCGCAACGATCCCGGCCGCTACGGCGTCGAACTGCTGCCGTCCTACCAACTGGACGAGGGCAATGTGCTGGCCGTCCCCGACGCCGCCTTCCGCGCCGACGGCGCCTGGTACGACCTCAGTTTCCGCTGCACGGTCGATGACGAGGCACTCCAGGTCGTGGGCTTCGCCCACAAGGTCGGCGCCCCGATCCCCCGCGACCAGTGGACATCGCGCGGATTTCCGAGTTTTTGACGCCGGGACGGCTCCGGTGAGCCGCCAGCCTCGCGGGCGCCGCCCTCTCGGTCCGTTCTCCTCTGGCCTGTCCTCCTCTGGCCTGTCCTCCGTCGGCCTCTGTCCCCACGTTTCGTCATCCTTGGCCCCCGAGCCAAGGATCCATTCCGTGATCCCTCCGCGCGCACCCCGTTCCGAAACATCGCGGCATGGATCCTCGGGTCGGGGCCCACTGCTGTCCGGCTAAAAAACCTGGACTAGGTGCATGACATTGATTCTACTCGTATTCAGGCGTTTCGGGACGGTCTGGACACGTGCAGTGGGTCGGGGCCAGCGGATGACGACGGCGGTGTCTCGTCCAGGCCTGTCGAGCGCCTCGTCGCGGCCCGCAATGCGGCAGCGCACCACTGCCCGGCAGGGCGCAGTCCGCCTTTGCCCTTGCATCGCGCCGCCCGCCTGTGGCACCTGTGCGCCACCCATCTTCACCAAGGAGCCCGCCATGAGCCGAGATGACACCACAGCCCTGATCCGCCGCTATCTCGAGGCGTTCAACGCCAAGGATTCCGACGGCATGCTCGATTGCCTTACTGATGACGTGATCCACGACATCAACCAGGGCGGGCGCGAGATCGGCAAGGAGAAATTCCGCTGGTTCAACGCCAAGATGAGCCGGCACTATGACGAGGAACTGGGCGACATCGCCATCATGGTGGATGAGCACGGCAACCGCGCCGCCGCCGAATTCACCGTGCGCGGCACCTATCTCGCCACCGACGAGGGCCTGCCCGAAGCCAATGGCCAGCGCTATTCGCTGCCCGCGGGCATCTTTTTCGAGATCGACGACGGGCTCATCAGCCGGGTGACGATGAGCTACAATCTTCCGGCCTGGATCGCCCAGGTCAAGGCCGGCTGAGGCAGGCGCCTTGACGGCCACGACGCAGCTTGCCTTCTCGGTGCTGAATGCGGCCGAAGCGGGTGCGGCGCTCGACGATCTGGCGCGGCTCCGCATCGCGGTGTTCGCCGCCTGGCCCTATCTCTACGAGGGCGATGCGGCGTACGAGCAGCGCTATCTCGCCCGTTTCGCCGCCTCTCCCGGCGCGGTGATCATCGCGGCTTACGATTCCTCGGGCCGCATGGCGGGCGCCGCGACGGCGGCGCCGCTGGCCGATCACGCCGATGAATTCGCAAGCCCCTTTGCGAAGGCCGGTCTCGATCCGCGGGATTTTTTCTATCTGGCCGAATCGGTGCTGCTGCCGGACTACCGGGGCCAGGGCGCGGGCCGCCGCTTTTTCGAACTGCGCGAGGCCGCCGCCCGCGCCCAGGGCTTTTCACGCACGGTCTTCGCCTCGGTCATGCGGCCCGGGGATCACCCGGCCCGGCCTCATGATTACGCGCCGCTTGACGCCTTCTGGCGGCGGCTCGGCTACCGGCCGTTCGAGGGGCTGACCGCAGAGTTCTCCTGGCGCGACATCGGCGAGGCATCGGAAAGCGTCAAGCCGCTGCAGGTCTGGGGCAAGGTGCTGTGAGGCGCGCGCTGCACGATGCACGCCGAAGCGCGCGAATTCTGTTGTGAAACGGTGCGGTGGCCGATTATCTTTGCCCACCGCAATCGGGGAGGATCTGTCATGGCATCGATCAGGTGCGCCGCAATCGCAATCGTGATGCTGTTTTCGGCGGCGCAAGCGGCAAGGGCCAACGACACCACCGCCGAACTGAAGACCGGCGGTCTGGTTTTCGTCCAGACCGACGCGATCTCCATGGTGGAGGAAAAGCTCCATATTTCGCCGACCGAGGTTCGGGTGGAGTACCGGTTCCGCAACAATACCGACACCGACGTCGAGGCGCTGGTTGCGTTCCCGGTTCCCGACGTTGAAGGCGGATACGACCAGATGATCGCCTTTGACCCCGATGCGGGGGACAATTTCCTGGGCTTCGAGGCGAGCCAGGATGGAAGACCGATCAGGGCGGAGCTGCAGCAGCAGGCACTTGTCCACGATGTCGATCTGACCGCGGAGCTGGCGGCTGAAACCATCCCGCTGATGCCGGGCGGGGAGGCGACCGGTGCGGCGCTGTCCAGGCTCGGTCCTGAGGCGATCGAACGGTTCAAGGGGCTTGGCCTCATAGGCGTCGAGCAATGGGACGACGGCAGCGGCATGAAGGATCATCTCCTGCCGCTGTGGACGCTGAAATCGGTCTACTGGTGGAAAACCGTCTATCCGGCCAACAGCGAGGTGAGCGTCAGGCACAGCTACACCACCAGTGTCGGCGGCACGGTCGATGTGACCTATCTCGATGAGAACGGCGAGCCGCGCGGCGAGCGTTTTGCCGAGTACAAGAAGCGATACTGCCTTGACGACGCGATGGTGCGGATCGCCCAGAAAAGCCGCAAGGCGGCGATGGAGACCGGAAAGCCGCTCTATGTCGAGAACTGGATTTCCTACATCCTGATGACCGGCAACAACTGGGCCGGGCCGATCGGCACGTTCACGCTGACTGTCGACAAGGGCGATCCCAGGAATGTGGTCAGCTTCTGCGGCGAAGGCGTCACCAAGACGGGACCGACGACCTTCGAGATGAAAAAGACCGATTTCTATCCCGATCGCGATCTCGACATCCTGCTCCTGGTACCGGCCGGCTTCTGACGCCAGCTGGCTGGCCGCCAAGCCCTGCCGCGACCCATTCAAGGCCAGACCCGGTGAGCCGAAACGCTGTCGCGTTGCCGCAGCGCAGCCTGTCTGTGCGCGCAGGGAAGGGGCGGGATCTCACCTGAAGATCGCGGGACGGCCTGCTTTTGCCGGCTGAACGCAGGATGAACGGCCGGTTCCATTTCGGTTCAGGCAGGCCGGACTAGTGTGGGGTCAATCGATCGGGACAACCGGTTGAGACAGGACATCGAAATCCGCAACACCCCCTCAAGGCGCCACAGCCGCCATACCAGGAGAACAGTCATGACCGCTTTCATCCGCAATGCCCTCGCCGCCCTCGTCGTTGCCGCGGCCGGCCTCGCCGCTTCCGCACCCGCCGCGACTGCCGGCGGCATCGGCTTTGAACTGTCGATCGGCGGACCCGGCGGCGTCGTCGTTGTCCGCGACAATGACCGCCGCGGCGGCTGGGACCGGGGCCGCGGCCGTGATCGCGGCGGTTGGGACCGTGGCCGCGGCCATGGCCGGGACCGGGGTCACGGCTGGGACCGCGGCCGCAGCTTCTGCGAACCGCACCAGGCCGTCCGCAAGGCCCGCGACATGGGTGTTCGCCGCGCTGAAATTGTCCGCGGCGGCCCGCGCCGGGTCGTGGTGGAGGGCTTCCGGCATCACCGCCCGACCCGCGTGATCTTCGCCAATGAGCGCCATTGCCCGGTGATCGGCTTCCGCCGCTAATCCGGCCCAGTCCCTGCATAAGCAAACCCCGGGAAGTGCTTTCCCGGGGTTTGTCATGTTTTCAACCTGCAGGCCGCAGAGCCTACTGCATGATTTCCCAGCTGACGCTGACGGTGACGCGGTATTCATTCTCGCCGGACGCCACCGGCACCGCACTATCCGCCTTTTGTGCCGCCATCGCCATTTCGGCGCGCATCATCGGCATCGGCGGCGCCGCGTAGGCATTCTCCGAGATCTGGGTGATGCGGCCGAGCGACACGCCGAGCGCCTCGACCATCGCTTCCGCCTTGGCCTTCGCCTTGGCGATGGCGTCCAACCGGGCGGTCTCGCGGATCGTGTCCTGGTCGTCATTGGTGAAGATCACATCGCCGCCCTGGTTGACGCCGAGGCTGACCGAGCTGTCCAGAATGGCGCCAAGCCGGCTCAGGTCGCGAATGCGCACGCTGAGCGTGTTGTTGACGCTGTAGCCGGTGATCCTGGGCTGTTCGGTGGTGCCGTTCTGGTTCTGCGGATAGACCCAGCGCGGCTGGATCGAAAAGGCGCCGGTCTGCAGGTCGCGCTCGGCGATGCCTTCCTCCTTCATCGCCGCCAGCACCGCGGCCATCGCCTCGTTGTTGGCGTCCAGCGCCGCGCGCGCCGTCTCCGCTTCGCGCAGCACGGTGAGCGAGACCACCGCCATGTCGGGCGCGATCGCGGCGACGCCCTCGCCGGAAACCGAAATGATGCCGGGTTCGGGAGCCTTGGCGTCTTCGGCGCTTGCGGGCGCACATGCGGTGAGCATGGCGGCGGCGAGCGCGCCGGCAAGAACCATCCGGCGGCGTGTGGGGAAAGGTGATGTCATGAAAAATCTCCGATGTTATCCGATATGTCCCGTCACGCCCTGTCTGGCGGGGGAATGTGGACGCATTGCGGCGGCGGGCAGTCCGTTCAACGCCGCGCCGCACTCTTGGCCTCCGCTCTTTTGGCCAGCGCATTCATGGCCGCCGCGGCTTGCCCGTGGCGACGCCTTGTTTCATGGCGCGGCAAGGCCTCCGTCTTGCCGCGCCAAGCGGCTTGTCATCCCGCCACTGCCGCCGCAAGCCCCCATGCAGGGACGATTGCGCAGACGCCGCGCCAAACTCTTGTGATGGCTTTCGTTTTGGTCTAAACCGCCTGCGTCCGGACCCTTGCGTCCGGCCGGGGGTCTCGCCCGCAGCGTCCAGGCTGCGGCATGCAGGCGGCGGCAGCCGCGCTCATGGAACTCCGGGCCTGTAGCTCAATGGTAGAGCCGGCGGCTCATAACCGCTTGGTTGCAGGTTCGAATCCTGCCGGGCCCACCAAACATTTCAAGTTCGTCAGACTCGATGATTTTTTCGTCAATCGGATCGCCCTAGAGGGCGTTGTTTTTATTGACGAAATGACGATTACGAGGACTTGAGCTGGCTAAGGGCAGAAATTTCTGGCGCTATAGACCATTCTAGTGCTAGCGACTTCAGAAAACTCGTGAAGTCTGGGTGTTCTTGCATTTCAAGAGATGCATTTAAAACCACATCGATATCGTCATGTCGCGCGAGCCAGCTGATGAATTCGGTTGGAAGCGGGAACCGTGCTTTGCTCGCGGCAATGTTGAGAAGTTCAAGGAGACTTCGCCTTAGCTTTTCGTTCTGTCTTTCAGAAAGCCACGGATCGTCATCACTCGGACAATTGTTACTCATGTGTGTAAATCCCCGAGATACTAGGCGGCTTTTAAGTCACTGTAGTAGCCGCGCGCCTTCAGCCTTAACGTTACGGGATGGTCGTGTTTCAGCAACGACCATCGTCCGTGAACCCTCTCGTGTTCGAGACCAGCATCCGCCTGCCGCTTGTATCTATCAAACGTGTCAACGACCCCAGCATCGCCGGACTTCAGCGCGATCGGCCTGTAAAAATCGAGCTGAAACCCCAGTTCAGGAAATGCACCCCGATCAAGATTGTCATGCATCGATTCCAGTAGTGGTGCGAAATCCATGGTCGTCATGTCATCCTCCGTCGAGTGTCTCAGCTCTTCTCCTTCAATTGTCATACTGGACTTCGTCGGCCGCAACCCACTTAGGAAGTGGCAACTGCTTGCTGAATTGCCAGGATTATCGAATGTGAGGAAACAGTGCCGCAGGAGCCACGAATGTGACGACGGAGTTTGACCTTGCTGACGGCAGCCTGACAAAAGTTCAATGTTTTCAGCGGTGCGAAGATTGTCGAATGTGATGAGCCACAACATTTCTCCCGGTCGCCACGTCGAACAGCAAGAGAAAGAAGCCGTCGCGGCGTGCAAGTTCGCAATCATCCCCGCAATCCATCAAAAATCGATAGCCTGGCCGATGTGTTCAAAGGCATGCGGTGCCAGACCCTGAGTTGGTCAGCGGTATGTGTCGCCGCATGCAACCGGTTGTGGCGCGCAGGCCGCCAGAGCGCAGTGGGTCCAATCGGACGCACAAAGGTCGCTTTATCTCTTTGTTTCCAGGGCATCTATGCGCGGTCAAACGATTCCAGCTGATCGCGGGATGCGTTCAGAGCTCGATTTTCGGTGAATCCCGGTTCGGCCGCTTGGCGCGGCCCAGGTACCCTGAACGCTGCAAAGCCTGGCGTTGCGATGGCTGAAAGGCCGGCCAACGGGATGCCGCTCACACAGCTGGTTCAGGGCAGGGCCTTCACCTGTTCCCGGCACGCTGGCGCATTGACACAGACGCGGTTCCTACCCTGCTTCTTGGCTTCATAGAGGGCTGCGTCTGCCGATGCGAAAATCTCTTCCGCGGTCGTTTCGGAACCGGGCTGGCAGGAGACCAGGCCGATGCTGACGGTCTGGCGGGGTGGAGAGTTGGGCAGGGCGTCGAGCGCAGTCAGCCGGACCGCCATGCGGATGCGCTCGGCCAAAGCCAGGGCGCCGCCCTGGTTCTCGCCCGGCAGGATCACCACGAATTCCTCGCCGCCATATCGGGCAACAAGACTGCCCTCGCCCGAGACGGTTGCGCTGATCGCCCTCGAGAGCAATTGCAGGCACTCGTCTCCGGACTGATGTCCATAGGTGTCGTTGAAGGGTTTGAAGTGATCGACGTCGATCATCATCAGGGAAAGTGCGGAGCCGTTTTGCTGAGCCGAGGCGAGGGTCTCTGCGAAGGCCAGGTCAAGCTTGCGCCGGTTCGCGAGGCCCGTCAGCGGATCCTCAAAGGCCTTGGTGGCAAGGGTTTCGTTGGCAATCCGCAGCAGTTCGTTCTTTTCGGTGATCTCCTGAAACAGCCGGTCGGCCGTGCGTTCGGCGCGCAACTGGCACATCCGGTTGTTGACCATCTGCACGATGAAGGACGTCAGAAATGCGATATACAGAAGACCGGCGGGAGCAAAGATGTAGTTGCCGCCAGCGAAGGCTGCGATGCTCAACTGGCCAATGACCAGCGCGATGTTGATGAAGGCCGTGCCCGGCATCATATAGGCCCTGCCGGCAACACCCTGAACAATCGCGCAGGCAACCGCTATCGTGATCGTCTGTGTGGCTGCGGACGTGTCATAAAGCAGTATCGCGGCGGACAAGCCAAATCCGAGGCCTGACAGCAACGACCCGAACACAAAAAGACGGATCCATTTGGGATCGAGTGCGCCCGAGCTGCGTGCGAGGAAGAGCTGTTCAATGACGATCCGGAAGCACAGGCAGGCCACAGCAACGAGTGTGGCCAGAACACCGGCCCACACAGCTCCAGACAAGCCGGCGCTCAGGCCAGCCAGTCCGATCCCGAGAGTGGCAAGGACATGGGGCTTGCGGCTGTAGAGTTCGCGAATCGTTGCCTCGATCTGCCGCTCCGATGCGATCTCGCGGCCGACAATCGTGAACGGGTTCAATATGGCAAGAAAGCGCATTGAAATGTCCTGTTAGACGTCCTTGAACCGCGTCCAACCTGATCAAGCCGATGCAGAATGCTGGTCGTTTCGGGGCTGGCAAGATCGAGCTTCTGCGCGCATGATAAAAGACATTCGTAAACAATGCCTTGCTTACACACGCAGGTGCCTTCGGCGGCTTGAGCGACCGCCCGGAAAGTCACTCGATCCCGTTTGCCCTGGCGATGAAGTCCGACAAATGCGGGACGTAATCCTCCGAGCCGCTGCCGCCGGTGTTGACCGCGAGGGCGAAGGCGTTCTTGACGGCGCTCGACATGGTGGTGGTCACGGTTGCGGCGTTGGCCATCGATTCTACATAGCGCATGTCCTTGTAGGCGTTGCCGAGGGTGAATTTATGGGCCTCGCGGTTGCCCTCCAGCGCGTAGCCCATGAAGGTCTGGTAGAAGCCGCAATCCATCCGGCCGCCGCGGATCACCTTGTCGAATTCCGTGACCGGAATGCCGACCTTGCGCGACAGGGCCAGCGCCTCAGAATAGAGCGCGGCATAGCCGAGCGATATGAAATTGTTGAGCAGCTTCATCTTGTGGCCGTCACCAATGCCGCCGACATGGATGATCTTGGCGGCCCAGGTGGCGATCAACGGCTCAATGCGGGCAAAGACCTCATCCCTGGCGCCGACCATGCAATCGAGCGTGCCCTCCCATGCCTCCTTCGGCGTCCGGCTCAAGGGCGCATCGGCGAAATCGACGCCGATTTCGGCGAGCTCGCTCGCGAGCCGTGCGGTGACGGTGGGTTCGCTGGTCGAGCAATCGATGATGACGCTGCCCTTCTTGAGGCCAGGTTTCAGCGCGGCGACTGCGGCCTCGACCTGGGGCGATCCGGTCAGGCACAGGAAGATCACGGAACAGGCGCCTGCCAGGTCCTGCATCGACTGTGCCTCGATCGCGCCACGCTGCACCAGATCCTCGATGGGGGCGCGGTTGCGATGGGCGATCACCGTCAGGGAGTACCCCTTTTTGACGATGTTCCTGGCCATGCCGTGCCCCATGAGGCCGGCGCCGACGAAGCCGATGGTTTCAGGTGCGTGGGTCATGTCTTCTCTCCGAGAAAGGGCGTCCCGTCAGAAACGGAAGATGGCGCGCGGGTGCGTGCCTGATGGGAAAATCACCCGTACCGGACCCCGTGGATCCAGGCGAGGGCGGTTCCGGTACGGTGTTCGCCCCGACATTTGCAGCTTGCCCGCGATGATGCAAGCTGCGGCGGTCAGGGTTCCGCGCCCGCCACACCAAATACCTTCTGAGAAAACTCATCTATTGTGCCGGCCGCGGTTGACAGCAATTCCGCCGATTTATAAACATGAGCACGAAATTCAAGTTTGCATCCACCTGGAGGAACCCCATGACCAATCCCGCCCCGCGTCTTCTCGCGCTTCTCGCTTCCGTCGCGGCCTTTGCCGCTCTTGCCGCGCCGGCCCACGCCGAGGGCGAGGTCAACATCTACTCCTCGCGTCATTATGACACCGATGCACGCCTTTACAGCGATTTCACCGACGCCACCGGCATCAAGATCAACCTGATCGAAGGCAAGGAAGAAGAGCTGATCGAGCGGATGAAGGCGGAAGGCGCCAACAGCCCCGCGGATGTGTTCATCACCGCCGACGCCGGCCGCTTGTGGCGCGCCGATCAGTTGGGCCTGCTCTCGGCCGTCGAATCCGACGTGATCAACAGCCGCGTTCCCGAAAGCCTGCGCCACCCCGAAGGACACTGGTTCGGCATTTCCAAGCGCGCCAGGGTGATCTTCTACGACAAGGACAAGGTGAGCGAGCCGCCGCAGACCTATGCAGCGCTGGCCGATCCGAAATACAAGGGCATGGTCTGCACCCGCACCGGCTCCAACATCTACATGCTGTCGCTGCTGGGCGCCTATATCGCCAACAATGGCGACGAGGCGGCCAAAACCTGGGTGCAGGGATTGAAGGACAATCTGGCGCGTGAGCCGCAGGGCGGCGACACCGACCAGCTCAAGGGCATCGTCTCCGGCGAATGCGCCATCGCGGTCGCCAACACCTATTACTTCGCCCGCGGTGTCGCCGGCCAGGTCGATGGCCTGAGCGAAGGCGTCGACAAGATCGGTATCGTGTTTCCCGATCAGGGCGGCAACGGCACCCATGTCAACATCTCCGGCGCCGGCGTTGCAGCACATGCGCCCAACCGCGACAATGCGGTCAAGCTGCTCGAGTATTTCACCTCGGATTCCGCGCAGTCCTATTTCGCCAACGGCAACAATGAGTACCCGGTGGTTGAAAGCGTCGCTGCCTCGTCCGTGGTCGAGGGCCTGGGTGAATTCACCGCCGACACGCTCAACCTCAACGAGCTCGGCAAGAACCAGGCCCGCGCCCAGGAAATCTACAACGAGGTCGGCTACAAGTAAGCCGCATTCCATCACGCTTACCGCCGGGGAAATGACCGCTTTCCCGGCGGACGAGAAGGCCCGGACAATTGGCGTCCGGGCCTTTTTGGCATTGGGGGCGGGTGATTGCCTGAAACATCCAGGCGTGGTTTCGTCGCCTTGCGGCACGTGTCGGCCAGGGCCCGGCTGCTCATGCCGAAAGCCACCGCCTGCGCGGTCACGCCGTCGCATCGGCAAGGATAGCCAAGAAGCCTTTTGCGCAGGCCGTTGAATGTGCAGCGGCACAGCCCGTCAAACGCGGTGCAGAAGCGGAGCACGGTTTGCCGTCCGGAATTGCTTGGAAAAACATGATGCAGATCATTTTCACGGCCCGGAAATAAGGGGAAATTGGTCATGCCGCCAAGGATTTGAGAACACCGGAAAGCGATCTTCTCCCATGGACCACAGCCACCACGCGATCGAAACGGACGCGTCGCTCGAAGCCATGCAGGCCACCGCCGGCGGCCTGAGCCAGTATGAGGTGGCGGCCCGGCTTGAAATTCATGGGCCGAACCGGCTGCCGCAGCCGCCGAAGCGAAGCGTGATCCTTCGGTTTCTTTCGCATTTTCACAACATCCTGATCTATGTCCTGATCGGTTCCTCGATCATCACCGTCTTCATGCAGCATTACGTCGATACGGCGGTGATTCTCGCTGTCGTGATCGCCAATGCGATCATCGGGTTCATTCAGGAGGGGAAGGCCGAGAAGGCGATGGACTCCATCCGCCAGATGCTGGCGCCGCACGCCTCGGTGTTGCGCGACGGCGAGCGGCAGAGCGTCGCGGGCGAAGACCTGGTTCCGGGCGATATCGTGCTTCTCGAGGCGGGCGACAAGGTGCCCGCCGATCTGCGGCTCATCCGTGCGCACGGATTGCGGATCCAGGAAGCGATCCTGACCGGCGAATCCGTGCCGGTTGACAAGGCCACCGCACCCGTCGCCGCCCAATCCGCCCTGGGCGACCGGTCCTGCATGGCGTACAGCGGCACGCTGGTGACCAGCGGGCAGGGGCGCGGCCTTGTTGTCGCGACCGGGGCCGGCTCCGAGATCGGCCGCATCAGCGGATTGCTGGCGAGTGTCGAGACGCTGACCACGCCGCTTGTGCAGCAGATGGATGTCTTCGCCAAATGGCTGACGCTGCTCATCCTGCTGGTTGCGGGAGCCCTGCTGGTCTACGCCTATTTCGTCGAGCATCAGGATTTCGCCGACATGTTCATGGCTGTGGTCGGCCTCTCGGTGGCAGCCATTCCCGAAGGACTGCCTGCGGTGCTGACGATCACCCTTGCCGTCGGTGTGCAGGCCATGGCCAGGCGCAACACCATCGTGCGCCGGCTGCCCGCCATCGAAACGCTGGGATCGGTGTCGGTGATCTGCACCGACAAGACCGGGACGCTCACCCGCAACGAGATGATGGTCGCGTCGGTTGCGCTCGCGGGCCATGTCTTTAACGTGCGCGGAGAGGGCTATGAGCCCGAGGGCGCCATTCTTCTGGAGGACGCGCTGGTCAATGGCCATGACCATTCGCACCTGGTCGAACTGGCCCGCGCCGCGGCGGCCTGCAACGATTCCTCCCTGCAGCGGCGGGAGGGCTCCTGGGCGGTCGAGGGCGATCCGATGGAGGGCGCGCTGCTGGCCCTGGCCGGCAAGGCCGGCATCGACATTCACAACGGGCTTTCAAGCCGTGCCCGCACCGACGCCATCGCGTTCGACGCCCGTCACCGGTTCATGGCGACGTTGCACCATGATCATCCGGATCACGCCGATATCTTCGTCAAGGGCGCCCCGGAACGGGTGCTTGACATGTGCGCGCAACAGCGCGGCGCCGCCGGAGACCAACCGCTCGACGAGGCATACTGGATCGATATCTCCGAAAGGATGGCGGCCGAGGGGCACCGCGTGCTGGCAATCGCGGCGCGCCAGGTGGAGGTCGAACAGACGTCGCTCGAGTTTTCAGATGTAGAAGGCGGTCTGACCCTGCTCGGCCTGGTGGGCCTGATGGATCCGCCGCGCCCGGAAGCGATCAAGGCGGTGGCGGAATGCCGTGACGCGGGGATCCGGGTCAAGATGATCACCGGTGATCATGCCGGAACCGCCGCCGCGATCGGCCGGCTGATCGGCCTTCAGAATCCGGACCGGGTCCTGACCGGCGCCGCCATCGACAAGATGGACGATGCCCATCTGGCGGTCGCGGTGCTCGACACCGACATTTTCGCCCGCACCAATCCCGAGCACAAGCTGCGACTGGTTACCGCGCTCCAGGCCCAGGGGCTGACGGTGGCGATGACCGGCGATGGGGTGAACGACGCGCCGGCGCTGAAGCGGGCGGATGCGGGCATCGCCATGGGCCTCAAGGGCAGCGAAGCCGCCAAGGAAGCCGCCGAGCTGGTGCTGGCGGATGATAATTTCGCTTCCATCGTCGCGGCCGTCCGCGAGGGGCGCACGGTCTACGACAACATCAAGAAGGTGATCAGCTGGACGCTGCCGACCAATGCCGGCGAGGCGATGACCATCATCGTCGCCCTGCTGTTCGGCATGACGCTGCCGATCACGCCGGTGCAGATCCTGTGGGTCAACCTGGTGACGGCGGTGACGCTGGGCCTGGCGCTGGCCTTCGAGCCGACCGAAGAAAACACCATGCGCCGCCCGCCGCGGCCGCGCCATGAGCCGATCCTGACCGGTCGTCTCGCCTGGCAGATCGTGCTGGTCTCGGTGCTGTTCTTCGCCGGCGTGTTCGGCGTCTATGCCTATGCGATGGACCGCGGCCATTCGCTCGAGCTCGCCCGCACCATGGCGATGAACACGCTGGTGGTGATGGAGATCTTCTACCTGTTCTTCATCCGCAACTTTTACGGCACATCGCTCACCTGGGAGGCGGTGCGCGCCACCCGCGTCGTCTGGAGCACCGTTGTTGCGGTGACAGCGGCCCAATTTGCGGTCACCTACGCGCCGCCGCTGCAATATGTGTTTGGAACAGAAGCCGTTCCGTTGTTCGACGGCATGATCATCATCGGTATCGGCGTCCTGCTGTTTGCGATTACCGAGGTGGAAAAGCAGCTGCGGTTGAGTATCGCACGGCGCGCGGGCTGAAGCGCTTCGATCGGTCTTCAGCCTACAGTCCCACCTCCGGCGGCCAGACGATTGGCCTGGGCGCCGGAAGTTGCTTTGCCATGCGAAAATAATATTGCAAGAACAGGGAGTCCAAGCCAAATATAGACTGTCGGATTCTTCGGGTTGCCGGCAAGAGGGGATCCTTGGACAGGATGCAGGACACGCTGACACATTCGGACCGGTTGCTGAATCTCCTCGACAAGGCCTATGACGCGCCTTTTCGTCCCGACAGCTTCCATGAACTGATGACAGCCGCGCATGATTTCTATTTCACCGAGCCGGATGACTTCTCCTCGCATGCGCTCAAGCAGGCCGACTACGAAAACAATGCAACGATTTCGAGCCATCTCAGCCGGATAGAACGGCTGCTCAACGAGCGGGAGCTGGAGAACCGTGCGCATCCCGGCAACATCAACAGCCCGGCGCTGAGCTCTCTGCTGGTCGATCCGGCAACCGGGATGGTGGAGGGAAACGCCCGCGCGAAGGAATTCTTCAACCACGGTTTTCCGGTCCACATCAAGCACCTGAACCTCGACGCCGCCTCCCGTAACCAGCTGTTGAAGATGGCGAAGGGCGCCGTTGCAGCGGGTGATTTCCGCAGCGACATCTGTCTCGTCAAGCGCAAGGAAGATGCGGCGGCGCATCTGGCCAAATGCGGCAAGTGGGTCAGTTCCGAATACACCAGCGGCGCCAAACCCCGTGGCCTGGCGGTGTCGATCGTGCATTTCGAATGGACCGCCGAGGCGTTGCAGTTCTGCCAGACGATGTTCGATCTGTCGGTGTCTGAAACGGAGGTGCTGGCGGCACTGCTCAACGGGAAATCGCAGCCCGAGATCGCGGAAGCCCGGTTTCGCAGCGTCGAGACCATCAAATCGCAATCCAAGGCGATCCTGCGCAAATCCGGATGCCGCAAGATTTCCGATCTCCTGGTGCTTGCCACGACCTACGGCTTGCTTGTCGATCCGGTAAAAGCCCATCCGGGCAATTCCCGCGCCGGGGTCCCGTTTTTCGCGCGGCCTGACCGCATTCTCACCCGTCCGGATGGGCGGAAGATCAGCTACGGCGTGTTCGGCGATCCGGCCGGCAAGCCCGTGCTTTTCGTTCATGGCCTGGTCCAGGGGCCGTTCTTTCCGGCCGACATGATTGAAAAATTCAGGCGGGACGGAATCAGGGTCATCGCCCCTTCGCGGCCAAGTTTCGGTCAGACCGATGTGCCGGAAGACTGGAATGCGTTCGATGACGTGGTCGTCGACGACGTCAAGCTGCTGCTGCCCGAGATCACCCGCGAGCCGGTGACCGTGGTCGCGCATCAGGGCGGCGTCAGCCACGCCTGCCGCATCGCTCATGCGCTGGGCACGCAGACGAAGAACATGGTGATGGTGGGCGCCGGCATTCCCATCGACGAGAAGAAGCATCTTCCGCACATGGGCGTGCAGACCCGGATTGCCGCCCTGGGGGTCAAGTACACGCCGCGCATACTGGAAACGATGATCCATATCGGTATCGTCAACTGGCTGCGAAAAGGCTTGCGGCCCTATGCCGAACACCTTTTTTCAAACTCGCCCACGGATCAGGCCTATCTGGACGATCCGCGCATCTATGCGATCTGCGAGGCGGGAATCCTGCACATGATCGAGCAGGGGGCGAAGGCCATCATCTATGACGGCAAGGCCGCCATGGCCGACTGGGAGAGCGATTTCCTCAAGCTGAAATGCCCGGTCAAATGGCTGCACGGCACCAAGGATCCGATCATGCGCTATGACTTCGTGCAGGAGTTCGTTGCCGCCCATGGCGGGGCGCCGGTCGAACTGATCGAAGATGGCGGCAACACCATGCACCTGTCGCACAGCGATATTTTCCACCGGGTGATTGCCGAGGCGGTGTCTGGCTGAAGCGCGCCGCGTTCGAGGACCAGTTCGAACGCGACACGCTTGCCAGTCATCCTTGGAAGGATGAGCCTGGGTGCAGCCGGGGCTGCGGGTTGGACATCAGCCGCCGCGGCGCCACATGGTCACCGGCGTTCCATCGGCCAGCGCGCCGGAGAAATAGTTGATGCCGTCGCGCTTCATCTCGGCCACGCGCTGGCCATTGCCGCTTTCGATGGCGAGGACGGCATCGTAACCGGTGAAGCTGTATCCGAGCGCAAATCTCGCGGCATTGGCGAGATACGGATTGGAGCAGGAAATGCTGTTCATGGTTCCGCCCTTGGCGTCCTTGAGCTTGTAGCCGCTGGTCGTGCCGAAGCCCTGAGCGATGACGCCGGCGCCGGTGCGGATCTGCATCTCGCAGCCGCAAGTCGACGCCCCGTCCGTCATCATCCACTTGCCGCCAAGGTCCTGTTCGGTGCGCACGACCTGGCTTGCGACGGTTGCGCCGATGACGCCGCCGCCAATCATGTTGCCCAGCACATTGCGTCCGACATTGCGAGCGAGGTTCTTGCCGACCGCGTTCTTGGCAAAATCAGCGCCCTTGGCCGGCTTCGGCGGCGGTCCGCCGGCGAGCGCCATGGCGCAGGCGCCCGGATTGGCTTGCGTGGCCGCGAAGGCGGTGACGGGAGGCGCGACCGTGCCTGCAGTCGCCGCCGCGGCTGTCTGCGTCCCTGCGGTCGCGCCGGGCGCCTCGGTCTTGGCAGTCTGGGTGGGCGTCTGGCAGGCCGCAATCAGGGTGAGGGCGCCCATCAGGCCGACGGTTTTCAGTTTCATTGCTCGTCCCCGTTGCTATGGTCGTCATGCGGCGAGGGCGGTCCACCTGCAGGAATTCAGCTGGACAAGTTGCGCGCTCAGCCCCCGACGTGCATCCATCTTGTTGTTTTGATGCAGCAATCAGTAAGCCGCGCGTGGTCGCGGTATGCAATAACCCTGTCGGGTGATTAGTATCGAGAACTTGCCCCGAACGGTGCCGCAGCCTGCCGGAATGCAGGGGCGGCCGGCCCGGTCAGACTTTGCCGGTCGCCGACAGCAGCACGGCAGCCGGCCGCGTCGTCCTGATCTCGGCCAGGACGAGAATGAGGCTCGCGGTCATCGGAACCGCCAGAAGCGCGCCGGGCAGACCCCAGAGCGTGCTCCAGAAGGCCAGCGCCAGAAGCACGACCAAAGGGCTCAGGTTGAAGGCGCGGCCCATCATGCGGGGTTCGAGAACCGCGCCGACGAAGACCTGCGCGGCCGTGAGGGAAAACAGCACCAGCCCCGCCATCCACAGCGTGCCGAACTGCGCAAGGCTGAGCAGCACCGGAAACAGCACGCCAAGCAGCGATCCGATATAGGGAATGTAGTTCAGGAACGCGATCAGGACGGCCCAGAACAGCGCGAACTCGATCCCCAGCAGCAGCATGATGGCGAAGGACACCGATCCGAGGATCAGGTTCACGACGGTCTTGACGAACAGGTACTGGCCGATCCGCTCGTTGATCCGCGACAGCAGCGACAGGGCACGGCCACCGGCCTCCTCGTCGCCAAGCGCGATCACAACCTTGCGGGTCATCATGCCGCGTTCGGCCATGAAGAAGCTGGCATAGAGCACGACAAGGAAGAGGGTGCCGCCGAAACCGCGCAGGGACAGCAACACCGGCGCAATCCAGGAGCGGACATCCATCTGGTCGAGAGTGACGCTGCGCAGGTTCTCCCAGGTCGGCTCGTTCTCGATGCCGAGCAGGCTGGCGCCGCGTGTGGCCAGGATCTCGAGATTGTCCTCGTAGCGCGGCAGCACAGCCGCCACCTGTGCAAGGTTGTTGATGACAAGAATGAACAGAAGCACCACCCCGAAGACAAAGGCGATCAGGATGATGGTCCGCCTTGCCCAGGCCGGCAGGCGGCCGACAACCGGCAGGATTTGCATGCTTTCCGCCGCAGTCGAGAGCACGTAGACGGAAATAGCGGCGGCAATCACCGGGATCAGCACCGGTTTGCCGATCCAGATCAGCCAGCCGATCATCAGGGTCAGCGCAGTTCCGTAGGTGGCGTTCCGCATGCTTCGATCGTTCCCCGGCGTGGATTTGGCGTCACGTACCTACCCTAATGCCGGGAGCATGCAATACAAGCGGGGTCAGGCGTGGAGGTCACACCGATGGCGGCGGCGCGCCGTGCCGCTGGGGAAGGTGGCGTCAGGCCGCCAGCGCCTCGGCGTCGCTGCCCGCGGGGAGATGGAGCGGGCAATTCGGGTCGGTGACCGCACGCCATATGGCGTTGACCAGAACTCGCCTACGCCTCCGCACCCTTCCGGGTGCGCCGCGACGATGTGACCGAGGTGTTCTATTGCCTGATGCTGTCCGGGCGCGCCTGTCTGGAAATAGGCGGCAAGGCGCCCATGGAGCTTGCCGCGGGTGACTTTGTGCTCATTCCGGCCGCCGACGTCTTTACGCTCTCAAGCCTTGATCCTCCGCATCCGCCCGGGTTTAACAGCCATCCCGTGCTTTGCGAGGATGGCATCTTCCGGATCGGCCCGCCGGCGGAACCGGCGGACGTGCAACAGTTGATCGGCCATTGCAGCTTTTCCGGTCCCGATGCCGAGCTGCTGGTGGCGCTGCTGCCCGACATGGTTGTCGTGCGCGGCGAAGACCGCCTGGCCGCACTGGCCGCACTGGTGCGCGACGAGGCGCGGGCGAGCCGCCCGGCTCGGGATGTCGTGGTCGAGCACCTGTTGCAGGTTCTCCTGATGGAGGCGTTCCGGTCGACCACCTTATCCGACGCCACGCCGGGTCTGTGCCGCGGCCTTGCCGATCAGCGCATCGGCCCGGCATTGCGCGCCAGGCATGCCGCGCCTCTGCAGATCTGGACCCTGCCCAGGCTTGCCGCCGAGGCCGGGCTGTCGCGCTCGGCTTTCTTTGCCCGGTTCACCAGGGCCGTCGGCGTGGCGCCCATGGGCTATCTGCTGAACTGGCGGATGACGCTGGCAAAGCACATGCTGCGCTCAGGCCACAGCAGTATCGCCGAAACAGCGGAAGAGACCGGCTATGGGTCGGTGAGCGCCTTCAGCACCGCCTTTGCGCGCCAGGTCGGCCCAGGTCGGCCCAGGTCGGCATTGCTCCGGTCCGCTATGCCAGGGCGGCTTCCGCCGGCTGATGGCCGCGCCGGTCACACCGATGGCAGCAGCGCATCGGCCCTTGGCCGGACCACCTTTTGCGGGCGGCCGGACTTGCCGATGGTGTGGCAGAGCAGCACCACCGGCAACAGCCCGAAGCCGACGATCATCAGCGAGGGCAGGGCCGCCTGCTGCAGCCGTTCGTCAGACGCCAGCCGGTAGGCCTGGACCGCGAGCGTGTCGAAGTTGAACGGTCGCATGATCAGGGTGGCGGGCAGCTCCTTCATCACGTCGACGAAGACGATGAGCAGCGCGGTCAGCAGGCTGGGGCGCAACAGCGGCAGATGCACGTCGAACAGCATGCGCCCGGAGGTGCGGCCAAGGGTGCGCGCGGCGGCATCGATATTGGGCTTGATCGCTGAAATGCCGGTGTCGAAGGCGCCGAGTGCCGCAGCGATGAAGCGCACCATGTAGGCGACCACCAGAAGCCCGATGGAGCCGGTGAAGAACAACCCCGTGGAATAGTCGAAATTGGCCCGCGCCCAGGCGTCGACCCTGTTGTCGAGCGCCGCGAAGGGGACCAGCAGGCCGACCGCGATGACGCCGCCCGGAACCGCATAGCCGATGCCGGCGGCAGCGGCGGAAAACCGGGCCGCCAGGCTCGGCGCGATGCGGGCGCAAAAGCCGATGATGACGGCGCAAGCCACCGTGACGGCGGCGGTGATGGAGGCCAGCGTCAGCGAGTTCTGCACGTAGCCGAGATAGCGCGGCGAAAACGGCGACGCGCCGGCGCCGATGGCCATGTCGGCCAGCACGACGAGTGGAATGGCAAAGCCGATGGCGACCGGCAGCGCGCAGGCGGTGAAGGCCAGGCCCGCGCGCCAGCCGCGCAGGTGATGCCGCTCCATGGCCTCGAGGCGCGAGCCTGCGGGGAAGCGCTTGGCGGCACCCCGCTGTGCGCGTTCCAGCAGCGCGAACGTGAGAGCCACGATCAACAGGCAGAGCGCCAGCTGGGAGGCCGCCATGCGGTCGCCCATCGAGAACCAGGCGGCATAGATGCCGGTGGAAAAGGTCTGCACGCCGAAATGCGCCACCGTGCCGAAATCGGCGATGGTCTCCATCAAGGCCAGAATCACGCCGCCGGCGATCGCCGGTCGCGCCATCGGCAGGCTCACCCGCCAGAAGGCCGACCATGGCGTGTGGCCGAGCGTGCGGGCGGCGAAATAGGCGGTCGGCGACTGCTTGAGGAAGGCTGCGCGGGCGAGCAGATAGACATACGGATAAAGCACGAAAATCAGCATCGCCGCGGCGCCGCCAAGCGAGCGGACCTCGGGAAACCAGTAGTCCTGCGGGCCCCAGCCGGTGATGGCGCGCAGCGCCGTCTGCACCGCACCCGGATGATCGAGCAGATCGGTATAGGCATAGGCCAGCACATAGGCCGGGAAGGCAAGCGGCAGCGCCAGCACGATCTCGAAGGTGCGGCGGAAGGGGAAGCTGCAGGTGGTCACAAGCCAGGCGGTGGCGGTGCCGACGATCGCGGTGCCGATGCCCACAAGCACCACCAGTTCGACCGTGGTCCAGGCATAGCGCGGCAGCACCGTCGCCATCAGGCTGTTCCACGTGTCGAGCGTGCCCGACGCTGCCGCGAACGCAACCGCGACGATGGGCGCGAGGCACAGCAGCGAGACGATCCAGGCGGCAATTTTGAGTGCGCGTTCGCCCACTGTACAGCTCATCCCTCAAGTTCAGCACCGTCCCGGCCAGACGGGCGGCGCCATGGTCCGGTGTCTGGCTTGCCCCGATTTCGGGGTTTGACAGCGCCATGCGCCTCGGACAAAGATTGTGGAGTAAATCATACAGGTTTTAGCGTCAACCTGGCGCATGCAACCGGACCCCAGCATGATTGTCTGCCAGTGCAATATCCTGTCGAAAGCCGAGATCGAGGCGGCGGTTGAACAGTTGCTGGCGCAGGATCCCTGGCGGTTGATCGTGCCCTCCACCGTCTATCACGCCATGCGGATGCGCGGGCGCTGCTGCGGCTGTTTCCCCGACGTCGTGGAGATCATCGGCGAAGTGACGGCGCGGATGCGGCCCGGCGAGGCGGGGGATGGGTGAAGATGCGGCATGGCGCCGCTCCCGGATTGACGCCATCGCGGCCAATGCCTAAATCAAGGCTCAAGGAAATTCACCACCGGCGCCGCCAAGCTTCGCGCCCGACTGCAAAGGCAAACCCATGGACCTTCGCTCCGTAACGCCCACCTATTCCGTCACAGGCCAGATCGAGGTCGAGGATCTGGCCGCCATCAAGGCCGCCGGCTTTAAATCGATCGTCTGCCACCGTCCCGACAACGAGGTCGCCGACCAGCCGAGCTTCGAAACCATCAAGCAGGCTGCCGCAGCGCTTGGCATCGAAACCCGCCACATCCCGGTGGGCCCGATGGGCGTGACCGCAGACGCGGTGCGCGAGATGGTCGACGCCATCGAGGAAATGCCGACGCCGATGCTCGGCTACTGCCGCTCCGGCGCCCGCTCCACGGCGATCTACCAGCACACGGCGCATATGCGCGGCTGAGACAGTCCTCGGCAAGAGCCTGGCGCGGTCGGACTGATCCGCGGCCAGGCAAGCCGCGGTGGCGCGGCGCGGGCCTGTGCGGTCGATAATCCGCACAATATTGCTGTCTGCACATATCCAGCTTTCCAGTTTGCACGCGCCCGGCGGAACCTTTCCCGCCGCAGCAGCGTTATGGTTGCGCCTCCCGAGGTATGTCTCAAGACGCCTCGGGCAACCATGTGACGAAAGGGTTTCAAATGCGTGCGATCGGACTTTGGCTGCTCGGCGTTCCCATCTGGATCATCATTATTCTGGCCTTTTTCACCAACTGGGTGTGAAGGCAGGTATCCGGACGTCCCCTCAACTCAAACTGGAGCCAAAACAATGAACGGTATTATCTATCTCGTCGGACTCGTCGTGGTCGTCTTGGCGATCTTGTCCTTCCTCGGACTGGGCTAGGAGCACCTTGATGGTCAACGCTGACGACACTCTCATTGTAGCGTCTTCTGCCCCGCAGGATCACGCTTCCTATATTGACTGGCCGGCGATTTTCGGCGGCATCGTGCTTGCTTCGGGGGTCTCGGTGGTGCTGATGAGCTTCGGCGCCGCCATGGGCCTCACCTTCACCGCCGTTGCTGACCGGCCGGGAGCGCATGTTGTCGGCATGAGCATCGGTGTCGCGCTCTGGTTCATCTGGGTTCAGGTCTCGAGCTTCATGGCCGGCGCCTATCTCACCGGACGGATGCGCAAGCGCTTCCATGACAGCACTGCCCACGAAGTCGAAGTGCGCGATGGCGCGCACGGTCTGCTCGTGTGGGGCGGCGCCATCATCGTCGGTGCGCTGATCGCGACAAGCGGCCTAGGCGCCGTCACCTCCGCAGTCACCACGACCTTGGGCGCCACCGCCGGCGCCGTGGGTCAGGCGGTCTCATCGGACGCCCTCACAGATGGCGACGGTTATTTTGCCGATTCGCTGCTGCGTCCGGCGCCGGGTGCTGCCACCACGGCTGAGCCGCAGGGCCGCGGCGCGGTGACCGGGGAAGTGCTGCGCATTCTCTCCAATGCCGGGTCGGACGAGGTGTCGGAAGAAGACAGGGCCTATCTCGGCTCGATCGTGGCTGCTCGCACCGGTCTTGGCGAAGAGGAAGCAACAGCGCGTGTCGACAGCGTGCTGGCGAGCTACTATGAAGCCCGCACGCAGGCTGCCGAAGCCGCCGAAACGGCGCGCCGCGTCGGCATCATCTCGGCCTTCCTGATCGCCGCTTCGCTTCTGGTCAGCGGCGCCGGGTCGTACTGGGCCGCCACCGCCGGCGGTTCGCACCGCGACGAGCGCGTCGAGTTCGACCACATGTTCCGCCGCGTCGGCTGAGCCACGAAACGACAAGCGACAATGTCAGGCGCGGGATGAAAATCCCGCGCCTTTTCACGTTCAGGGCCGGGGCGTGTGCGGCGTTTCTCTGTGGCCGCGCCGGGCGCGGTGGCGGCGTTGCCATTTGAGGAATCCCAGATAGGCCAGTTGCGCGGCCTGGCGGATCAGCGGCGTGCGAAACAGGAACGCGCCCCGTCGCAGGCCGGGCAGCTTCGCCCAGATGGCTGCGAAGGCATCGACACCGGTCTGCCAGGGCCCATCGCCCTGGCGCGCATGAAACCTGCCGAGCAGATCCGCGCGGCTCTTGCCCTCGGGCAACTGCTGCTCGGTGAGCGCGACGATGTCGATCCAGTCGATCCGGCCTTCCCGGTCGATGCGGCTGTAAAGCGCCACCTCCTGGCGGCAGACGGGGCAATCGCCGTCGTACCAGACGGAAAGCGGGGCGGTTGGCTGTGATCTGTTCATAGCCCACAAGATGGCGCTCGCTGGCGTGGGGGCAAGAGGCGGGCCTGAACGGGCGTGGCGGGGTGTCGGGTCAGGTCTCGTGCCTCTCCGCGAGAAGCGCCTCGAGTTCCGCAATGCGGGCATCGCGCCGGGCCAGCATGCGTGCGACGTCCTCGGCCTCGAAACGCTGCGGAATGTGCTGCGGGCAATTGACATCCCAGGCCTCGACCTCGAACAGCACGATCTGCTCGGGCATGGCCCGGTAGCCATCCGGCATGAGACGGGAGAGCAGCGCGGGCGTTGCCTCCACCATTTTCGCCGTGCCCCAGATCTTGATGCGCCGTTGCCGCGCATAATCGATCAGGAAAATGAAGGCCTTCGGATTGTCCTGGAGATTGCCTTCGGTGATGAACTGGCGGTTGCCCTTGAAATCGGTGAAGCCGAGCGTGTGGCGATCGAGCACGCGGAGAAAGCCTGGCGGCCCGCCGCGATGCTGGACATAGGGCTGGCCCTCGGAGTTGGCGGTGGCCAGGAAAAAGCTCCTGACCTGTTCAATGAAGGCTGCGAGGTCCGGCTCGATCGCCGTCTGCCAGCCGCCGCGCTGTTCCATCCCGGCATAGGCTGCGCGCGATCCCTTGTGGCTCTGGATGGCCTTGACGGTCGGGGTGAAGGCGATGTCGCTGGATGGGCCTGATCGGGTGTTCATGATGTCCTCACAGGCCAAGCTGGCTCAAGCCCGGATGATCATCCGGGCGGCGGCCCAGGGGCCAGTCGAACAAGCGCGCGTCGTCGCTGATCGGAAGATCGTTGATCGAGGCGATGCGAAGACGCATCAGCCCGTGGGCATCAAACTCCCAGTTCTCGTTGCCGAAGCTCCGGAACCACTGGCCGCTGTCATCGCGCCACTCATAGGCGAAACGAACCGCAATGCGGTTGTCGCTGAAGGCCCACACTTCCTTGATCAGCCTGTACTCGAGTTCGCGGCCCCATTTCCGGGTCAGGAATTCGATGATGGTGCGGCGGCCGGTGAGGTATTCGGCGCGGTTGCGCCACTGGCTGTCGGGCGTATAGGCGAGCGAGACGCGTTCCGGATCGCGGCTGTTCCAGGCGTCTTCGGCGCGGCGTGCCTTCCGTGCTGCGGTTTCGGCGGTGAATGGCGGAACGGGCGGACGGGCAGTCTCCGGTGTCGACATGATCGTGTCCTTACAGATGAGGGGCGCCATCGCTGGCGCCCCGGATTTCAGGCTTCAGGCGACCAGGGTGGTCGGCACTGCGGGGAAATCGACTTCGGTCCCGAACACCTCGTTGATGTAGTTGGTGAGCGTGTTCAGCGCGACGTGGGCGACGATCTCGACGATCTCGGCATCGGAATAGCCTGCCGCGCGCACGAGGGCGAAATCGGCATCGGTGATGGCGCCGCGGTCGAGCGTCACCTTCCTTGCGAAGACCACGGCGGCATCGGCCCTGGGGTCACTGGAATGCCCGTTGCGGTTTGCGGCGATCTCGGCGTCGCCGAGATTGGCGACGTTCTTGCCCAGATAGGTATGGGCGGCGAGGCAGTATCGGCAGCCGTTGACCTGGGCCACGGCAAGGGCGATCCGCTCGCGGGTCGCGCCATCGAGAGCGCCCTTGGCGAGCGCGCCGTTGAGGCTGAGATAACCTTCAAGCGCGGCGGGGCTGGTGGCGGTTAGCCGGAACAGGTTCGGGACGGAGCCGATCTGCTTCTTGACAGCCTCAAGCAGTGGCTGTGCGGCAGCGGGGGCGGCGTCGATGGTGGCGGGGGTGGGGATACGGGGCATTGCTTTCATCTCCTGTCTGGTGCGTGGCAGGCGCCGCGCTTCGCAGGCCGGACTATGAATGTTGTTCGATAATGGGAGAATATGTTATTTTATCCACATACTGTTGCGAATATCGGGATAATAAAATGGACCGCTTTGCCGCCATTGGGGCCTTCATCGCCGTATCAGAACTGAACGGCTTTGCGCCGGCCGCCCGGAAAATGGGGCTGTCGACCTCGGCGATCACCCGTCACGTGGCGGCGCTGGAGGAGCGGCTGGGCGTGCGGCTGCTGAACCGGACCACCCGCGCAGTCAGCCTGACCGATGCGGGATTGCGTTTCCTCGAGCGCAGCCGCCGCATCATGGCGGATCTCGAGGATGCCGAGCAGATGGCTGAAAGCGAGCGCGGCGAACCCATGGGCCGTCTGGTCGTCACCGCGCCGCAGGTCTTCGGGCGGCTGCATGTCGCGCCGCTGGTCTGCGAATTCATGACACGGCATCCGAAAGTGAGCGCCGAGCTGATGCTGTCCGACCGCAATGTCAATCTTGTCGAGGACGGGGTCGATCTTGCCGTCCGCATCGGCCACCTCGCGGATTCGAGCGATATTGTCCGCAAGGTTGGCGCCGTGCGCCGTGTGCTGGTGGCGTCGCCCGGCTATCTCTCCGGCCAGGGCGGCGCGCCCCGCACCGCCGAGGATCTGCGACAGCATCGCCTGATTTCGTTCACAGCACTCACCGCTGCCGATCACTGGCGCTTCCGGGTCGGGGGGATGCCGCAGGGGGTGGCGGTGGAGCCAAGCTATGTGACCAACAGCGCCGACGCGGCGATCTGGCACGCGACACAGGGCGGTGGCCTGACGATGGCGCTGAGCTACCAGGTCGCCGACCATATTCGCGACGGCCGGTTGTCACTGGTCATGGCCGACCATGAGCCCGATCCCTATCCGGTCCAGTTCATCTACCCGAGTTCGCGCCTGCTGTCGGTCAAGGTGCGCGCCTTCATGGACGAAGCAAGCGCGACGCAGAACTGGGACTTCCGCAGCCTTGCGGGGGAATGAGCGAGAGGAACAGCCTACTTCTTCACGCCGGTGCCCGAGATCTGGTCCAAGGTCCGCGTCGGGGTGATCGCCTGCTGGTCGAGCTTGATCTCGATGATCGCGGCTACGCCGCTGGCCCGCGCGCGCTCGAAGGCGGGGGCAAAGTCCTCGGTCTTTTCCACCGTCTCGCCATGGCCGCCATAGGCGCGGGCCAGCGCCGCGAAATCCGGGTTGACGAGGTCGGTGGCGCTGACCCGGCCGGGATAGTCGCGTTCCTGGTGCATGCGGATGGTGCCGTACATCGAGTTGTTGACGACGATGACGATGATCGGCAGCCTGTGCTGGATGGCGGTGGCAAACTCCTGGCCGTGCATCATGAAGCAGCCGTCGCCGGCAAAGGCCACCACCAGCCGTTCCGGAAACGCCTGCTTGGCGGCAACCGCGGCGGGCACGCCATAGCCCATCGAGCCCGATGCGGGGGCGGCCTGGGTCGCGAATTTACGGAAGCGTATGTAGCGGTGCACCCAGGTGGCGTAATTGCCCGCGCCGTTGGTCAGGATCGCGTCCTCGGGCAGGGTGTCGCGCAGCCAGGTGATGATCGGGCCCATATGGACGTCGCCGGGTCCGCTCTCGGGCGGCGTGGACCAGTCGAGATATTCCTCATGCATGCGCGCCACGCGCCCTGCGCGGGTCGGCGTGACCGCGACATCGAGCTCCGACAGCGCCGCGGCGAAGGAGGCGGGGTCGGCGTTGATGGCGAGCGCCGGGCGATAGACGCGGCCGAGTTCGCCACTGTCGGCATGGACATGGACCAGCGGCTGGGACGGAAACGGCACATCGAGCAGCGTGTAGCCCGAGGACGGCATTTCGGAGAAACGGCCGCCGACGAGCATCACCAGGTCGGAGCTCGAAATTTCATGGGCGAGCGCGGGATTGATGCCGATGCCGACATCGCCGGCGTAGCACGGATGGGTATGGTCGAACAGCATCTGGCGGCGGAACGAGCACCCGACCGGGATCTGGGCGCGCTCGGCGAAGTGCCGGACCTGGTTCACGGCCTCTTCGGTCCAGCGGGTGCCGCCGAGGATGATGATCGGCCGCTCGGCCTTCGAGATCCGCCCGGCGAGATCGGTCATCTCGGCCTTGCCGGGGCGGTTGGCGGGGACCGGGTTGGGCAGGATCCGGACCGGCGGCTTGGCCACGGTCTCGCGCAGCACATCCTCGGGCAGCGCCAGCACCACAGGCCCGGGGCGGCCGGACATGGCCACCGAGAAGGCGCGGTTGACGAATTCGGGGATACGCGCCGGGTCGTCGATCTCGCCCACCCATTTGGCGAATTCGGTAAACGCCCGGCGGTATTCGACTTCCTGGAAGGCCTCGCGCTCGCGGGCGTCGCGCTGCACCTGGCCGATGAACAGGATCATCGGGATCGAATCCTGCCGGGCGATGTGGAGGCCGGCCGCGGCATTGGTGGCGCCGGGGCCGCGGGTGACGAAGCAGATGCCGGGCTTGCCGGTGAGCCGGCCCCAGCTGTCCGCCATCATCGCGGCCCCGCCTTCCTGGCGGCAGACGGTGACGCCGACGCCGGAATCCACCAGCGCATCGAGCACGGCGAGATAGCTTTCGCCCGGCACGCAGTAGAGGCGCTCGACGCCATTGGCCTTGAGCGAGTCGACAATCAGTTGGCCGCCGGTTTTCATGATTCAGTCCTTCTGGTCTTGATGGATGCAAGTTCGCTGAGCACCTCGTCGGTGTGCTCGCCCAGCCGCGGGCTGGGCCGTTGGTAATGCAGCGGCGAGGCGGGGAGCCGGATCGGCGCGCGCACCGAGGGTATATGGGTTCCGGCCTTGTCGGTGAGATCCATCCGCAGCCCGCGGGCGATCGCCTGCGGATCGGCGAACATTTCGGCAATCGTATTGATCGGCCCGGCGGGCACGGCATTGGCCTCGCAGGCTGCCAGCATGTCGGCCTTGGTCCATTTGGCCATCTCGGCGATGATTTCCGCGCGCAACCGGTCGCGGTGGGCGACGCGGGAGGGGTTGGTCTGAAAATCCGGATCGGCGCCGAGCGCTTGCGCACCCAGCAGCTTGCAGAAGCGCTGGAACTGGCCGTCATTGCCGACTGCGATGATGACATGGCCGTCGGAGACCGGAAACACCTCGTAGGGCGCGATGTTCATGTGGGCGTTGCCCATCTGCACCGGGGCCACGCCGGACACCAGATAGTTGAGGTTCTGGTTGCCCAGCACTCCGGCCTGGGTGTCGAACAGCGCCATGTCGATCATCTGGCCCTCGCCGGTCGTCTCGGCGTGGCGGAACGCCGCCTGGATGGCGATCACCGAATAGAGCCCGGTGAAGATGTCGGATATGGCGACGCCCGCCTTCTGCGGCTCGCGGCCCGGCTCGCCGGTGATCGACATCATGCCGGCCATGGCCTGGATGATGAAATCATAGCCCGCGCGCGGCGCGTAGGGGCCGGTCTGGCCGAAGCCGGTGATCGAGCAATAGACGAGCGCCGGGTTGGCCTCTTTCAGGCTGTCGTAGTCGAGGCCGTATTTCCGCAAGCCCCCGACCTTGAAGTTCTCGATCACCACGTCGGCGGTAGAAATCAGCTCGCGGGCCGTTTCCGCGCCCTCGGGGCTGGCGATATCGAGCGTGATCGAGCGCTTGCCGCGGTTGGCGGCGTGATAATAGGCGGCCGACAGGTTCTCCCCATCGGCGCCGGTGACGAAGGGCGGGCCCCAGCGGCGCGTGTCGTCGCCGCCGTCGGGATGCTCGATCTTGATCACGTCGGCGCCGAGATCGGCAAGCAGCTGCCCGGCCCAGGGACCTGCGAGAATGCGGGCGAGCTCGATCACCCGGACTCCGGCCAGGGGGGCGGGTCTTGTCTCCATGGCTGTCTGCTCAGGCATCGGCGCGGCCATGGGCTGTGCGGTTGGCCGGGAGCCGCTGTTGATTTCGCGACCGCACAATCCCCGCCACCAGCGCGAAGGAGACAGGGGCAAGAGGGTCGGGCGTCAAGGGATCAGCAAGCATCGTGGGCCTCCGGTTTGGCCATTCTGTTAGCAGCATTGACGGGAGCGTGTCACGCCCTCACGACTGCGACATGGAAGACTTGAGCGCCTGGGCGCGCTTCACCCTGCCGAAGGCAGATGGGCATCGAGCCAGGCTGCGAACCCCGCCATTGACTGGTCGCGGTTGATCTCGTTCAGGGTCTCGTGCCGCGTTTCGGGCAGGATCTGCAGCGTGACGCTGGTGAGGCGCGCTTCACGCATCCTCGCTGCGAGCCATTTGACCGCCGCGCCCTTGTCGGTGGCCGGATCCTCAGCGCCGCCGGTCAGGTGAACGGGCAGCGATTTCGGCAGCTTCGCCAGGTTTTCAGGCGTGGCGCCGGCGTAGATCAGCGCGAACACATCCCGCCACATGCTCACCGTGGCGTCCCATCCGCAGAGCGGATCGGCGATGTAGAGATCGACCTCGGCTTCATCGCGCGACAACCAGTCGAAACCGGTGCGGCGGTTCGGCATGGCCTTTGCCCAGGCCTGGAAGGTGAGCTTCGGCAGCATCGCGCTCGGGGTGTCGGAGCCCTTGAAGAAGGCCTCGACGGCGAGGATCGCCTGGCCGGCGCGGCCGGCAATCCCGGCGTTGAAGTTGGAGTTCCACACGGCAAGCGCGGCACTTGCCGCAGGCTGGGCCTCGGCGAAATTCAATGCGATCAGGCCGCCCATGGAATGGCCGAAGGTGGTGACCGGCATGCCGGGATGGCGCTCCGCGATCAGCGCGTGCACGGCGGCGACATCGGCGATCACCTTGGCCGCGCCGTCCCTGGCCGAAAAGGCGCCGGGGATAGAATCCGGCGCGCGGGTCAGGCCGTGACCGCGATGATCATGGGCATAGACGTGGTAGCCGCGATCGGCGAGGAATCCGGCAAAGCGCGCGTAGCGGGCCGCATATTCGGAGAGGCCGTGATTGATCTGCACCACGCCGCGGGCTGGGCCCTGGGCCTGCATGTGGCGGACGGCAAGCTCGGCGCCGGTGGGGCTCGTCGCGGTGAAGGCTGAAAAATCGCTCATGGCGCATTGGCCACGGCTCATGCGCGAAAATCAAGCGGTTTTGGGGATGATTGAATTTGAAAGCACGCGCCGCAATGCATTCGGCGGCTTGCCCTTGCTGGAAAAATCGCTAGTTGAGTGCCAACGAGCCATGGAGTGCCAAGCGTGAGCGATCTGACCCTGAACGAAGCCATCGACAATATTTATGCGTCGATCAAGAACGACAATGAAGAGCTGGACATCCACATTGCAGCACTCAAGGCCGCCATGGCGCGCGAAGGCGTCACGGAAGCCGTATTCGAGCCCGGCAAGCTGGCGCAGTCCAATCGCCAGGGACGCAAGATCATGCAGTCCTATTTCCGCAAGAAGGGCGTGGCTGTAAGTTTCTAGGCCTGAGCCGACCATCTATTGGATGGAAGCGACTTGATGGAGCGGATTTTTCGCCGATCTGCAAAAATGACAGGACGCTGACAGGGCCGGTCAGGGGGTTGTCATGGGCGCGGTGGCATCTTCGGGCTGCATTCACGCAGACCCTTGAAGGAGACACATCATGACCAGAGCAAAAATCCTCACCGCGGCCGCCGCCCTGTCGCTTGCCGCCGGAGCGCTGCTGCCGCATTCCGCTGCTGCGGCTTCCTCGACTCTGAGCGATTTTCTGCGCGGCGGCCAGGCCAGGGCCGAAGCAACCGAAATTGCATCGGCCAGACAGCTCGATGACAACGGCCGTGAAATTGATGATTCCGGGGCCGGCCGCGACAATGACCGCGACAATGATGGCGGCGTCGACCACGACAGCGGCAGCGATCACGACAGCGATGGCGGCAACGACCACGATAGTGATGGTGGCAACGACCACGACAGTGATGACGGCAACTAAAACCGCGAACAGGATTTGAAATAGGGGGCCTTTCAGGGCCCCTTATTTGTGTCTTTGGACACGTCTATTGCAGAATTTGATCCGTACTCCGGCTAGACCGCTTCGTCGCCACGGGGGGCAGCGATCGAGTATCAGGCAGGAATGCCGAACAGCTCTCGCCGCTTGGATCGGTAATTCTGTGCGCGGAAATGGCCCGCAACCCACGAATCATCGGGATTAAGGTAGCGGATGTCCGGATCGCTCCGGCCGTCTTCAGCCGTTCTGTTGGCGACTTGGCGAAAATAGAAATGGTTGAGCAGCCTGAAAAACTCCGTGGTGTAGATGTCCGCGACCGCCTGGTTGCCGCGGATCAGCAGCATGTTCTCGTCATTGTTCTTGAGTGAGGCGCCGGAGAAATTGGCGGAGCCGGAAAACACCTTTGGATCATCGGTCAGCGGGTCAATGACCATGTATTTGGTGTGACAGAAAAAGACATGGCCGGAAGAGCGGTAATGGTGCTCGCGCCACATCCATTTCTCCAGTTTCCAGCCGGGGATATCCTTCCAGTGGCCAAGCCGGCCGGTGGTCCCAAGCCCCTGGCCAAGCACGATGCGGGTATCGCTGTCGCGTTCAAGCATTTCCTGGGCGCCTGCGCCGCGGCTTTCCTGCTCCATCAGGATGTAGCGCAGATAGTCGCGGTCATTGTTGAACCGCTCGGCCAGCTTGGGGGTGACGCCGAAGGCCGAGGTGAGGAGAATGGTCTGGCTCGCCTCGTCCATGCGGTCGCCATACCAGTCGAGCATCGAGTCATTGGTGCGCGGGCTGAACAGGGGGGTGGTCTTGCCGGTGGCGAGCACTGTGGGGTTGGGGGAGTGCTGGTTGATCCAGGCCTTGAGGTCGGCGCGTTGTGTATCCGCCGCGATTTGCCGGAAATAGGCAAGATAGGCGGCGACGACCGCCTCATCCCGGACGATGTGCCCGACATTGCTCTGGCCCAGAAAGCCCGAAGAGGTAATGTTGGTCGAACCGGTCCAAACAGCGATCGGGCGGCCGTTTTCGACAAGCACGATGAATTTGTTGTGCGGGATCGAGATGTGATGGATCCGCTCCCTGAAGTGCAGCCGCGGTTTGCCCTGATAACCGGCGATCGCCGCGCGGTTGCGCTTGCCCTGACTTGACTCCACCCGCTTTTTCGCGCCGGTCATGTAGTGATCGGCCTCGAAGGCGACCTCAACCGTGGCGCCCGCGCCGGCGGCGTCTGCCAGCGCCTTGAGTATCGGCAGATAGGTCAGTTCGTAAAAAGCGCAGTGCAGGGAGAAGCGCGAGGATCTGGCCTGGGCGATGAAGCCGAGGGCGGCCTCGAGCAATCCACGCGAGAGCCATTGGGTGCGTTCGGCGCCGGGATCGTCGAGTTCGGCGGCCAATTCGTCCTCGCTGAGGCCCGTATCCCCGGCGAACCGGTCTGCATATGCCTGGCTGACTATGGCGCCGCGATTGAACAGAACCGAATGCTCCCCGTCATCCTCCTTCTCGGTGCGGATGGTGACCTCGAGATCGGTGCCGGCCCGCAGATTTGACAGATCGCCGTTTTGCGGTCGGAACAATGGCCGGACTACGTAGTGGTTGGTTTCATCAGGCAACGCTGAATAATGCCCCCATTTGAAATCCTGGATCGGCTGTTCCACGGTTGGAAAATAATCGCCACGCTGCGGGTCGGGCACAACCTCACGGAAGGTCTTGAAGCCATTGAGCCAGCGTATGTCCTGACCCGGACCCACTCTGCGTCCGACTCCGAACCCGACGAGATCGCGGGTTGCGTCCTGGCGGGCGTTCATCCCCAGATGCACCGCCCGGGTGCCGGAAACCGCATGGACGGAGAAACCTTCTTTCCTGTCGGATCCACGCATGCACTATCCTCCCGCCTGATAGCCTCAGGTTGCGACGCTGCGATCCGGGTTGACGCTAAAATTGTACGTTCGTTTGATGACCATTTCAAGACTGCCTGGGGAAGGCCCGCACGGCATCATTGCCCTTGAGCGGCATTTCGCATAGACAGCGGGCAACAATCCAAATCATGTCTGGAGCGCATCGTGGCACGGCAGTTCATCTATCACATGGCAGGGCTCAACAAGTCCTATGGCGCCAAGAAGGTCCTCGAAAACGTCCATCTGTCGTTCTATCCGGACGCCAAGATCGGTATTCTCGGGCCCAACGGCGCCGGCAAGTCGACTGTGCTGAAGATCATGGCCGGGCTCGACACCGAGTTCACCGGCGAGGCCTGGCTGGCCGAGGGGGCGACGCTCGGCTACCTGCCGCAGGAGCCGCAGCTCGACGAGAGCCTCAACGTGCTCGGCAACGTGATGGAAGGGGTGGCCGACAAGCAGGCGATCCTCGACCGCTACAACGAGTTGATGATGAACTATTCCGACGAGACCGCCGACGAGGGCGCGAAGCTCCAGGACATCATCGACGCGCAGAACCTGTGGGATCTCGACAGCCAGGTCGAGATGGCGATGGAAGCGCTGCGCTGCCCGCCGCCGGAGGCTTCCGTCGACGCGCTGTCGGGCGGCGAGAAGCGCCGCGTGGCGCTGTGCGCGCTGCTTTTGCGCCAGCCCGACCTGCTGCTGCTCGACGAGCCGACCAACCATCTCGACGCCGAAAGCATCGCCTGGCTCGAGAAGCACCTCAGGGAATATCCCGGCGCCGTGATCATGATCACCCATGACCGCTACTTCCTCGACAACGTGACCGGCTGGATCCTCGAGCTCGACCGGGGCAAGGGCATTCCCTACGAGGGCAACTACACCGCCTATCTGGAAGCCAAGGCCAAGCGCATGAAGCAGGAAGGCCGCGAGGATGCAGCGCGGCAGAAATCGCTCAGCCGCGAGCAGGAATGGATTGCCTCCTCGCCGAAGGCCCGGCAGGCCAAGTCCAAGGCGCGTATCCGGGCCTATGACGAACTGGTCAAATCGGCCAGTGACCGCCGTCCCGGCGAGGCGCAGATCATCATTCCGACCGGCGAGCGTCTCGGCAACCAGGTGATCGACGCGGAAGGGATTTCCAAGGCCTATGGCGACCGGCTGCTGATCGACGACCTGAGCTTCAAGCTGCCGCCCGGCGGCATCGTCGGCGTGATCGGCCCCAACGGCGCGGGCAAGACCACGCTGTTTCGGATGATCACCGGGCAGGAGCAGCCCGATTCGGGCTCCATCACCATCGGCGAAACCGTGCATCTCTCCTATGTCGACCAGAGCCGCGATTCGCTCGATGCCAACAAGACCGTGTGGGAGGAAATCTCCGGCGGCAACGACATCATCAAATTGGGCAAGCACGAGATGAACTCCCGCGCCTATTGCTCGACCTTCAACTTCAAGGGCGGCGACCAGCAGCAGAAGGTGGGCACGCTCTCGGGCGGACAGCGCAACCGGGTGCATCTGGCCAAGCTGTTGAAATCCGGCGGCAACGTGCTGCTGCTCGACGAACCGACCAACGATCTCGACACCGAAACGCTGGGCGCGCTGGAAGAGGCGCTCGAAAACTTCGCCGGCTGCGCCGTCATCATTTCGCATGACCGCATGTTCCTCGACCGGCTGGCGACCCACATCCTCGCCTTCGAAGGCGACAGCCACGTGGAATGGTTCGAGGGCAATTTCGAGGACTACGAACAGGACAAGATCCGCCGGCTCGGCGCCGATTCGGTCAATCCTCGGCGGGTGACGTACAAGCCGCTGACGCGGTAGGGGCAGTTCGGGGACAGTTTACTTTTTGATGCTGATGCGACGCGCATCAGCATCAAAAAGTAAACTGTCCCCTACATTCCTTGCTAAGTGATCGGCCACTCGTTTCGGATTTGCGAAGCGAGGCAAACTCGTTTGCCTGCTCAGGCCTCTCGATCAAGCTGCGAAAATCGGGAAAACGAGAAAGAACAGGTTCGACCAGGACAAGTCCGTGACTTTTGCCGGTCAGATGCTCACGGACCGACGAAAACTGCCATTCTTCGGGCTTGGCGACCAGTCCGGCGCGAACCGGATTGAGAGCAACATAACGCAGTGCCGACGCAAGATGGTGTTCCTCCATTGCAACGGACCCGAACCGTCCCTGCCATAAATGGCCGGTCCAGCCGTGGCGCCAGTTGATGAAATTGGTGTAACGCCGATGCGCATCACTGAACAAGGCGCGAAGCCCGTCGCCGTCTTTCGGCACGGCAATCATGTGGACATGGTTGGGCATCAGGCAGTAGGCCCAAATCTCGGTTTCGCAGCGCCGGGCCGCTTGCGCAAGAAAATCGAGATAGCGAAGTTGATCGCCATCCTCGAAAAACACCGGCTCGCGCCTGTTGCCGCGCTGGGTTACGTGATGCGGCGCGCCAGGCACGACAAATCTCGCTATGCGTGGCATGATTTGCACCTCGACGTTAAGTTCGGGGACAGTTTACTTTTCCACTTATGATGGTCCATTCTGCCCCAGAACTCGGAAAAGTAAACTGTCCCCAAACTGCGAGACCCTCCCCATGACCACCATCCTCATCACCGGCACCAATCGCGGCATCGGGCTGGAACTGGCCCGGCAGGCCTTGGCCAGGGGCTGGACCGTTTATGGCTCGGCGCGGGCGGCGGTGACCGACCCGGACGCGCATATCTGCCATCATCCGAATTTCCACGATCTCCAGTTCGACGTCACCGACCATGCGGCGGTGCGTCAGGCGGCGGCCGGCATCGGCGCGCCGATCGACATTCTGATCAACAATGCCGGTACGATCGGGCCAAAGCGGCAATCGACGCTGGACATGGACTTCGAGGGATTCGCCGAGACGCTTGCCGTCAACACGCTGGCGCCGCTGGCCGTCGCCCAAGCGTTCCTGCCGCATCTGAGGCGCAGCAAGACCCCGCGCATTCTCACCATCTCCTCGCAGATGGGGCGGATGTCCTATGCCAAGTCAGATCATATCGCCTACCGGGCCTCGAAATCGGCCGTCAACAAGGTGATGCAGGGGCTGGCGACAGACCTCAAGCCGATGGGGATCGCGGTGGCGCTCATTCATCCGGGCTGGGTCCGCACCGATATGGGCGGGCAGGGGGCTGATATCGATGCGGTGACCAGTGCCGCAGGGATTCTGGCGCTCGCCGAGGGGCTGACGCTCGACGGCACCGGACAGTTTTACAATTGGGACGGGTCGGCGGCCGAGTGGTGAGCCATAACCTCACTCCACCCGGCAGCAGAACGGAAAGAACGGGGCAGAGAGCCCCGGGGCGGACGTCGGGGTGAAGGTGAAATCGCTGACCCGGTCGCTCTCGTCGGTGCAGCCGCCCGGCGTGTAGGCGATGGAGCCTGTGACCGGGTGGCTGGTTTCGAGTTGCCAGGGGTCTTGCGTGGCAAAAGAGATGCTGCCCGGCGTGGTCTTTATGCCGTCGCCGGAGAAGGCGTCGATGAACTCCGCACTCATCGCGCCGTCGCAGCTGAGCCGGATCGCCCAGTTGGGCTCGAAGCCGGAGCAGATCATGGTCTGGCCGGGCTCAAGCAGGCTGTTGCAGGACAGGTCGGCTGCGAGCGAGCCCGCGGGCTGGCTCAACGCCAGGGCGAGGCACAGGCCGACAGGCTTTGCGAGGCTTGGGGCGAGGCTTGGGGCGAGGCTGGGGACACGCGGTGGCGCGGGCGAACGGGCAGAGATGGGGAAAAGCGTGCGGGCAAACATCATCCTTGATCTCCCTGATCAGAGATTTCAACATCCCTGATGCCTAAATTAGCACACTCTTTCGGCAAGGTGAATTGGCCCTCCGGCCGCGGTTGAGATCCGGG
>NZ_JACIYP010000239.1 GCF_014359905.1 Hoeflea sp. | reverse complement strand
TTGATATCCGGAAAGTGTCAGCCGAAGGCGTTCTGGTGCGGATGCCGTTCAATCCGGATTTCTGCGTTGACAGCGATCAGACCCTGCTTCACGGCGGCATCCTGACGGCCCTTCTGGACAGTGTCTTCGGGCTTGCGAATTTCGTGGCTATTGAGGGCGTCAGCACCATGGCAACGCTTGACCTCAGGGTCGATTACCTGCGCCCCGCCCATTCCCGCGCAGATATCTTCGTGGGCGCCCATTGCTATCGTCAGACCCGTCATATCGCGTTCAATTCGGGCAATATCTGGTTCGACGGCCACGAGGATGAGGAAATTGCGCGCGGGGCTGCCACATTCGCACTGACGCGCGGTGACACCAGCCTGTACGAGGCGATGATCAAGGGGAAGGGCGCGAAATGAGCCTGCAAGCCGTCAACGCCAACATTTCCAGGGTTCCGTTCTTCCGCTTTCTGAAGTTCGAGATTCGCGACATCGGCGAGCTTCATGCCGAGGCCGAAATGACGTTCGCGCCACGCCATATCGGGAACCCTGTCATGGAATATTACCATGGCGGGATCATCGCGAGCTTCATGGAGGCCGTTTCCGCAATCACCGTGCGACCGGATTTTGCCGATACGCCCGCCAAGCCGATCAACCTGACGGTCGATTACCTCAGGCCCGGGGTGAAGGGGCCGCTCCATGCCCGCGCGACCATAACCCGTAAAGGCAAGCGGATGGCGAGTGTCAGCGTGATCACGTGGCAGACGGAACGGGAAAAACCAGTCGCGGAAGGGCTGTACCACTTCCTTTTGGTATGATCACAATGGTGCGATCATTGAACAGCTGTTTGTTTTGCGTCAGTGGCGTTCTCCCTGTCGCAGATCCCTTCAAGAAGAAGCTTGATGAGCATGTCAGAAAAATCGGACAGTGAAAGATACCCTTCTTTGCCCGCCTTGTTCGGATCAAACCACTCTACCGTCCAATTCAAGGCGCCCAACATCACCTGACGCAGGGGGACAATCCTGATATCCGACCTGACGGCGTCGTCTTTCTGCGCTTCGCGGAGGATCCTGTCCCAGAGTCTTCCGTACGCATGGCGAATTTTTCTGTGCCTCTCCCTGAAATGATTGGGCAGCATTCCATAGCTCCGGATGTTCGCAGACGTGAATTCGCTTGCCCTGAAGAGAAAATACAGATGCGTCCAGATCGCGGTCGCGATTCTGGCATGATGATCATATGGCGCATGGTATTGTTCGACTGCGGCGCTGACACCCGATAGCAAATCGGTCAATCCGGCGTTCAGAACCTCGTCCACGATCTCGTTCTTGGATTTGAAATGGTAATAGACACTGCCCGCTTTCATATCCGCTTCTGCCGCGATCTGTCTTAGCGTGGTCGCCTTGTAACCATTGTCCCGAAGCGCGCGCGCTGCCGCCCTCAGGATTTCCGCGCGGGTATGCGCCGCCTTGCCGATCGCTGCCGGGGCTTCGACGGAAGTTGGGGCGCTCGTCATCTGCCCTATCGTGTTGGCTCTGTGGCGCGTACACATTCCGTCAAGTATCAGTTTGCTCATACGCTCCGCGAGGAGGTGCACCGGATACCGATCCACGTCATACCATTCGACGGTCCAGTTCATTGCGCTCAATATGAATTGCCGCATTGCCGAAACGGAAATGTCGCTTCTCAGGTGGCCGGCACGCTTGGCGTCTTTGAGAAAACTGCTCCAGACACCTGCATAAGACCCACGCAACTCTCGGTGCGGGGCGCGCGCTTCATCCGACAGCATTGGATAGTTCCGGATATTGGCCGAAGTGAAGTCGCTGTCAGTCAAAAGAAAGGTCAGGTGCGTTTCGATGAGAATGGCGAAAGTCTTGCGAAAATCTTTATTGTTTATCTTCGCCGACCGGACGATCTCGCTGACCTTCTCATAGAGTTCCCTTACGCCGATATCGAGAACCTCGCTCAAAATTTGGTCCTTGGAGCCGAAGTGATAGTAGATGCTCCCGGCCTCTAATCCGGTTTCCTGCGCGATGTCGCGCATCGTTGTCGCGTAGAAGCCTTCGTGCCGGAAAAGCCGCGCGGCCGCACAGAGAATCTCCCCGCGCGTCCTCTCCGACTTGCTCAGGTCATCATCGGTTTTCCTGATTGCCTCAGACTGTCGTACCAGTCGCTGTCGATACTTGGCTGCCACAAGGGGGTCCATTGCAATAAATCTAACAAGTGTTAGAATGCATGAAAGAACGTCTCGAATCAAGTTCTTTACCAAAGTTGATAACGGAAGAGGAGGATCTCCAATGCGAGGGTTGAGTGGGAAGCGCGTGATCGTAACCGGCGGCGGCAGCGGCATCGGGCGTGCGGTTTGTGAGCGTTTCGGCGAAGAAGGTTCCGAGGTTGCGATCTTTGACATGAACGAAGACGGAGCGAAGGAAACGGCCCGTCTGATCCAGAGCGCGGGCGGAAAGGCCCAGGCTTTCAAGGTGGACATCACCGACCGCGCCCAGGTCGACAAGGCCGTGGCCGCGTTCGAGGCGGGTGGCCCGATCAACGTGCTGGTGAACAACGCCGGCTGGGACGAGATCAAACCGTTCCTCGATTCCGATGCCGACCTCTGGAAGAAGGTCATTGACATCAACCTTTATGGCCCGCTGAACATGCACCACGCGGTATTGCCGGGGATGGTCAAGAACGGTGGCGGCCGCGTGGTCAACATCGCCTCGGACGCCGGTCGCGTTGGTTCGTCGGGCGAGGCTGTTTATTCGGCCTGCAAGGGCGGGATCATTTCGTTCACCAAAACCGTGGCGCGGGAACTGGCGCGCAAGGGTGTTCAGTTGAACGCGGTCGCCCCCGGCCCAACCGATACGCCGCTTTTTGCCCAGGTCGCCCAGGGAGATGCCGGTGCGAAGATCGCCGAGGGTCTCAAGCGGGCCATCCCGATGAAGCGTCTGGCGCAGCCGACCGATTATCCGGGAATCATCTGCTTCCTGTCGTCCGACGACGCCGGGTTCATCACAGGCCAGGTCATCTCGGTTTCAGGTGGCCTGTCTATGCACGGTTGACCGCTGGTCGCAGTGCCTGTCACAAGGCGCTGCCGCCAAGCCGTGTCCAGAGTTACCTCCCCAACTGGCCGCGCCAACGGCGCGGTCTTTTCTGCGTTGAAGAAAGGTGACGGATGTTCCAGCCAGATTCTGACATTCAGCGTTCCAGTACGCTTGCCGCTTTCCTGGTCGACTGTGGCGCCGCCAGCTACGAGGATCTCTCTCGCCGCGCCAACGCCGAGCCGGACTGGTTCTGGGGCCGGATCATGGAGTATGCCGGTGTCCGGTTCAGCCGCCCCTACACACAGCTTCGCGATATTTCCAACGGGCCTGAATCGATCCGATGGGCCGTTGGCGGGGCTCTGAACCTGACAGAGACCTGTCTTGATGCGCGCATCGAGGAGGGGCTGGCGCACAAGACGGCGATCGACTGGGTCGGCGAGGACGGAAGCCGCCGCAGCTGGACCTATGCCGAGCTTGCCGCCGAGGCTGCGCGTGTGGCCTCGGCGCTCGCCGCGCGCGGGGTGAAACCCGGTCAGGCGGTGGGCATCTACATGCCGATGATCCCAGAAATCGAAGCGGCGCTTCTGGGTGTCGCCCGGCTGGGCGCCGTGGCGGTGCCGCTGTTCTCGGGCTTCGCGCCGCCTGCCATCGTCAGCCGCCTCAAGGATGCGGGGGCGGTGGCGGTGCTGACGGCGGATGCCACGCCCCGGCGTGGCAAGCCCGTCTGGATGGAGGCCACGCTTGCCGTAGCCCTGCACGATGTGCCCTCGGTCCATACCGTCATCAGCCTGCGGCGGTTCGGGGGGGCGGTGGCCGATCCGGCGCGCGATCTCGACTGGCTGGAAAGCGTCGGCAAGGCCGACCCGACGCGCCCCGCGCATCCGGTAGAGGCCGACGCGCCGCTGCTCATCGCCTATACCTCTGGCACGACCGGTCGGCCCAAGGGCGTGGTGCATACCCATATTGGTGTGCAGGCCAAGGCCGCCGTGGATTTCATGCTGTGCCTCGACATGAAGCGCGACGACCGGCACTTGTGGATGACCGATATGGGCTGGGTGATGGGGCCGCTCACGCTTCTGTCGGTGCTGCTTTCGGGGGCTACGTTGGTGCTGGCCGAGGGCGCGCCGTCGATGCCCGGCGATCCGTTCCGGCTGCTGCGGATCGCCGCAGAGATGAAGGTGACCCATCTTGGCGTTGCGCCCACGCTGGTGCGGCAGTTCATGACGCAGGATCCCGCGCCCCTGTCTGATTATGACCTGTCGCCCCTGCGCATCGTCGCCTCGACCGGAGAGCCCTGGACAGAGGACGCCTGGCTTTGGCAGCTTGACCATATCTGCCGTCGCCGCGCGGTGCCGCTGAACATCTCTGGCGGGACCGAGCTTTTCGGGGCGATCCTGACCTCGACCGTGCTGCACGAACTCAAACCCGGCGGGTTTTCTGCCCAGGCCCTCGGTGTGGGCGCGAAAGTGCTGCGCGAGGATGGCAGCGAAGCCGCGCCGGGCGAGGTGGGCGAACTGGTCGTAAGCCAGCCGCCCATGGGCCTGACCCCGGCGATCTGGGGCGACCGGGAAAGATACCTCGAAACCTACTGGTCCACCTTCCCCGGTGTCTGGCGGCACGGCGACTGGGTGCGCCGCGATCCGGACGGCACATGGTATATCCTCGGCCGCTCGGATGACACGCTCAACATCGCCGGCAAGCGCATCGGCCCGCCCGAGATCGAGGCAGCCCTGACCGGGACCGGAGAGGTGGTGGACGCCGCCGCCATCGCCGCGCCCGATGATATCAAGGGCGTGGCGGTGGTCTGCATCTGTGTCGCGGCGCCGGGTGTGACGCCCGACGCCGCCCTCGTGGACCGGCTCAAGGACCGGGTGGGAGAGGTCGTCTCGAAACCCTTCCGCCCGCGCGAGATCCATTTCGTCG
>NZ_JACIYP010000238.1 GCF_014359905.1 Hoeflea sp. | reverse complement strand
GTGCGGCGTCCGGCCTCGAAGGCCTCTTCAAGTGCTGCACGGATCGCCCAGACCGCCACATCGTGGAAGTCGAGGCGGTCGCTGTTGCGGGTCTCCAGCGTCTCGATGCTGTGGAAATGCCTGGTCGCGATCTCCAGCAGCAGGGCTTCGCTGGGGGCTTTGGCAGGGGGGGTCTTGGCGGTCATGGGGTGGTCTCCGGGGCTGAGTTGCATCATTTTCCTGAACCCAGAATCGCTCGGCGCGGGAGTGTAATCAACTGAATAAGAAGATCATTTCCATTTAATTCCAATATCTTGAAGGCAGTCAAAGCGCCATGGAAGGTATGTCCGAACGGGAGTACTCCGCCCATTCCGGCCTCTCACGCGGGGCCATCCAGAAGGCCCGCAAGGCCGGGAGGCTGGTGGTTTACAAAGACGGCTCGATCAACGCCGCCGCGTCCGATGTACGCCGTGCCGACATGACCGACCCGGACCAGCAGCGGCGCAGCACGGGTGGCGACAGCGGGTTCAGCGGGCCAGCAGACAGCTCGTCCTATCTGAAGGCCCGCACCGCGCTGACGGTTTACCAGGCGCAAGACAAGCAACTGGCAATCCAGAAGCGCAAGGGCACGCTGGTCGACCGGGCGCGGGCGGAAACGCTGGTGTTTCGCCTTGCGCGCCAGGAGCGCGATACTTGGGTGACCTGGCCCAGCAGGGTGGCGGCGCTGATCGCGGCCGAGGTGGCAGCAGAGGTGGAACAGCAATCCGGCACGCCGGTGATGATCGAGGCCGCGATCCTGCAGAGGGTGCTGGAAACCCATGTCAGACAGCATCTCGACGCCCTCGCCGATCTCCGGGTCAGCCTCGGATAACGACGACACTGCCAACGACGATCTGACAGCCGACCTCGACCTCGGGTTTGACGGGGCCGAGGATATCCTACGGGTTTGGCGGAACGGCATGCGCCCCGATCCGGATCTGACGGTGTCGGAATGGGCGGATGCGCATCGCTGGCTGTCGTCGCGGGCCGCCGCCGAGCCGGGGCGGGATCGCACCGCGCGCGCGCCCTACCTGCGCGAGATCATGGATGCGCTGTCGCCACGGCACCCCGCGCAGCGCGTGACCGAACGGCTGATCCCGGCCAGCGAGGGCATCGCCTTCCCCGTGGGCACCATGGACACCTTCACCACCTATGGCGGCCCGGCCAACCTGCTGGAGGCGGCGAACACCCTCGGCCTGCCGCTCTACGCCCGCCAGCACCTCGATGAAAAGGGCCGCTGGATCGACCTGATGACCGAGGTGTTGACCCTCTGCGCAAGTCGATGGCGAAGACACTCTTGCAACACCGCGGCATTATTTTTCTCTTCGTCCTTCGAGGCGTAGAGCAGCGTGACGACGGCGTCTTGCGCAGATGCGGCGAGTTCGTCGACCAGATCACCTTTCGTGGCAAGTTCCCGCACGTATCGTTCCCTGAATTCGTCAAAACGGTCGGGGTTGTCGTGAAACCAGTGGCGCAGCTCGTCGCTCGGCGCGACGTCCCTGGCCCAGGCCTCCAGCCTCGCCCGGTCCTTCGACACGCCGCGCGGCCAGAGGCGATCAACGAGGATGCGCTTGCCGTCAGAGACCCGCGCGGCCCGGTAGATCCGTTTGATGCGGATGCGCGCGACGGGGTCGTCGGGGACAGGCGGCCTTGGCGGCATCAGGCACCACCATCGCGGGCGGGGTCGTCGAGAAGATCCAGCGCCTTGACCGAATGGGCAAAGGCCGCGCCCGCGCGCATCTCGGCCGCGACCCAGATCGCCTCCATGATCTGCGCGCCCGAGGCCCCGGCGCGGCGGGCGGCCTTGACATGACCCTCGATGCACCAGGGGCATTGGGTGACATGCGCGACCGCCACGGCGATCAATTGCTTGGTGCGGACATCCAGCGCGCCCTCGGCGAAGACCGCCTTGGAGAACGCTTGAAACGCGGCGTCGGCATCCGGGGTCAGCGCGCGGCGGCGTTCGGCATGGGCGCGGGTGGGTTTGGGCATGCGAAGATCGGACATCGGATCACCGGCCCGCAGCGGGTTCGAATTGCGGAAACAGCACGTCGTTTTCCAGCGCGACATGCGCCTCAAAATCGCCGATGAACTCGGCCAACCCTTGGTAAAGCGCGGTCCACTTGCGGCAGGCACCTTCGGGCAGCGTCAGATCCGTTGTCAGCGCGCGGATGCGCTCCATCTCGGCACCGTGGTCGTCGTGATCTGCGCGCATCACCGCGATGGGGTTTTCAATCCCCGGCATCCCGCCCCGGCGAATGGCGGGAAAGAGGATCAACTCCTCCTTCTTCATATGCACCTCCAACGCGCCAATGAGGTGCGCAAGCAGTGCGGACAGGCCCGCAGGCACGGCGAGCGCATCGGCATGGACCTGTTCGACCTTCGCTGCCAGCGCCACGAGACCGGGCAGTTGTTCGCGGTGGCGCGCGTGATAGCGCGCCTCGATATAGGTGGTCATCTCGCCGGGGTCGGTCGGGGGAACGCTTTGGGTCATTGTGGTCTCCTTCCTTACTGCATCAAAGGCGGGGCACGGCACCGTCACGGTCGCGCGCCGCGTCCTCGATGGCGAAGCTGAGTGAACGCGCGATGCGCTCGGCGCGGTCGATCACATGGGCGGCGCCCGCCGACGGGCAGGTCTGGTGCGCGGTTTCGCGAAACAGCGTCAACCAGCGTTCGAAATGCGCCCAGTCAACCGGCAGGCCAGCATGTTTCACCACCGGCGCACCGTGATAGCGCCCGGTCATCAGCGCGACCGAGGACCAGAAATCGACCATCTTGGCCAGATGCGGGCCCCAATCGGCAATGTGTTCGGCAAAGATCGGGCCAAGCACAGCATCAACGCGCACCTTGTCGTAGAAACGGTGGACCAGTGCCGTCAGCCGATCCTCGTCAAGGCCGGTATCGCGCATCAACTCAGCGGTCAGCGCCGGTCGGACCGAATGGATGGGGGGAAGCGGGGGGGCATCATCTGGCATGTTGAGTTCCGGTTGTTTCGGGTTGCTTTACAGGCTAGACCTGTTAATAGGTATTGTAAATACTAATTAAACGGGATGCGACACAGATGCGCCTGACCTCTTTCACCGATTACGGCCTGCGCATGCTGATGCGCATGGCCAGCGCGCCCGATCGGGCCTTTTCCACGGCAGAGCTGGCCGAGGAATTCGGCCTGTCGCGCAACCATCTGAGCAAGATCATGCAGAAATTGGCGCAGGGTGGCCTTGTCAGCACGCGGCGCGGCGGTGGCGGCGGTGCGGTTCTGGCACATCCGGCGCGCGATATCCGGCTGGGCGCGGTCGTTCGTCTGCTGGAAGAGGGGCAGGCGTTGGTCGAGTGTTTCGGGCCGGGTGGCGGCGATTGCTCGATCAGCGGGTGTTGCGGGCTGAAGGCCCGGTTGCGCAGCGCCGAGGCGGCGTTTCTTACCGATCTTGACCGCACGACGCTTGCCGAGATTGCCCTGCCCGAACCGCAGGGGGCTTCGACATGATCCATTCCCTAAGCCTCACTGAGCGTCGATGGGCGCTGGCGCTCTCGGTCGGTCTGGCCTTGCTTGGGCTCACGATGGCGGCGGCGGCGCGTCATGGGCCGATGGCGGTGCATGGCGGCATGGCGCTGGCGCTTGGCCTCGTGCTGATCTTCGCAGTCGGCGGTGCGCTTTACGAATCTGACGCCCCCGCCGATCGGGCAGGGCGCTATTACGACGATCCCACGCGCTTCGGCATCGTGATGACGCTGATCTGGGCGGTGGTCGCCATGGGTGTCGGCGTTTGGGTGGCGGCGCTGCTTTACTGGCCCGAGGCGACGCCGCCATGGCCCTGGACCAGCTTTGGCCGCCTGCGCCCGGTGCACACCACCGGCGTGATCTTTGGCTTTGGCGGCAATGCCCTGATCGCCACCTCGTTTCATGTACTGCAACGCACCTCGCGGGCGCGGCTGGCCGATGCGGTCAGCCCCTGGGTGGTGCTGATCGGCTTCAACCTCTTTTGCGTCTGGGCGGTCAGCGGATATCTGATGGGGGCCACCCAATCCAAGGAATATGCCGAGGCGGAATGGTATGCCGACCTTTGGCTGGTGGTGATCTGGCTGACCTATTTCGCGCTTTACCTGCGCACATTGGCGCGCCGCAACGAGCCGCATATCTATGTTGCCAACTGGTATTACCTGGCCTTCATCCTGGTCGTGGCAATGCTGCACATCGTCAACAATCTTGCTTTGCCGGTGAGCCTTGGCAGCACCAAGAGCTTCACCATCTGGGCGGGCGTGCAGGATGCGATGGTGCAGTGGTGGTATGGCCACAACGCGGTGGCGTTCTTCCTGACCGCCGGGTTCCTGGGGATGCTCTATTACTTCCTGCCGGTGCGCTCGGGGCGGCCGATCTGGTCTTATCGCCTTTCCATCGTCAGCTTCTGGGGGATCGTGTTCTTTTATATCTGGGTCGGCTCGCACCATCTGCATTACACCGCCCTGCCCTATTGGACACAGGTGCTGGGCATGACCTTTTCGGTGATGCTTCTGGTGCCAAGCTGGGCCTCGGCGGGCAATGCCATCGCTACGCTGAACGGCGCCTGGCACAAGGTGCGCGACGACGCGACGCTGCGCTTCATGTTCGTGGCGGCGGTGTTCTATGGGCTCTCGACGTTCGAGGGATCGTTCCTTGCCATCCGTCCGGTCAATTCATTGTCGCATTACACCGACTGGACGGTCGGGCATGTGCATTCCGGCACGCTGGGCTGGGTGGCGATGATCATTTTCGGCGCGATCTATACGCTGGTGCCGCAATATTCGGGACGGGCAGAAATGGCCTGGCCGCGCGCGGTCGAATGGCACTTCTGGCTCGCGGTCACGGGCACGCTGATCTACGTCGTGTCGATGTGGAACGCGGGCATCACGCAGGGGTTGATGTGGCGCGCCTATGACGAGAACGGCGCG
>NZ_JACIYP010000237.1 GCF_014359905.1 Hoeflea sp. | reverse complement strand
CAGGACGGATGATGCGACGTTGGGAACCCTTGACAAGCCCGGCCCTACGCCCGAGTTGAAACCACAGTATCAAACGCCGGAGAATCCGATGAGCCAGACCGAACGCACGACGATTGACCAAGGCGAAGTCGAGCGTTTCTCGGCGATGGCGGCTGAATGGTGGGATCCTCAAGGCAAGTTCCGCCCCCTGCACAAGTTCAATCCGGTGCGCCTGACCTACATTCGCGACCATGTCGCAACACATTTCGGCCGCGATCCCAAAGGCGACAGGCCCTTGCAGGGCCTGCGGTTCCTCGACATCGGCTGCGGCGGCGGACTTCTTTGCGAGCCAATGGTGCGCATGGGCGCCGAGGTGCTCGGAGCCGATGCGTCGCGGACCAATATCGAAGTGGCCTCGATTCACGCCAAGCAAAGCGGCGTCAATGTCAGCTACGAGGCCATAACCTCCGAGGAGCTGGCCGCACGCGGCGAGAAGTTCGACGTGATCCTGAACATGGAAGTTGTCGAGCATGTCTCCGATGTGGATCTGTTCCTGTCCTCATGCGCCGACATGGTCAAGCCCGGCGGCCTGATGTTTGTCGCCACCATCAACAGGACCCTCAAGGCGAGGGCGCTGGCTATCATCGGCGCGGAATACGTCCTGCGCTGGCTGCCGCGCGGCACCCATCAATATGAAAAGCTGGTGCGTCCGGAAGAGATCGAAAGACCGCTGGCAGCATCCGGCATGACCATAATCGACCGGACCGGCGTGTTCTACAATCCTCTCCAGGACCAGTGGAACCTGTCTCGCGATATGGATGTCAACTACATGATGCTCGCCGAGCGGCCGAAGGCGGGGTAGGATACAGCCCTCCTGAGCCGCGAAACCGGTTGCGGCTTCACAATCCGCCGGCGGTCACACTGGGATCGAAGCGAGTTGCGCCAGCAGGTCCCTTTGGCCCGCAGCATTGGCCTCAACCAGCCTTTTCACGCGCGAGCGGTCAACCGCCATCGGTTTGCCGTCAGGAGCATAGGGCTGCTTGAATGTGAAGGCCGCAGGACCCGGGCCATTGTCGTGAAGCCGTTCGAGCTTCTTTGCGCCTTTTTCCCAGTCCGGCAGGCGGCCGGCTTCAAGCCACCACAGGACAAGCGGCGGCCAATGGTTCCTTGTGTTCCAGGCGCGTGCATTTTTCAAAGCCTCAGCATGAACTCCGGCATAGGAAAATGCCATCAGACTCTCGACATCATGCCAAATCGACAAGGACGACGGCCCGGAGTCATGGCCGCTGCCCTTTATGAACCGCGGAAAGACCTGGACGCCCCAACTGTCCGGTCCCGGTTCGCCGGCATAGCCGGAGCGTCCGACAAAGCCGGCGGCTCTCTCCGCTGCCGCGAAATTCAACGGTTCGCGGCGCAGGAAACCCTGCACCTCGGGGGCGTCATGGTTCGCCACATGCAGGCCGAAATTGTACATCGCCAGATGAAATCCCGGCGCAGTCATCTCAACTCAGATCCTCGGGGAATTCCGGCAGGGGCGCGATCTCGATGCCTTCCTCGATCAACGATCTGGCGTCGTCGCTCGAAGCCTGCCCGATGATGCCGCGGACTTCGGCTTCGCCGTGATGAATCTTGCGCGCCTCGTCGGCGAAACGATCGCCGACATCCTCGGAATTCTGCTTGACCGCCTGCACCATGTCCCGGAGCTTGCGCATCATGTCGCGTTTCTCCGGATCCATCGCCAGAGGCCGCGTTTGCGTTTCCCGGGAAACAGCCACCGCCGGCGCCATCAGCGCCTTGCCGACCTTGCGAGATCCACAAAGGGGACATTCTATGAGACCACGTTCGCTCTGCCCGTCAAAGTCGGCGCTTGAGCCAAACCATCCCTCAAACTCATGATCCTTGTCGCAATGCAAAGAAAACCGGATCACGCCACTTGCGCTCCCCTGATTGTCTCTGTGTCATTGTCGATCCGGTAGCTCCGGGCATTCTTGAGATTGGGAATCTTCGCCCGCGCCGCCTTGACCTCGTCAATCGCCAGGCTGGCGACAATGACGCCGGGTTCGTCACCCTCGGCTTCGGCGATCACGCGGCCCCAAGGGTTGACGATCAAGGAATGACCGAAGGTCTCCCGCCCATCCTCGTGCACCCCGCCTTGCGCGGCGGAAATCATGAAGGCGCCGTTCTCTATGGCCCGGGCGCGCTGCAGCACATGCCAGTGGGCCTCGCCGGTCTGCCGGGTGAACGCCGCCGGTGCGGTGAGAATATCTGCCCCGGCGAGCGCCAGGTCGCGAAACAAATGCGGGAATCGGACATCGTAACAAATGCCCAGTCCCATCCGTACGCCATCAAGATCGACAGTCCGGGCATTCTCGCCCGGCCGGTACACCGCGCTTTCACGCCAGCTCTCACCATTGTCGAGATCGACATCGAACATGTGGATCTTGTCGTAGCGGATCATGACGCTGCCATCAGGGCCGAAAACGACGGCCCGGTTCGCGGCCATTCCACCGCCCGCATCAATCGCCGTGGATCCGATATGCAGATAGATGCCGAGTTCAGCCGCGAGCATGGAGGCAGCGATTAAGACCGGATCGTCGCCTTCGGGTCTGAGGATCCGCTGCAGGCCTGCGCGGTCCTTCTGGACGGCGCCCGTCATCTCCGGCGTTTGGACATAGCGCGCGCCACGCGACGCGGCGTCTCGAACCAGATCCTTCATCACAGCAATATTGGCTTCAGGCGAAACACCTGAGCGCATCTGAACGGCGGCGACCACAAGTTCGTTCATCGTTCACGCTCCCGCCAGCATTGTGTCGAGCTTGCCGGCGCGCTCGAGCGCATGCAGCTCGTCGCATCCTCCGACATGAACGCCATCGATGAAGATCTGCGGAAATGTCGTCCGGCCATTCGCCTTGGCAATCATTTCCTGTTTCAGTTCCGGAGAAAACGTCGCGTCATGTTCAGTGTAGTCCACACCCTTTCCGTCCAGCAACCGCTTCGCTGCTGTGCAAAATCCGCAAAACTGTCGGGTGTAGAGGATTACGTCGGCCATGCGGGTCTCCAGTTCTTGTGCCGTCCATGCGGTTCTTCAGGCATATAGGGTTTCCTCGCCCGGGCATGCAACCCTGGCAAAGGTCAGCACATTGACCTGTCGCGCGCCACCGCGCAGCAGCGCACGTGTCGCAGCCTCAACGGTCGAGCCCGTGGTGAACACGTCATCGACCAGCAGGACCTTGAGCCCAAGCAACCGCTGCGCCTGCCCGGGCTGTATCGAAAACGCCCCGCGGACATTGTCCTGCCTGGCTCTCAATCCCAGACCCACCTGCTGCCGTGTGGCGCGAACCCGGCGCATGGCCCCGGGCAGAAATGGTTTGCCTGTAATCCGCGCTAGTTGTCGCGCAAGTTCCGCAGACTGATTGTAGCGCCGTGCAAACAGCCTGCCGCGATGCAACGGCACCGCAATGATCACATCACTGTCATCAAGCACGTCTCTCCCGGCCCGTGCCATCCATGCCGACATCATTACCGCGAGATCCGCACGATCGGAATATTTCAGCCCGTGGACAATCTTGCGTGCAACGCCATCATGAAATACCGCTGCGCGAGCCCATTGATAGGGAGGCGGCTTGGCGATCGCTTCAGGCGACACAAGTCCCTCGCCCCGATCATGATCGAACGGAAGGCCCGTGATCTCGCAGTAAGGCCGCTCGATAAAGCGCACCGTCGCCCAGCATTCGGGACACAGCGCGGCCGGCAGGCCCGTCATTTTCCCGCATCCCGCACAAACCGGAGGGTATACGAGTTTCATGAGCCAAGCCGCGCTCAGCCGAAACAACCGCTTCGGCCAATGCATGGTCAATCCATGCCCTGCAACCTGCCGCCGATTGCCTGCGTGACTTGCTTCCAGTGGCTCCATTGGTTGACATTAACGCCATTCCATCCAACAAGCGAGCCGCAGTTAATCCGGCGGAATGGATCATGGACGCCCTGTTTGACCACACTCTCATGCGCCAACGCAGACTGCGCGCGCTTGCCGGATTGAAGCCCGGTGCAGACTTCCTCCTCCGCAGGGTCGCCGAAGACATGGCCGATCGCCTTTCGGTGGTCGAGCGCAGGTTCGAACACCCTGTCCAGGTGCATGGCGGCCTGGCGCTCGCTGCGGAGTTGATGTCAGCGACGGGAAAAACGGCGCGGTTCAGCTATGTCGACCAGTGTATCCTGCCAGGCCTTGACGCGAGCGCCGTCTCCATCGCCGGCCCGGATCATGTTCCGCTGCCGCCTGGCAGTGCTGATCTGATAGTCTCCCCGCTGGCGCTGCATCTTACCAATGACACGCCTGGCGTCCTGGTGCAGATGCGCCGCGCGCTCAAACCTGACGGATTGCTGCTGGCCGCCACACCCGGCGCAGGCACCTTGGGCGAATTGCGGGAAAGCCTGCTCGCCGCGGAAAGCGAATTGACCGGCGGCGCCAATGCCAGGGTCCATCCCTTTGCCGATATTCGGGATTATGGTTCCTTGCTGCAGCGCGCAGGCTTTGCGCTGCCCGTCACCGACACTGACGACATAGTCGTCAGATATGCCGACATGTTTGGCCTTCTCAAGGATCTGCGCGCCATGGGCATGACTTCTTTGCTGGCTGACCGAAGCCGGAAACCGGTGAGTCGCAATCTCTTCATGCGGGCCGCCCAGATCTACGCGGAACGGTTTTCGGACCCTGACGGGCGGATACGCGCGAGTTTTCCAATCATTCATCTCTCCGGCTGGGCGCCGCACGAAAGCCAGCAAAAGCCGCTGAAGCCGGGCTCGGCCAGGGCGCGGCTTGCCGATGCCCTGCGGACTCCGGAACAAAAGCTGCCGCGCTGATGCATGCCGCGCTCAAGCGCGTGTATTTGAGCGGCAACGTCCATACATGATTTGGAAGGTCTGAAGCGGCTTACTGGGTGTTCTTGAGATGCTGGGCCGCATCATCCATTGTTGTGTTGATGGTGTTGCCA
>NZ_JACIYP010000236.1 GCF_014359905.1 Hoeflea sp. | reverse complement strand
TCCAGCACCGCCCGCCGATCGATCCGTCCTCGCTGACCCGGTGGCGCAACCGGATCGGCGAAGAGGGCGCCGAGTGGCTTCTCACGAAGACCATCGAGGCGGGGCGCAGTTCCGGGACGGTCGACGACGCCAGCCTGTCGCGCGTGGCGGTGGACACGACTGTCATGGAAAAGAACATCGCGCACCCTACCGACGCGCGCCTGTATGACAAGGCCCGTCGTAAGCTTGTCGCACTGGCCGACGAGGCCGGGGTCACGCTGCGGCAGAACTACAACCGGCTTCTGTGGTTGCCGCCCGTAGTGCAAGAAGTTTCTGACCGTTCGGGCATGTGATCGAGTCGTCTAATCGCAGCCAGAATTGCAAGCATTTTCTTTGCACCACCGGGCGTTGGACGGCGGGAGGAAGGTCTTCAGGTCTTGCGCGAGACCAATGCGCCTGAGGCTCCGAGTGCGCGTCGTCGAAACGTTTGCCGGTCAGGGTCGTCTTCTCACCCCTTGGCACCGTCGCCAGCGGTTCGACATGCGCGTCATGCCGCAACTGCCCGCGCCGGATCCTTGAAATCCCGGATCCCTGTAATCCTCGTTCTTCGTCAACATCGCCCAAATCTGCCGGGCCATCTTGTTGGCCAGCGCGATCGCGACCAGGATCCTGGGCTTGCGCACCAACATCTGCGACAGCCAGCTGCCCGGCACAATTGTGCGTTGTCCAAGCCAGTTCAGTCGTGACATCGCGCCGATGATCAGGAGGCGTCGGATATCGGCCTGGCCCTGCCTTGGTCATGCGTCCCAAACGCTCTTTGCCTCCTGAGGAATGCTGCTTGGGCACGAGCCCTAGCCAAGCTGCAAAGTCACGCCCGATTTTGAACTGTACCATGTCGGGGCCGAACGCATCCACCGCAACGGCCGTGAGCGGTCCAACGCCGGGCATGGTCTGGAGCCGGCGTGCCTTGTCTGACTGGGCGGCCAGCGCCTTGAGTTTCGTGGTGCTCTCGGTGATGCGCTCCGTCTTCTCTGCAATCTGCCCCAGCAAGTCCTGACACTCCTCCCGGATCAACGCGGGCAGGTCGACCGTCTCGTCATCCACAAGCGCCATCATGCGATTGAGGTGGCGCATTCCTATAGGAAACACGTGGCCGTGCTCATACAGGAGCGCCCGCATCGCGTTCACATCAGCGGTTCGCTGATGCACCAGGCGTTCTCGGTCACGGAAAACCGCTGCGCGAGACTGCTGCTCCGCCGTCTTCGGCGCGACAAAGCGCATCTCGGGCTGGCGCGCCGCGACCACGATCGCCATAAGCGCCTGACGCTGGGTGTCATCGAGCTTGGGCCGCGGACCAGGCGCCTTGCCATCAATCAGCCCGTCGGGGCCGCGGGCATTGAACCGCAGGACCCAGTCGCGCACGATCTGCAGACCCACACCCCCGATCCGCGCCGCATCACCCCGACGGCCGCCATCGTATATCTCGGCCAGCGCCAGCAGCCTGCGGCTCTGGTTCGCGTTCTTCGTTTTTCGGGCCAGACACCTCAATGTCGCCCCGTCAAAGTCCGCCCGTAATTCTATTGCTGCACCCATGGCAACGTCCTCCCAACGCCATCCCCATAGAGTCAGATTTTCGCCGCCTTGGGAAACCCCCGTGAGACAGTCTTTGCGCCAATTGGTATCAGATTTTCAGATGCTCCAGAACCCGGCCTCGGGTGCCTTCGCCGACATCGCCGGAATCGTCGATTTCGCCCATTTTCAGAACGGCCCATCTGTCGGCCACCTCAAGCGCGAAATTGAGGTTCTGCTCCACCAACAGGATTGTGGTGCCGTTTTGCGCGCGCTCGGCGCACAGCGCCTCGGCGATGCGAGCGATCACGGTTGGCTGCAGGCCCTCGGAAATCTCGTCGATCAATAGCAGATCGGGGCCAAGCATCAGCGCCCGCGCGATGATCAGCATCTTCTGCTCGCCGCCGGACAGAGTGCCGGCTTTCTGCCCCAGACGATCTTTGAGGAAAGGGAAATGCCCGAACACCCGTTCAAGGGGAGCATCGAGCATCTTGTCCGACTGAACGGCGAGGCGAAGATTGTCGCGGACCGACAGGTCCTGAAACAGCGGTTGTTCCTGCGGAGCATATCCCACCCCGGCGGCGACATGCGTTTTGGGCGGCGTGCCGAGGATCGACTTCCCATCAAGACGGATGTCGCCGCTGCGTACGGGGACCACACCAAGAACGGTTTTGAGAAGCGTCGTCTTGCCCATTCCATTCTTGCCCATCAGCGCGAAAATCTCTCCGGGCCTGATCAAAAGCGACAGTGATTTAACGATTGCGATCGGGCCATAGCCGCTGGTCACATCCTCCAACGCCAGTTTGGGGATGGGTCCGGGGGTGTGCTTAGTCATGTGCGCCTTCCGAATAGATGGTTTTCACAAGGTCGGAATTCACAACCTCGTCAACCGTGCCATCCAGAACCAACCGGCCCTGGTGCAAGACAATGATCCGGCTCGAAATATCGCGCACGAAGTCGAGGTCATGTTCCACAAGGACCGCCGCGAAGCCAAGCTCGGACGTTAGCTTTCGGAGAATCTCGCCGATGGTTGTGCGTTCTGTCTTTGTCAGGCCCGCGGTGGGTTCATCCAGCAGGATCAGCCGTGGTTCCAGCGAGACCACCATCGCCAGTTCAAGGCTTTGTTTCTGGCCGTGTGACAGCAGCGAGACCTGAGTGGCCAGCAAGCTGTCGAGTCCGGTCAGATGCAAAATGTCGATCGCGGGCTGCCGCAGGACAAGTTCATCCGAGGTGGTGACGAAACTTGGCGCCTCATGAGAGGTGCGCGCCATGCGCAGGCAATCGGCAACTGTCAGGCTGTCAAAAACGCTAGCCACCTGAAACTTGCGGCCGACACCAAGGGCTACAATCTGGTTCGGGACAAGAGCCGCGATATCGTGCCCGGCAATCTTGATTTTCCCGCCCGAGCGCTCTTTGCCATCTGTCAGACAGCGCATGAGAGTGGTTTTTCCGGCACCGTTGGGGCCGACGAGGCTGACCAGTTCGCCGGGCGCGATTTCAAGCGTAATATCCTCCAGAACCTTTTGGCTGCCATAGGATTTTTCCAGCTTGTCGATGCTCAGAAGAGGGGTGTCGGCGTTAGACGCGGTGGCATGGTGCTGGTTGCGCGCGATAAGCGCGGGGCCACCATAGGTAACAACCTCGCCACGGCCATGCTGCGTGAAGCGCGAAACAAGGGCAGCCATGCCATTCGGCAGCAGGATGATCATAACCACAAAGAGGGTGCCAATGATAAGCTGCCACAGGAATGGCAACTCGCCCGACAGATTGGCACTCAGATAATCGATACCGATCGTGCCAAGAACCGGCCCCAGAATGGTTCCGCGCCCGCCGAGCGCGGTCCAGACAACCAATTCGGTGCCAAACACGAAACCGGTGTTTTCCGGGGCTACCACGCCCGAGGCGTTAGCGTAAAGAAACCCAGCAACCCCGGCAACCCCGGCCAGAATGCTCAGAAGGGCGATCTTGATGCGCTGTGTGTTCAGGCCGAGATAGGCGCAGCGGGTTTCATTGTCGCGGATCGCTGTCAGCACACGGCCAGCATCCGAGCGCACGAAGATCAGCGCCGCGACCGCGACCAACCCAAGGCAAATTCCCGTCAGTCTGAAGAAGCCCTCAAGCCCGAGGGGAAGGCCGATATATCCGACAAGGCCACTGCTGGAGCCGGTCAGCGTACCACCTGAATAAATCAGTTGAGTAGTGACGATCGGAAAGACAAGCGAGATCACCGTAGCGTAAATTGGGGTTGATCCGTAGTAGAAGGAAAGCCAGCCTACTGCGACGCCCAGAACCATCGGCGTGAGGATCGCAAACAGAAGCGCCAGACCGATCAGCAAGGGTGAGTTTCCGATATGGGTCAGCATCATCGCGGTGGCATAGGCGCCGATTCCGAAGAACGCAGCCTGACCGAAAGTCAGGATACCGGTGAATCCCCAAAGCAGATCGACCGTAATCGCTAGAATTGCATAGATCATCGAGCGGGTCAGTACATTCATGCTGAACCGGTCCAGAAACAGCGGCCCCGCCAGCGCGAGGGCCAGCGCCGCCAGCGCCACCACAATCAGCAGAAGCGGGCGCCGGGGGGTCGGCCGGGCAGAGGCGGTCAGCGTGTCAGGCACGGGAGAACCCTTTCGAACTGATGCGCAGAACCAGAGCGGAGAGAACCGCCACCGTGATCCCGCCAAGAATGGGGCTGATGAATGTGGAGACCAGCACCTGTGCGCCTCCGAACAACAGGCAGGTCACGGCCAGCGCGCCAAAGGACGATCCCGCGACCATCACCAGCATGAAAGATCCGATCAGCCAGGTTACGCCCATCGTCGGGTCAACGCTGGTCAGAGGCGTCAGGAGCACACCGGCCAGCGCGGCAAGGCCTGTGCCGATCATAAAGGTCACAAGCCTAATCCGGGTGGTATCAAGCCCCAGCGCGCGGGCCAGTGCTTCGTTCATGATGATGGCGCGGGCCGAAAGACCTAGCCGCGTTCCTTCAAGCAGACAGGCAAAGCCGAGACCGATGACCAGTGCTGCACCAATCGCGAAGATGCGGTAAAGCGAATATGGCGTGCCAAGTACGTCTATGGTTCCCGACAGCAGGTTTTCCGTGAATTGGACATCACGCCCGAACCACAGGGTAACAAGCTGGCCGATGATGATGCTCAGTCCCCATGTTGCCAGAATCGTATCCAGCGGGCGGGCATAAAGCGGGCGCACGATGACCCATTCGGTGACACCGCCAAGCACGGCCCCGACGACGAAGGCCAGCGGCAATGCCAACCAGGTGCTCAGGCCAAGGCCATTCGTAACAACCGCGCAATAGGCGCCGACCGTCAGCCATGCGCCATGCGCGAAATTGATGATTTTCAGGACGCCGAAAATGGCAAGAAGCCCTGCCGAAACGATGAACAGGATCGCGGCAGTGGTGGCAATGTCCAGTAAAAG
>NZ_JACIYP010000235.1 GCF_014359905.1 Hoeflea sp. | reverse complement strand
CAACGGAAGGCTTCCTTCCCGGCTACAACTTCCCTCGTCTGCCGGTCCATGCGTTCGTGCCGGGCGAAGGGAAAACCGGCTCCTTCCTTTCTCGTGCGCGCTTTCTTGCCATTTCCGAATTTGGACCAAGGAGCCTTATCTACCATGAGGGTCGCGCCTATCGAGTAATGAAGGCAAAGCTTCCCCCCGAGGTTCGTCAGGGCGACGGATCAGAGCTCGCGACCAAGGACATCTATATCTGCGCAAATTGCGGTGCATGCCACGAGGGAGAGGTGGAGCGCTGCCATGGTTGCGATGCCCACATGGCAGGCGAAGTGCCGATCAAGCGCACACTCCGCATCGACAATGTCGAGGCTGCACCAACCGAGCGGATCACCGCCAACGATGAAGAGCGTGTCCGTCAGGGCTTTGATATTCAGACCGTGTTCGCATGGCCCAGGAAGGACGGGCAGCTCCAGGTCACGAACGCGGAATTCAAATGCGGAGAAACTTCGCTGCTCGCGCTGCAGTACGCCAACAGCGCCGAGATAAGTCGTCTGAACAAAGGCTTGAAACGCCGAAAGGATCAGACGGTGTTCGGCTTCAATATCGCCCCCCGAACCGGCTATTGGGCGAAATCTGAAGACGAAGATTCAGAGACGGACCCACCGCCCGACATGGTCAAGCCGGTTCGGATCGTTCCGATCGTCAGAGATCGAAAAAACGCGCTCTTGATCCGTTTCAAGAAGCCTGAGGCTTATGATCAGGGCACGATCACCACTGTTCAGCATGCATTGCTGCGAGGCATTGAAGTCGTTTACCAGCTTGAAGAAGGAGAAATCCTCGGAGAACCTCTTCCGGCTCGCGACAACCGTCGTGCCATCCTTGTCTATGAAGCAACCGAAGGTGGCGCCGGGGTTCTCACGCGACTTATTGATGATCCGGATGCGATCGGGAAAGTCGCGCGGACAGCGCTCGGCCTAATGCACTTCGCCAACATCGACGAAGCCGTCTCACATGGAGACACAGCCCTTCTTACCGAAAAGGAAGACGAGACATGCGTCAGAGGCTGTTACCGTTGTCTGTTGTCATATTTCAATCAGCCGGACCATGAGCAGATTGACCGAAGCAGCGAGGAAGTTACCCAATTCCTGATTGACCTTGCTCGCGGTCGCACCGTTCCAGAAAAGCGAAGCGCGCCCAGTGGTGCGCCTTCTCCCTGGTTGGCGGCCTTTGAGGATGCCGGTCTGCCCCCCGTCGATGCGCTCGGGGTCAGCTTTGCGGGCGCCGAAGCAGAATTTGCATGGCGGGGGTACTTTGTGGCTGCGACATCTCAGGAGATTACTTCAGAAATGGCAAATGACGCGGCTACCAAGGGCTGGGAACTTGTCGCGCTACCGTCATCGGCCGATTCCGGGGTTCCAAAGAAATTGATAGATCTATTGAAGGGGTAAACACAGTGCTTAGTTTCTCACCAGGGGATCTGGTTCGGGCGCGCGGTCGTGAATGGGTAGCGCTTCCGACGACACGTTCAGGAATTCTCGCGCTCCGGCCACTGTCCGGAAACGAGAACGACATCGTTGTCCTCGATCCTTCGCTGGAAATGGCACCGGTCGAAGCGGCGCGGTTCGACCTTCCTGAGGACGCGCGCACTACTGTCCAGGCCAAAGCTGCGCTCTTGGCGGACGCATTGCGGCTCACGCTTCGCCGCGGCGCCGGCCCATTCCGATCCGCCGCGCAGCTCGCTTTCGAGCCCCGGACGTATCAGCTTGTGCCACTGCTCATGGCACTGAAGCTCCAGGTGCCACGATTACTGATTGCGGACGATGTGGGCATCGGCAAGACAATCGAAGCAGGTTTGATCCTTCGAGAATTCATGGATCGTGGCGAAGTCGATGCCTTCTCGGTTCTTTGTCCGCCTCATCTCGTGGATCAGTGGCTCGTTGAACTCAAGGATCGCTTCGGGATCGACGCGGTCGCGGTGACTTCCGGTACGGCTGCACGACTCGAGCGAAATCTGCCGGTCGCACAGACGCTTTTTGACGCCTTTCCCTACACGGTTGTCAGTCTCGACTACATCAAGGCCGAAAAGCGCCGTGAGGGGTTCGCGCGTGCTTGTCCCGACTTCGTGATCGTTGACGAAGCCCACGCCTGTGTGGGCACCCACAAAGGCAAGCAGCAGCGCTTCGAGTTGCTGCAAGGGCTCGCGAAGGACGCGGAGCGACGAATCATCATGCTCACCGCCACGCCGCATTCGGGTGACGAGGAAGCATTTGCACGACTGCTCTCGCTGATCGACCCGGACTTCGCAACCCTGAACTTTGACAGCGAGAAGTATCGTCAGCGCCTTGCACGGCACTTTGTCCAAAGGCGTCGTGTGGATCTGATCGAAGGGGAGTGGCACGAGAACCGGTCATTCCCGAAACACGAAACGACGGAGTATGCTTACCGCCTCTCACCTGAGCACTTGGCGTTCCAAGAGGCCGTCCTCGACTATTGTCTCTCGGTGGTCTCGAAGGCAGGAGAGCAGAAAAAGGATCAGCGTCTTGCATTTTGGGCAACGCTCGCTCTCATGCGTTGTGTGGGATCTTCGCCTGCGGCCGCGCTGAGCGCGCTGCGAAATCGTGCTGCCAACGAAGCAGACCGTCTCGAACCGCAGATCTATGACGAAGATGGCGACGACGAGGACGCCGTGGACATTGAACCGAGCACGGCTTTCTCGGATGACCCAGAGCTCCGAGCGCTTATCGATCAGGCCAGCCGTCTTCTTGACGCGAATGACCCCAAACTGGATGCCCTCATTGCTGCTCTGAAGCCCCTGGTAAAGAGCGGTGCAAACCCTGTCGTTTTCTGCCGATATCTGGCAACGGCCGAACATGTGAAAGCCGGACTGCGCAAAGCGTTTCCAAAGCTCATGGTCGAATCCGTAACCGGAGAGTTGACCCCGGACGAACGCCGTGATCGTGTCGCGGATATGGCCCCGGAAGAGGGCACGGAAGGCGTCCAGAGAATTCTGGTGGCGACCGACTGCCTTTCGGAGGGTATCAACCTGCAGCAGCTGTTTGATACGGTCGTGCACTACGACCTGTCATGGAACCCAACCCGCCACCAGCAGCGTGAAGGTCGCGTGGATCGCTTCGGCCAGCCGGCCAAACTGGTTCGCTCGATCATGATGTTCTCGCCGGACAGTGCCATCGATGGTGCCGTCCTCGATGTGATCCTGCGGAAAGCCGAGGAAATCAGGAAGGCCACCGGGGTGACTGTTCCGCTGCCTGACGAACGCGGGCCGGTCACAGACGCGTTGATGTCCGCGATGATGCTCCGCCGTGGCGGGCACAAACAGCTGACACTTGACCTCCAACTGGACGATGGCACCAAGGTGATGGAAGCGCGTTGGCGCAACGCCAGTGAGAACGAGAAAAAATCGCGTGCGAGGTTCGCCCAGAACGCAATGAAGCCCGCCGAGGTGGCGCCGGAGTGGGACAAGGTCAGAAGCCTGCTTGGCTCGCCCGAGGACACGAAGCTTTTCGTTGAACGCGCGATGGCGCGGTTCGGCGTACCGCTTGAGAAAAAGCGGAACCTCTACATCGCTCACATTCACGCACTCCAGCAGACCCTGAAGGAGAAGCTCGAACAGCGTGGCCTCGAGAAATCCGTGAGGCTCGCCGTCGCAGAGCCTGCTCCCGCTGGAACGTCGCTGTTGACGAGAACCCATCCGCTGACGGCATCGCTCGCCGAAAGCCTTGTCGAGGCGTCGTTGGATCCGGAAGCGCTTCCGGACCTCGGTATTGGTCGGGTCGGTGCGTGGCCGACGACAGCAGTCACAGAGATGACGCGCGTTGCCCTTCTGCGCGTCCGATACAAGCTCACGATTCATGCCAGGAAGGAGCGTCTGCTTCTCGCCGAAGAGGCAGCACTGGTTGCTCTTCGAGGCAAAGATACGGTGGCAACTGGGGAGCGCGCCCGCGATCTGCTTAATGCACCTGCCACGGCTGACCTCGCAGCAGTGGCGCGAGACCGGTTGATCAAGGCCGCAAAAGCAGACCTGCCCGACCTCCTTGCCGGTCCATTGGCGGATTTCGTCAATCAGCGGGCAGCGGAACTCGTCGAGGATCACGCTCGGCTTCGCAGAGCCGCCGGCTCCTTATCCCGTGTCAGCGTCGAACCTGTTCTTCCGCCCGACGTGATCGGTTTGTTCGTCCTCATGCCGGGCGAGGTGTGATCATGGCGCGCAAACCGATTTCCGACATGTCTGCATGGCCCTCGCTCCGCCTCGAGGGCAATCTTATCGCGCCGGCGATGATCGCAAGGATCGACCGGCGAGACGCCCCCGAGCAGGCGCCAGAGGACTATGCCGTCCGCAAGGGGCTTTCGATCCGCGAGGAAATCTCTACCGCGTTCCGCGTCGGCCAATCGCATTTCGATACCTTTGCGAAGCTCGAGGCACCCTCCCAGGACGCAACACGTCGGTTCGTGGCCAGCTTTTTGAAGGAAACCTTCGGGTTCATTGATCTCGAACCTGCGCCTGCGCCGCTCGCCATGATCGCCAGCGGCCGCGTTCCCGTGGTTGTTGTACCGCCGAGTGAAACGCTGGACCGTCGCAGCCCGACCCTCTCCGTCGACCGGTCCCGCTCGCCCGCTTTCGCGCTGCAGGATTTCCTGAACGACACCGAAGAAGCGCTCTGGGGTATCGTCACCAACGGCACTCACCTGCGCCTCATGCGGGACAACGCGTCCCTGACGCGCCCGGCCTATATCGAAGCCGACCTCGCACAAATCTTCTCGACCGAGGACATCGCCTCCTTCGCCGCGCTCTGGCTGCTGATCCACCGCTCCCGCTTCGGCGTTGCCGGCACGCCGGCCACCGACTGCCCGCTGGAGCGTTGGCGCGAGGCCGGCTCACGCGAGGGCGAAGCCGCGCGGGATCGCCTGGCCGACCAGGTCCAGATCGCGCTCAAGGTACTGGGATCGGGCTTTCTGGAAGCCAACCCCGACCTCGCCGCAAAGCTGAAA
>NZ_JACIYP010000234.1 GCF_014359905.1 Hoeflea sp. | reverse complement strand
CTCTTCCAGTGGCAGGCGATGCGAAATCAGGAAGGTAGTGTCGATCTCACCCTCGCCGATCCGCCGCAGAAGCTCGTGCGTGTATTTCTGCACATGGGTCTGCCCGGTGCGCCACTGCAGGCCCTTTTCCATGAAGGCGCCAAGCGGGAACTTGTCGAGGAACCCGCCATAGACCCCCGGCATGGATATGCGCCCGCCCTTGCGGCAGGCCATGATCGCCTCGCGCAGCGCGTGGCCGCGATCGGCGCCGATGCCGATCTTCTGCTTTACCGCATCCAGCACCCCGTCGGGCGTCAGGCCGTGGCTCTCCATCCCGACCGCGTCGATCACCGCGTCGGGGCCGTGGCCGCCCGTCATCTCCATCAGCGCCTCGAGCACATGGGTGTGGCGATAGTCGATCACCTTGGCGCCAAGCTGCCGCGCGAGGTCGAGCCGGTGCGGGTAGTGGTCGATGGCGATGACCTGATGCGCACCCATGATCAGCGCGCTCTGGATGGCGAAGAGCCCGACCGGCCCGCAGCCCCAGACGGCCACCGTGTCGCCTTCCTCGATGTCGCAATTCTCGGCCGCCATCCAGCCCGTCGGCAGGATATCGGACAGGAACAGCACCTGTTCATCCTCCAGCCCGTCCGGAATGACGATCGGGCCCACGTCAGAAAAGGGCACGCGCACATACTGCGCCTGCCCGCCCGGATAGCCGCCGGTCAGGTGCGAATAGCCGAACAGGCCCGACAGCGCGTGCCCGTAAAGCGGTTCGGTGAGTTCCTGCTTTTCGGCGGGGTTGGAGTTGTCGCAGGCCGAGAACTGCTGCTTCATGCAGTGAAAGCACTTGCCGCAGGAGATGGTGAAGGGCACCACCACCCGCTGCCCCTTCTTCAGGGTGCTGGCCGGGCCGGTATCCACGACGCGGCCCATGAACTCGTGGCCCAGGATATCACCCGCCACCACGGCCGGGATCACCCCGTCGTACAGATGCAGGTCCGACCCGCAGATCGCCGTCGCCGTGACCTCGATCACAGCGTCGCGCGGGTTGACGATCTCGGGGTCGGGCACCGTTTCCACCCGCACATCGTGCTTGCCGTGATAGGTCAGCGCGCGCATTGGCTCTCTCCTCCATCGGGCCTGTCGCCCGGCCTGCGATTGGCCGAGGTCGCAACCTCGCCGGTTTCCATCAGCATCTTGAACCTCTTCATCTCGCGCCGGCCCTGCAGCCGCGGCTCTCGCTGGAACAGCTTCGCGATCAGTTGGCCGACCTCGCCGCCGGGGGGGACATAGGCCACCACCGCCTCCACCTCGGTGCCGCGGCCGCCGGGGGCGTCGCGGAACATCACCTTGCCCTCGGTGTCGATGTCCGACCCTTCGACCGAGCGCCAGGCGATCTGCTCGTCCGGGCGGTCCGCGACGATGCGCGTGCGGATCTTGAGGCGGCTGCCGGCGGGGCCACGAATGGTCCAGATCGTCATGTCGCCGTCCTCCTCGACCGCCTCGACATTGTGCATGAAGCGCGGAAGGTTGGAAAAATCGCGCCAGAATGCGTAGAGTTCGGCGCGCGGCCGGTTGATCGTGACGGTCCGGCCCGAGACGGCGTAGTCGCCGTAGCGCGCCTGCCGGCTGGTCCGGCCGGGGGCGCTGTCGGAACGGGCGGGCGGGTTTTCGCCGCGCGAGCGCCACACCAGCGCCGCCCCGGCCAGAACCACGCCGGCGGACAGGGCGAACAGGGCGGAACGCGCGGCAGCGGCACGCGGGTCATGTGCTGCGCCGGGGGGCCAGTGTACTGCGCGGGAACCCCGCGGTGGGCGGTAGTCATGTGATCGTGTCATTGCTCGCCTCCTTTTGTCGTGGGAACAAGGCGATCGACAGAATGTTCCAGTTGGCCGGAATGCCGGCCGCGGCCCGCGGAAAGCCGTCGCAATCGGATTGTGGGCCCGGTCCATCGGGCGTAGGCTGATGCGATGACCTTGCTGCCCCCCCTCGTCGTAGGCATCGGCGCCTCTGCCGGCGGCATACCCGCTCTCGAAGGGTTCTTCCGCGCGCTGCCCGATGACAGCGGCATGGCCTTCGTCATCGTGACCCATCTCAGCCCCGATCGGCACAGCCTGCTGCACGAAGTGATCCGCCGCTATACCTCGACTCCCGTCGAGGTGGCCGAGGACGGGGCGATGGTGCGCGGGAATTGCGTCTACGTCATGCCCGAGGGAAAGATCCTCACGATCCGCAACGGCATCTTTCACCTGCGCGGCGATGATCCCCTCCACCGCGAACGCAAGCCGATCGACCTGTTCTTCGCCTCGCTGGCCGAGGATCAGGGCGAGAATGCCGTGGGCATCATCATGTCCGGCGGCGATTCCGACGGCACACTCGGCATCAAGACCATCAAGGAACGTGGCGGCATCACCATGGCCCAGACCGGCGACGGCTCCGGCCCCCGCAACCCCGAAATGCCGCATAGCGCGATGGCCACCGGCCTGATCGACTTTGCCGAGCCGGCCGAGCGGATGCCGGAGCGCCTGTTGCAGATCCGCGATGGCATCGAGGTTCCGCCCGATCTGAAGGGCGAACCGGACAGGCCGCCCTCCACCGAAGAACAGCAGGCGCAGGCAGACATCGCGCGGCTGCTGCGCAGCCATAGCGGCCACGACTTTTCCGGCTACAAGCGCAAGACCTTCCTGCGGCGGGTGGCGCGGCGGATGAAGGTGGTGCAGGTCGGCGCGCTGGAGGATTACATCCGGTTCCTGAAGGACCACCCCAAGGAGGTCGCGGCGCTGTTCCACGACCTCTTGATCAACGTCACCGGCTTCTTCCGGGATGCCGAAGCCTTCGCCGCGCTGAAATCGCAGGTCATCCCCCGGCTGTTCGAGGGGCGCGGCGCCGACGAGACGATCCGGATCTGGGTGCCGGGCTGCGCGACGGGCGAAGAGGCCTATACGCTGGCCATGTTGATGCGCGAGCAGATGGACGGGCTGGACGCCGTGCCCAAGATCCAGATCTTCGCCACCGACATCGACAGCGGAGCGCTTGCTGCGGCCCGCGCCGGCCGCTACCCCCACGCGCTGCTGGACCATATGGAGCCGGACCGGCTGAAACGGTTCTTCCGCCGCGATGGCGCAAGCTGCGTCGTCAGCAAGGAGGTGCGCGAGATGTGCATCTTCTCGCCCCACAACGTCATCGCCGACCCGCCCTTCTCGCGGATGGACATGGTATCGTGCCGGAACCTGCTGATCTATCTGGGCGCCGACCTGCAAAACCAGGTGATCCCGACCTTCCACTATGCCCTGAAGCCGGGCGGATACCTGTTCCTCGGCACATCGGAAGGCGTCAGCCGGCACGGCGAGCTGTTCGCGCCCCTCGACAAGCAGCACCGCATCTTCCAAAGCCGCGACCACGGCGGACGGCGGCGGCTGCCGATCCCCGTCGATCTGGCCCCGGCCCGCAGCCTGCGGGAGGACACGCAGCGCGGCTTCTACGCCGTCCACGGACACCAGTTGCGCCAGCGGGTCGAGATGCAGGTTCTCGAACGCCACGCGCCGGCGCATGTCGTCGTCTCGCATGATGGCGAAATCCTGCACTTCTCGGGCAATACCGGCCGCTATCTGGAAATGCCGTGCGGCGCGCCGAACCGGCAGATCCTCGAACTCGCGCGGCGCGAGATCCGGCTCGATCTGCGCGCGGCGCTGCGGCAGACGATGGAAACCGGCGGCCCCGCCGAACGTCACGTTCTGATGCTGGACCATGACGGCGAAGATGGCAGCATGGTCAGGTTGGCGACGGAACTTCTCGACGGAGCCGGGGCGGGCGAGGCGCTCTGTCTCGTGCTGTTCTCACCCGAGGGGCAGTGGCGGGGGCCGGCCGCGGCCGATGGCACGGACCCCGGCAGCGCGGATGCCGTCGCCGCACTGGAGCGGGACCTGCGCGACATGCGCGAACGGCTGCAATCGACGGTAGAGGAATACGAAACCGCGCTCGAGGAGCTGAAATCCTCCAACGAGGAGCTGGTCTCGGTCAACGAGGAGGCGCAGTCGACGAACGAGGAACTCGAGGCCTCGCGCGAGGAAATGCAGTCCCTGAACGAAGAGCTTTCGACGATCAACGCCGAGCTTGCGACCAGCGTGGAAGAGCTTGACCGCAGCAATTCCGATCTGAAGAACCTGTTCGCCGCCACGCGGATCGCCACGATCTTCCTGGACCGCGACCTCGTGATCCGCAATTTCACCCCCGCTGCCGCCAGCATCTTCAACATCCGGCAGAGCGATATCGGCCGCCCGCTGCTGGAACTCGCCGGCGTGCTGCACTATCCCGACCTTCAGGCGCAGGTGCGCGAGGTCCATTCAACCGGCCACGGCGTGGAACATCGCGTTGCGTCCGGGGATGACGGCCAGCATTTCCTTGTCCGGCTGGAGCCCTACCGCAACCGTGATGACGGTATCGACGGCGTGGTCGTGACCTTCGTGGACGTCTCGACGCTGGCCCAGGCGGAGGAACAGCAGAAAATCCTGATTTCCGAACTGAACCACCGCGTCAAGAACATGCTTGCCGTGGCGATCAGCATCACCCGGAATACCCGCAAGACCGCACCCGACATGGACGAGTTCGCCAGGCGCCTCATCGGTCGGCTGCATGGCATGAGCCGGGCCTATTCGCTGCTGTCGCAGGCGGACTGGACGGTGGTTCCGCTCGCCGACCTGATCCGCACCGAGGCAGAGGCGTTCGGCGCGGGGCGCATCCGCATGCAGGGGCCAAACGTGCCGCTGAAGCCGCATCAGGCGCTGTCGCTTGCGGTCGTCATTCATGAAATGGCAACGAACGCCGCAAAATACGGCTCCTTGTCGGCCGATGCGGGCAAGGTGAATGTCGGATGGCAGGTGGAACAAGACCGCCTCGCGCTGACATGGGTCGAAGAGGGCGGCCCGCCCGTGCGTTCGCCGGAACGAAATGGCTTCGGGCTTGTTCTGATAGAGGGGCAGGTCCGCTCGCAGATGGAGGGGGAGATCGAGTTCCACT